>JAUWOP010000034.1 GCA_030612045.1 Chloroflexota bacterium | reverse complement strand
GCGGACTATCACCAGCCAGTGCCCGATGGCTTAGATATGAGGAGAGTGTTCTGTCTAGAAGAAACTCCTACCATTGGGAATGATTGGGTTGGTGGTCTCTTCTGAAAGGGCACAAACTACTGAACCCAGGAGGAAATACATTCCTCCCCAAGATCACCCTTGGAGAAAGTTTTATTAACCCACAATCTGTTTCCAAGAGGGTACCATCAACGGTATGAATCAATCAGAGGTCATTTCTAATGAGTCCAGAAGGGAGGACATTTCTAATGAGTCTTGACAGCCCCAGTCTCTTCCAATACTTTTAGTGCTTCTGGAAACTTTAGAATAGGATAGTCTCTTCTTATGATTAGCTATTGTAGCGCCGAGGTTTATCCTCGGCAGGGGTGGGGGACAAGCCCCCACGCTACTATGAAAATTCTAACTGGCTCAAGCAGTCGCCAGTCAAATGAGCGACAATCAATTCGCAGAAAGGATGGTGAAAGCTCGTTCCAATCTCCTTCAACAAATCACCAGGTTCGCTAACCGAGCTGCCTGAAGCTGCCTCCTTTCTTTTATCCACATATCCACCACTGTCCACAAAGAAAGAAAGGATTATTACTGTTACCACTATCCTTCAGGCTCATTATTCGATTAGAATAGACTGAACCTTTGTCAAGTTTTGTAGTCGTCCAATACATTAGTAACACATCACCTCCTTTCTCCGATTTTGTTGATAGCATTCCAGAAACCCCTTTGGCGTGAGGTATCCCAATGCCTGGTGAGGTCGGATGGTAAGCCACAGAGAACACAGAGGAAAGGGAACGGCGAACGGTAAAGGGTTATACGCGCAGCTCGTCACGGGGGAACGGTAGACGGTCCACGGTTACGAGGCTCGTAGACGGTAACCGTTCAACAGTAACCGAAACCAGCAGCCCAACCGTTCAACGAATATGGTAATCCACAGGAGTTCACAGAGAACCCCGACGAAATGAATAAGGGGGTAGGTTGAACAAGGGGTTGCAACCCCTTGTTCAACCCAGGTAAATTCTGTCTAAAGTACACCTGTGTAGCTACAAATATTCTAATATGGTCAATTTGAAAGCGCTGCTGATAATCTGCCAGATTCTGCCATCCGCTTCGTGCCCTTCACTGATGTTATGGCATTCTTATCATTGACATAAACCAGCGCAGGCTCCAGTTGGCGTGCCTTTTCCTCATCTAGAACGGAGTAGTTAAGGATTATAACTGTGTCCCCCTTGGAGACCAGCCTGGCAGCAGCGCCATTAATACCGATGATTCCAGAACCCCTTTCACCTTTGATAACATAGGTCTGAAACCTCGCACCATTGTTAACATCCAGCACATGAACCATCTCATAGGGGAGAATGTCAGCCGCCTCCATAAGGTCATTGTCTATAGTTATGCTACCCTCATAATCGAGATTTACCATTGTTACAGAAGCCCGATGAATCTTACTCTTTAGCATTGTTCTCATAGTAACCTACCTTTTTCATAACGTTCGTACTAGTTGTTAATAACCCCCAGGATTTCCCGCAGTTCCTCTGCTTGTTGCTCATTTTCCGCAATGCTCACACCCATTTTCCCTTTTGCTATGGAGATAGGGATAGTCTCAATCCCCAGCTCTCTGTAGATTGAGGTCAGCACTGGGGTCCTCTTATCCAATACCTCCAGGTGCTTCTTAATTGTTCCTGTATCTCCCCTGGCAATCGGTCCGGTGAGGCAATCAGGCAATCCGATGTTTTCCAGATTGTTGATAGTGCCCCTTAGCAGGGGAATTAGCGACTTCACTGCCTCATCTGTGGAGAGCCCAAAGTTTTGCCACAGGTCACATGCCAGCTTCACCAGTGTAACTACATAATTACAGGTGAACACTGCTGCAATATGATAGAGTACCTTGTCACCTGACTTAAGCTCTACCCAAGGACCGTCAAGAGTGGCAGCCATCTGTTTCAGCTCGTCCAAGAGGGGTTCCGTCGCTTCCAGGGCGAAGGTGGAACCAGGGAGATTCTCTATGGCATAGGTTACATCGGCAAAGGTCTGAAGAGGGTGAAATCCTCCGCCTAGGGCTCCCTGCTCCATTGCTGGCTTCAGAATATCCAATGAGTCTGTGCCACTACAGTGAATCACTCTCTGACAGGGATACCACCTTGTATTTGCCACTACCGGGGCGATGGCATCATCAGGAGTAGTGATAAAGACTAGCTCAGCAGTATCAGCTACTTCCTGCTGTGAGTGACATGCGCAGCACCCCTCTACCTGCTCTGCCAGCCTTTCTGCGGATGAGAAACTACGGCTAGCAACTGCTACTACAGGGTAGCCTTTCCCTCTTAATCTTACTGCTAGTGCGGTGCCTACCTTCCCAGCTCCGATAAAACCTAGCTTCAACATCCTGGCATCCTTTCTCGTAACCATTCGCCCACTCTCATGTCATTGCGAGCGAAGCGAAGCAATCTCCTTCCCCACCGCCGAGATTGCTTCGTCGCTGACGCTCCTCGCAATGACACCGGGTGAACGGATATCCTTTCTCCTTAGTAACTACTCAGTCAGCAATTGATAGCCACAGAGTTTACAGAGAACACCATAACAAATAGAGATAAGAGAGGGGAGGTGGGGTGGTCTCTGTCTCTGTCTCAAATCGCTATCTCTGTTGTTTGGCCTGCTATTTCCCTAGCTGCTGGTATGCCTGCTAGTCCTTCAGCCATATTGACCGCTCGTATCACTGCCTCAACCACTGCATTAATAGCCGCTATGCCGAGGCGAGTGATGTCCATCCCGGCACTCTTCTCAGCAGTGGAGAGAACAAAGACCGTGTCGCCATCCCACTGGGTATGGCAGGGCTGGATGACTCTAGCCAGTCCGTCCTGTGTCATCTGTGCCAGCTTGTCCATCTCCTCTCCATGCAGGAGTATGTTAGTTATTACGACTCCGAGAGTAGTGTTAGCTCCTGAGAAGGGAGGCTCGTATTCGCCACATTCAATCAGCTCCATAGTATTCAGAAATCTCCCATCTTTATCACGGGGTGCGGCGAGGGTTTCACCTGTGCTTGGGTCGACTACATCACCAAAGGAATTGACCACAACCAGGGTATCTATAGCTATCCCACCATCAAGCCTGCGGCTTGCTATCCCCAGTCCCCCTTTGGTAGATTTCTCTATTCCTAAAGCCTTACCTACAGTAGCCCCGGTTCCGGCACCAATACTTCCCTCCTCAATATTGTGTTCTCCTTTTCGTCTTTCGTAATGTATCTCCGTTGCTGATAGGCAAGCCTGGTATCCACTCCCTGCATCCGGTCGCTTCCTTACAAGACTCAGGTTTTTTGCAGCATTTTCACTAATTGTCTCGCTCTTTCCTGGTACTTCTGCCGTTGACAGGTCGAACAGGACAGCAGCAGGCACAATTGGCACTCTCACTGTGCCGCAATCCACTCCCTTCCCCTGTTCTTCAAGGTAACGCATTACCCCGCAGGCAGTATCTAGACCAAAAGCGCTGCCTCCCGAAAGAACTACAGCATGAGCCTTATGAATCAGGTTACCGGTGCGGAACAGCTCCGTCTCTCTGGTTCCAGAGGCTGAGCCTCGAACATCTACCCTGCATTCTGCCCCTGATTCACACAGTATTACAGTACATCCCGTAGCAGATTCCCTATCGGTGTAATGTCCTATCCTGATACCATGTATCGTTCCCTTTTTCGCAGCACTCATGCTATTTCAAACAAAAAGCCTTCTCGATACTACCTGCCGAGAAGGCTCTATGATATACCTAACCTTGAGCCGTCTCGGTCATTTTATTGATCCAAGCGAGCTATCTGGTCTCCCTCAAAACTCACTGCTCCCTTACAGAAGTCAATGGTAACTCTACCTCTAAAGTATGCCCTAAGGTTAACATACTCTTGGATTGTTGTCAATAGCATAAGAGATGGCTTAGAGCCTATCTGACAATCCTACTCAGGAGATATGATGCTGCTCCAGTTTTTGTTCTAGCTCCCTCTGCCTGATAATGAGTGTCAGCTCTCCTCTGGTCTTCTCCAGAACACCACGCACCATATCCGTAGTTCTCCTCAACCCATGTGTCAGAGCATCGGGAAAGTCTACGGTAACCAAGGCACCATAGACATCGTCCATGATAAAAAGGAGTTCCTCACAGCGGGAAAGGTCCCCTCCTCTCACGGTATCCAGAATATGGCGTCGCATTTCCCCCATCGCCTCTCCCATCCCTCTAAGATAGGCGGCATATTCCATCTCTAACGTCTCAGGCTCCGGCAGTGCCTCATCTCTTATTAGTGCCAGGGTAATACATCCTTCAACATATTCCTTCTGGGCATCATGAATGAGTCCAGAGTGTCGGAGGTCATCATACTTGCTTAAAGCACTATCTGCTTCATGGAGAAGTTGACGAGATGTCTCTAGGAGAGATTTACTCTGCTCGAATTCACTGCGGTGTGCGGCACGAATAGCATTGGCACAGCAACGGATAGATTCTCGGCATAATGGTATGGCTTTTTCCCTGGCAGTATCCTTCTCTGTGAAATTAGTATGGATTCTGTGAATAATAGCATCCAGGTTGGCAGTAATAGATTTTTCCATATATACAATTCTCCTAATATCTAGCTCTCCCTTGAGAGATTTTAGAGTACAAAGGTCAATCTCTTTTGTAACTACTCAGCCACAGAGGTCACAGAGAGGTTCTTTTAATGTGACTACTCAGATTGTTAGGTTCATGGTTCACGGTTGGTTGCCTTGAGCTCTTTATATTTCATCGCTCTCCAACCTTGAACCTTGAACTCGGGAACTGTGAACCTGAGTAGTTACTCTCTTTTTTTGCAACTCCCTGTAAGCATTCTGGCTTTCCAAATTCAGGAGGAGACTCTTTAAACTCAGGCCACCACTGAATCCTACCAACCTTCCATTAGCACCGATGACCCGATGGCAGGGGATGATGACGGGAATGGGATTTCGCCTCAGAGCTTGTCCTACTGCCCGACAAGCCTGTGGTCTTCTCAGATTGGCGGCTATCCAGGAATAGCTCCTGGTTTCTCCGTAGGGAATGGAGCGGACTATCTCCAGAGTGGAATACTGGAAGGGAGTAATGCTGCTCAGGTCCACCCTGTCAGGGAAATCCACCTTTTCTCCACCGAAGTAATATTGTAACCGTTGTGGGAGATTATAGAAAGGGGCAGAATCCTCAATGAATCCTGCATCACCACCGAGACTATCTAATGCTCCATCGCGAGAGGGTTGATGCCACACAAGCTGACATATGCCATTCTCAGAAGCAACAAGCCTAACCCACCCGAATTCAGTCTCAAAAAGTGTGTAATAGAACCTCTGGAGCACTGTTGGTAATTATACCTCTACCCTCTTTGCTAGTCTACTCTAATCCAAAAGTGAGCCTGAATGATAGTAGTGAGAGCAATAATCCTTTGCTTCGAAAATAGACTGACCCCCACATCTGTCATTGCGAGGAGCATCCCCATAATGTGTCATTGCGAGAAGCGTAGCGACGAAGACGCAAGCTAATCTCTTTAATCCCCCTTAGTCCCCCTTTACTAAAGGGGGACTAAGGGGGATTGCTTCGCTCGCAATGACACCGGGTGAACGGTTATCCTTTCTCCTGAAAATAGACTGTGTCATTCCCGCGTAGGCGGGAATCTACACCCACCTCACCTGGATTCCTGCTTCCGCAGGAATGCCAGGCAAAGTCGTTGCAAGAAGGCACTATTTTCATGGTTCGTTGGTGGGCAGCCTCCCATGAGTGTTTGTGGAGAAATGTGGAGTTGGAAGAGACTAGGCATTGACAGTAATCATAAATAGGTGCTAAGCTCTGGAACAGAAGTTCTATAAAGTCTAAGTATGAATACAAAAGAGTTATCCCACAAACAGCAGCTTATACTGAATTTTATTGGTGATTTTCTGCATCGGAGGGGATATGCGCCTGCTATCAGAGAGATAGTTCAGGGCTGTCGGCTTAGCTCCACCTCGTTAGTGGAGTATCATTTGAATATATTGGAGCGAGAGGGCTACCTTCGCCGGGATGTGGAAATATCTCGAAGTATCCGGCTACTTGGCGGCAAACGTTTGAGGCATAAGGAGATGATAATTGTGCCAGTAGTTGGTATTATATCTGCAGGTACACCTATTCCTGTTCCCTCTGCTGATACCTGGAGCAATGTAGCTCTGGAAAATCTAGAGTTACCACAGGACATGGTTAGTGGCAAGGAGAGAGTATATGCATTGCGGGTAAAGGGGGATTCGATGGTTGATGCCCTGATAGATGATGGCGATGTGGTGTTAATGCAGCAGGTAAGTGATGCCAATAATGGTGAGATGGTAGCAATATGGCTCAAGTCTGAGAGGGAAGCCACTCTAAAGAAGGTATACTGGGAGCAAGATATGGTACGACTTCAGCCGTGTAACACCCAGATGAAGCCCATATATGTGCATCCCTCAAATGTGGAGATACAGGGGAAGGTTATCGGGGTAATTCGGCAGTTGAGTTAGCTGTGAAGCATCTTAAATGCTGGTGCATAGCGCTTCCACTATCCTACTTTGCTTTGTTGTGTATTGCTATTTTGTCGTTATATATAAGTGGTCTTGCAGAGGGGGGAAGTGCTGGAATTGGCAGACAGGCATGACTTAGGATCATGTGCCTTCGGGCGTGGGGGTTCGAGTCCCCCCCTCCCCTCTATTTAGGTGGTCTGTTACCAGAATGAGGCTTTCTATCTGTCGTATTCATGGCGGGTAAGTACATCAATTTTAGCTATGAAGGAAATAGCTGTGGTTGGTTTTGGTATTGTGATTTGGGTCATAAGGATGTGTCCACCACCATGATTTATACTCATGCGTTACGAGGCATTATGACCGTAAGGTAGCTCCAACTTCATCAGAGAGCTGCTTGAGAATTATCTGCTCCGCTTCATCTACCTCTGCATTCGTGAGGGTTCGCTCGGCAGACTGATACGCTACTCTAAAGGCAAGTGACTTTTTATTCTTGGCTATCGGCTCTCCACTATATAAATCAAATAGGGTAACCTTCACCACCAGGGGAGATTCCCTTATAGCATTCTCAATTCTCCCCGCAGGAATATCAGAATCTACTACAACAGCAATATCCCTTACTATTTCAGGAAAACGTGGAATTGACCGATATCTCTTATCCTGTATAGTATAGGATATTAGTTTTTCTATCTCTAGTTCAAAGAGGGTAACCGTCTGTGGGAGAAGGTCGAACCTATCGGCTAGCTGCGGATGTATCTCGCCAACTACTCCTATCCGCTCTCCCTCTAATTCTACCAAAGCAGTCCTGCCAGGATGAAAAAATTCCCCTAAATCTCCCCTTCCTGAAGAGGAGCTAAGAGGGATTTGCTTGAATTCTGCCTCCAGAGTCAATTGGCGCATTACTTCCTCAATCACTCCTTTAGCATCAAAGAAATCAAGATACCCTTTTTTCGTAGTGGTTATGCCTTGATGCTGCCATGAAGGCTTAGCTCGGGGACCACTAAGTACTGCTGCCAACCGTTCCTCTTCATAAGGCAAATCCTTATCCCGCGGCAGATATACCTTACCTACTTCAAATATTCTGATGCTATTTTCCTCTTTTGTAGCACTTATGCTATGCCGTTGATTCAAGGCAAGGCTTGCTACTAGATTGGGAAGTAATGTAGTACGAAGGTACTCCTGTTCCCTATTCATAGGATTAGCCAGGTGAATTGGTTCTATCCCACCGGCTCTCTCTCGGCTAACCATGGAGTAGCTTATTATTTCCTGAAAACCACATCCCACCATGAGGTCACGCAATCTCTCTCTAATGTCCAGGGCAGGAGCAGGCTGCTGATGTGGTAAGGGGCTGCTAAGCATAGTTACAGGTATCCTATCATATCCCATGATACGAGATATTTCCTCCACTACATCGGCTACCATGTTTACATCAGTACGCCAATAAGGGGGGATAACCCTTAGCTCTGAGGGCGTTACTCGCTTACATTGAAACCCCAATGCGGTTAGGACCTGTTTTGCCTCTTCCAGGTCTACCTTCATACCCAGAATGTGCTCAATCTGGGAGGCGGAGAATGTAATAGGGCTTCTCTCTACCCTATCAGGATAGACATCTATGATACCCTTGGCAGCTCTACCACCAGCTAGTTCAACCATCAGTTGAGTTGCCCGCTGTAGTGCTGGCAAAGTAAGCTCAGGGCTGATTCCCCTTTCAAAGCGAAAGGATGCCTCAGA
Organism: Chloroflexota bacterium; assembly: GCA_030612045.1. Classification (GTDB taxonomy): domain Bacteria; phylum Chloroflexota; class Dehalococcoidia; order UBA2247; family JAUWOP01; genus JAUWOP01. Next base: position 10,487 of record JAUWOP010000034.1, on the reverse strand, counting down.
ACCAAGGTGCAAACTTGCTGAGGTGCGCCGAATATTTAGTGGTAGGAAGCTTGCCGACTCCAATAAAACTGTTGAGGTGATTCCTCCCACCTCACTATCAGCTCCACCCATCACCCCTGCAATTGCTACAGGGCACTTTTCATTAGCAATCACCAGCATCTCAGGAGTGAGAGCACGCCTCATCCCATCGATAGTAGTGATAGTCTCCCCCTCACCAGCACGACGGACAATTATCTTTCTACCACTAACAGCTTCGCAGTCAAAAGCATGAAGTGGCTGGCCATACTCTAACATTACATAGTTTGTAATATCAACGATATTGTTTATGGGACGCATCCCACAGGCAAGAAGCCTTTCCTGCATCCAAAGGGGAGAAGGAGCTATCGTTACCCCTTCAACCAAACTGGCACAGTAACGGCGGCAGAGCTCTGGAGCTGTAATGTCTACTGTAATCCTCTCTCTTATATCTGAACCTTCCTCTATGTATTGAGGGGAAGGCAACTCCAGTCTCTGACCAGTCAACACAGCTATCTCCCGCGCTATCCCAATAATAGATAGGCAATCAGGACGATTGGGGGTAACCTCCAGGTCGAAGACAGCGTCACCCAGGTAATCTGATAAGGGAATCCCTACAGGTACATCAGAAGGTAGAATCAAGGCTCCTTCATAGTTGTCCGAGATGCCAAGCTCCTTTTCTGAGCAGACCATCCCTTCTGAAGCTACTCCACGAATCTTTACTCGCTTTAGCTCTACCTTCTGGCCACTATGACCATCAATGAGATGTGCACCCACTCGAGCAAATGCTACCTTATCTCCTGCTCTAAGATTGGGAGCGCCACAGACCACCGTAATTTGCTCTGTTTGTTCACTCTTGAGGTTAACAGTTGCAAGCTGCAAGCGATCGGCATTAGGGTGTGGCTCAAGTGCGACTACTTGCCCGATAATAATATTCTCCCACTCACCACCCCTAATCTCGATAGCCTCGGATTCCAGTCCTGCCATTGTCAGTTTTTCTGCTGTCTGCCTGACAGGAAGGGTGATATTGACATAATCCTTAAGCCACTTAAGGGATGCTTTCATTACTTCTCCGTAATACTTATGCTACCTTCAAAACTGATTTAGGAATCGCAGGTCATTACTATAAAAGAGCCGAATATCATCAATCCCATATCGGAGCATGGAAATCCGCTCTACACCCATACCAAAGGCAAAGCCACTATATACTTCAGGGTCATAATCTACTCGCCTCAGAACATCAGGATGAACCATGCCTGCACCCAGTATCTCAATCCACCCAGTGTTACTACAGAGTCGGCATCCCACACCCCCACAAGCAAGACAGTCAATGGATACCTCTACCCCTGGCTCTACAAAGGGGAAGTAATCGCATCGGAAGCGTACTCTTCTTTCTTCTCCGAAGAGGCGACGGGCAAACTCATACAATGTGCCTTTAAGGTCCGCAAATGTGATATCCTTATCTACTGCCAGACCTTCAACCTGATAAAACATAGACTCATGGGTAGCATCAGTAGCCTCATAACGATATACCTTGCCAGGCATTATTACTCGGACAGGTGGGCGGGTTTTCTCCATTATCCTTATTTGCACAGGAGAGGTATGGGTACGCAGTAACATAGGCATCTCTCCCTTCTCATTATAGAAGTCCACCCACAGAGTATCCCACATATCATAAGCGGGGTGACCCTTAAAGATATTCAGTGCCTCAAAATTGTAGTACTCCCACTCTACCTCAGGCCCCTCTACCCACTGAAAACCCATGGAGGTGAAGATGCTGCAAACCTCGCGAAGCGCCTGAGTAGTGGGGTGAAGTCTACCTGGAGATACTGGATATCCTGGTAAAGTAACATCAATCCACTCTTTCTCCAGCTTCGATTCTACTGTGGTACGAGCGATGCGAGACTTAAATCCTGCCAACTCGTCCTCAAGCTGCCTCTTTATCTCATTAGCCAGAGCACCTATGATTCGCCTATCTTCCGGGGGGAGGTCCCCCAATTGGCGCAGTACCTGGGTAAGTTGCCCCTTTTTCCCCATATAGTGAATACGCCACCTCTCTAGCTCAGTGAGGTCACTTATACCCCCTAGCTCTGCAATTGCTTCCACCTTGATGACTTTGAGTCTATCTATCATTGTAATTACTACAGCATACTACACATGGAATCTGAGAGCTATTATAGAATGGCTAGAGAGGCGGGTCAAGAAAGACCTGAGCTATCAAAAACAAGGTCGCCGGGTATATCGCTAATACTGGGAGGAATGGAATAGGGGATTGATTCATTACAATCATGGGAAGCTCTCAAATCGGCGGATATCGACTGAGGTGAAGGAAGTGGTTCTGGCTCTTTACTACCAGAAACGATATTGGGGTTTTGGCCCCCACCCCTGCCGAGGATAAACCTCGGCGCTACGATACTCTATGATAAACCCTCGGCACTACAATCCTATGTAGCGTGGGGGGTTGGCCCCCACCCCTGCTTGAGGATAAACCTCGGCGCTACGATAGCTAATCATAAGAAGAGACTATCCTATTCTAAAGTTTCCAGAAGCACTAAAAGTATTGGAAGAGACTTGTTCTTAACTTTTTCCACCAAATAATGGTAGAATATCTAATGGGTATCTACATTCCCAAGAGGTTATCTTAAGAGGGTACTTTGGCATTCTCTTGAGCAGGCTTCTTCCCAAACTCAGAATTGGGGAACAAGAAGGGGGTCCTGGTGAGCATTTTTGATGAAGACTCTTACGAAGAGGCGATAGCTTGTTATGAAAAAGTGTAACTACTCACCCTAATGTCATTCCTTCACTCTGTTCAGGACGGTATCTGAGGGAGCCCTTCGCCATGTCATTCCGAGCGAAGCGAGGAATCTCAACATGTGGCTCAGGGTAAATTCCACGACCGAAGAATCTCGGAGACCCTGAGCGCAGCGAAGGGTGACACACAGGGGGCTGGGTAGTTATGAAAAAGTAAGGTAATGGAGAATCTCAGTGGGCTATGAAAAAATTAGGTGATGAGAGATTACACGAGGCAATTCTATATGAGAAGCTCCCAGGTTTAAGGGTACAATGTCATATCTGCCAATGGCATTGCGTCATAGGAGATGGTAAGCTGGGGCTTTGCCGCATGCGGCAAAACAGGAATGGCACCCTCTACCTGTTGAACTATGCCGAAGTATCCTCTGCGGTAGTAGACCCTATCGAAAAGAAACCACTATTTCACTTTTTCCCTGGCAGTCTTGCTTTTTCTATCGGTAGCTGGGGATGTAATTTCCATTGCCAGCATTGCCAGAATTGGCAAATCTCCTGTGTCTCCCCCACAGACAGCCTCCGTGATTCTCGGAAGATATCACCAGAGGAGGCAGTAGACCTGGCATGTCAGCGTCACTGCGGTGGAATCGCCTGGACATATAACGAGCCCAGTATCTGGTTTGAATATACCCTGGACTCAGCCAGGCTGGCAAAGGAAAGAAACCTTTATACTGTTTATGTAACCAATGGTTATCTTACCTCAGAGGCACTGGATACTATTGGGCCCTTCCTGGATGCCTGGAGGGTAGATATTAAGGGGTTTTCTGATGCTGCCTACCGTCAGATTGCTAAGGTACAGCACTGGGAAAGGATTCTGGAGGTTGCCCACCATGCCAAAACGAAGTGGAATATGCATGTAGAGGTGGTAACTAATATTATTCCCACTGTAAATGATGATACAGAGCAATTGACACAAATTGCTGAATGGATTCGGAATAACCTGGGTGAGCTAACACCCTGGCATGTTACCCGCTTCTATCCACACTATAAGATGGCAAACCTACCGCCTACTCCAATATCCACTCTGGAGAGGGCTTATGATATTGGGAAGAGGGCGGGACTACGCTTCATCTATGTTGGTAATGTTCCTGGCCATTGGACTGAGAGCACTACCTGCTATTCCTGTGGTAAGGTAGTGATACAGAGGTGGGGACACGAGGCAAAGGTTATAGGTCTGGACGGCTCAAAGTGCAAATTTTGTGGGTCGGAGCTTAATGTTAGGGTGAGGAGGTAAATGATATGGTACAGCAAGAGAAATCTCCTCTGGTCCAACTGGCTGAAGAGACAGTAAAGAAATATCTTACCGAAGGGAAGGTTATCGCTCCCCCTGAGGAATTAGCTTCGGAGATGAAGAGCCGAGCAGGAGTCTTTGTCTCTATTAAGAAGGAGGGTGAGCTGCGAGGCTGCATTGGCACCTTCAAGCCCGTTAAGAAGAATGTGGCAGAGGAGGTTATCGCTAATGCTATAAGTTCAGCTACTCGTGACCCTCGTTTCCCTGCAATAAATAGTGCTGAGCTTCCCTATCTCACCTATAGCGTGGATGTCCTTACTACTCCGGAACCAGTGAACAACCAGAGTGAGCTTGACCCCCGAAGATACGGAGTTGTTATAGAGTCAGGAGTGCGTCGTGGGCTTCTTCTCCCTGACCTGGAAGGTGTTGACACTGTAGAGCAGCAGATTGACATCTGCCGTCGCAAAGCAGGGATGTTTTCTAGTGAACCTATCAAGCTATATCGCTTTGAGGTTGAGCGGTATAGGTAGGTGAGTTTTGCTTCGAAAATAGCCTTCAGTGTTCAGCGGTCAGCTTTCAGCTTCCCCCGCTGATGACTGATTGCTGATGGCTGATGACCGTCCTATCTTCATGGTTTGCTGGTGGGCAACCGCCCATGTGGGTTTGCTTCTGAGAATACAATTATTCGTATCATGTTGTTCAGTGGTGACAAAATTGTAGAACATCAACAAATACAAGCACATAAGGTTGACAACTAATAGCAATTGTTATATCCTTAACTATAAGTATCAGGAATGTTATTAGATGGCTATTAAGAGCTTGTTACGATGCTGGCATCTGGTCAAATGTGCTCCCTTACGGAGGTTGTTTTCACGCCTTAATTTTATGAGGCGTACCCACGCTGCAAACCCTGATAAGAGAGGGAAACAGATTGAGCAGCTTACTAATCAGCTTAGAGAGGGGCTGAGCTATCAGGGGTATGAAGTGACTCCAAATGTCAGTAATCTTATTGTAATTTAAGTGAAAGGGCAGTGTAACGTGGTTCGGAAGAAAACCCTTATGGGCGGCTGCCCACCAACGAATCATGAAAATGTGGGAGCACCCGGGTAATAATGCGAGTCTATTTTCAGAACAAAGGAGACATGGAAATGGCGGAAAGTCTAAGAGACATTCTGGTGGAGATGGCGGAGCAAATTAATGGGCTGATGGCGATCTGCATAGCAAGTATGGATGGAGAGCCTATCGAATCCTATACACCGCCTGGCTCTAAATGGAATATCGAGCTGACAGCGGTGCAGTGGGCTCAGGTAGTGAAATTAGCCCAGATATCGGTAGGTAAAGTGGCCACAGGTGGACTTGAGGATATTCTGATAACCACATCTGATAATTATGTCTTGACCAGGGTGATTGGTGATGGCTCGGTCTATCTTGGAATAGCCACCTCTAATGAGGCAGTTCTGGGCATGATTCGTCTGATAGTCAAAAATTATGTTGGTCGCCTGTGCGATGCTATTCCTGGCGGTTCGCGTAGCTAATAACATAAGTATAAGGTTAAAGTGAGCTTAGACATATGAGAGCGATGGGGTTGGATGAAGTAAGGTTGGAGGTTAACCCTGAGCTAGAAACTCTCTTTATAGAGCGCTTGAAAAGCGAGGGCTATAAAGTGGAGCAGAGTGCCACCCTTAATGGTGGGTCTGGCACTCAGCATACATTCGATATCTTGGCTCGTAAAAGCCATGGCTTTGTCTCCTATACTATAGCAATAGGTATCATTAAGCATGACAGTGACCAGGAAATAAAGTTAGGCGAAGTCTTCACCTTTGATGACAAATGCTACGACTGTGGCATTCGAGACAAAGTTCTCATTATTTCTCCCCAACTTCACCCTGCAGCCCAACGCTTTGCCCAATCACAGGGAATAAATGTATTCGATGAGAAGAACCTAGAGGTATTTCTGTCCACGCCAGCACACATCAGACAAGCTCAAGTTGAAGAAGATACCCCTGTCAGTTTCGAGACGAAGCCGCAATTACTGCAATATCTTGTCGACCTTGGATATGCAGTCAAGGAGAATGCTAAGGTCAATGGGAAATCTGGCGCTGAATACACCTTCGATATACTGGCTGAGTTAGATGAGGGATCCATTATTCACAGGTTAGGTATGGATGCGATAACTACCGATGAAGTGAGCTTAAATGAGGTATCTTTATTTGACGCTAAGGCTTATGATGCGGGAATCTACCGAAAGGTTCTGCTTATCTCAGGAGAGATTAGTACCCAGGCTAATCAGTTTGCTCAGCGGCAGAAGATAAAGGTTATCAAGTTTAGTAGCCTGGTTGAGGAATTACCTGACAGACAAGATATTCCCCATGAATTGACAGACCAGAAAGAGGTGCTTCAGGAAATAGAGTCACCTGGGCAGGAACCACCTGCCGAAGGACTTGTTCTTCAGGAAGACGAACCAGCTAGCCTTCAGAGTGATACCGAGGATTTGTTAGTTAAGGCGCCGGAGGTAAGGCAGGAGGGAAAACCGCGACGGAGCTTAATCTCGCGCCTTAATTTTATGAGTCGTACCCACACTGCAAACCCTGATAAGAGAGGGGAACAAATTGAGCAACTTGCCAATCAACTTAGGGAGGGGCTGAGCTATCAGGGGTATGAAGTGACTCCAAACGCCAGCATCAAAGGTGCATCTGATGCTGAATATACCTTTGATATCATGGCACATCGTAACTATGGCTTCATTGGTTGTGAAATTGCTGTTGGCATCGTTATAGCTGAGGATGGCGGGGAGATAGAGATGGAGGATGTCTCCCTCTTTGATGAGAAATGCTACCAGTGTGGGATTCCATACAAGGTGCTTATCACCCTTCCCCGACTCAGCTTTATAGCTAATCGATTTGCTCAGGGACACCATATAAAGGTCTTTGATGCGGAGGCAGTAGAGATACTCTTATCCTCGCTTCCTTTGATTAACCCGACTGAGGAAAAAGCCCCTGATAGCTTTAGGACAAGATCTGAGGTAGTAGAAACACTGCAACTGTTTGGCTTCCACGCCGAGGAGAACGCCAGGGTAAAGGGAAGGTCAGGGGTAGAATATAGCTTTGATATTTTAGCCCTTTTGGATGATAGTCTCTTAACTCTCAGATTGGGTATTGATGATATTACTGGGGATATAGTGGACTTAAACCAGCTATCTCTACTTGATGCTAAGTACCATGATACTGGTATTGAGGAAAGAGCTCTTCTGTCCTCGGGAAAGCTTACCGCTGAGGCTAAGCGGTTTGCTAAGCAACAAAGAATAAGGATAATTGAAAAAGAAGAGGCACCCGGGAGCATCATTAGTGAGCTGCCACTGGCGCCTGGGGAAGAAGAGCCAAAGGCAAGGCTCAGCAAGGCATCTCAGCCTGAAGCCTTACAGTTGATTCCCGAAGCGGTTGCCAGGAGATTTACTGCTATACCTATAGCTATCACCGATAATAGGTTGGAGGTGGCTATGGTAAATCCTGCCGATATCTCTGCCCTTCAGGTTTTAGAATATCATAGTAAGAGAAGAATAAAGCCCATAGCTGCTGATGAGAAGGAAATTCAGGGAGCCATTGATTTCAACTACAGGAGTTTTGGGCATATCGAGGAACAAGTAGCTTTTATTGATACCGGCACCGAGGCTGCCGAAGAGGAGGATTTGGTTCAGGCTACTGCTAATGTTCCTGTGGCTAATACCCTGCGCCTCATCATGGATGAGGCAGTCAAGTCCAGAGCCTCTGATATCCACATCGAGCCTCAGGAGAAGAGGCTGCGAATTCGCTATCGTATCGATGGCGTCCTTCAGGATGTCATGTCTTTACCTTTGAGGGTGCATCCAGCGCTTACCTCTCGAATTAAGATAATGGCAGAGATGAATATTACCGACCACCTCCGTCCTCAGGATGGGCAATTCTCCACCGAGGTTAGGGGTAAGCCGATAGATGTTCGTGTGGCTACCAGCCCCACGGTTTATGGTGAGACAACAGTGCTGCGCCTTCTAGATAAATCCTTAGGTGTCTTCGATTTATCTCAGTTAGGTTTTTCTGCCCAGGCACAGGTAAAGTATGATAACGTACTTAAGTCTCCCTTTGGGATGATTCTAATTAGCGGTCCCACTGGTGCGGGTAAAACTACTACTCTTTATGCCTCAGTTAATACACTGGATAAGACATCAAGGAATATTGTCACCATTGAAGACCCGGTGGAGTACCGTTTTGATAATATGAATCAGATTCAGATTAACACTAGGGCAGGGCTTACCTTTGCCACTGGGTTACGCTCTATTCTGCGCCTTGACCCTGATGTTATACTGGTGGGTGAGATTCGCGATGCTGAAACTGCCCGGATAGCAGTTCAAGCCGCCCTAACCGGGCACCTGGTCCTCTCCTCTATTCATGCCAATGATGTGGTAGGTGTCATCTTTCGTCTCCTCGACCTGGGTATAGAGCCATCCCTTGTTTGTTCAGCAGTTATTGGTGTAGCGGCTCAGCGTATGGTACGCCGTATCTGTCCTGACTGCTCTTCTTACATCGAAGCCCCACCATTCGAGCAGCTAGTCTATGAGAGGGAGATGGGGGAGAAACCAGAAAGGTTTCTGTGCGGCAGCGGATGTGAACTATGTGCCTACTCCGGGTACCGGGGGAGAATAGGGATTTTTGAGGTTTTGCCAATAAGTGATGAGATAAGGATGATGATATTGAAGGGAGCCAGCACTGTCCAAATTCGAAAACAGACAATCAAGGAAGGTATGATTCCCTTAGTTAAAGATGGGATGTTGAAGGTGGAACAGGGCGTAACTACCGTCTCTGAGGTATTGCGTAACACCTACTTTGTAGAGTAATTATACAAGGGGAGCGTAATGGATTTCCAATATATGGCTTACAATCGGAAACAGGAGTTAATTAAGGGCAAAGTCAGTGCTTCTAGTGAGGCAGCAGCCCTGGACCTGCTTAATTACGCTGGCTTAAGAGCATTGAGTCTGAAAGAGGCGAATCCATTCATCAGCATTGGTGTAAAGAAGTTTACCTCAGCCTTCTCTCGGATAAACCCAAAAGAGATAGTGATGTTCTCCCGCCAGTTAGCTCTACTTATAGAATCAGGGGTTGATATTGCAGCCTCCTTCGACCTGTTGCAAGAGCAAATCCCTAACCGTAGTCTCAAGCGGATACTCCTCGATGTAAGTAATGACATCCGCACCGGCACAAAGCTATCTCAAGCCATGGAGAAACATCCTAAGGCTTTCTCCCCCTTCTATTGTCGCACTATATCTATTGCCGAGCAAACTGGTAATCTGGAATTAGCACTGCGGCAGATGGCTGACTACATCGAGAAGGGAAATGTTTCTGCTAAGAAGGTCCAGAATGCCTTTGTTTACCCCGTTATAGTCTTTGTGCTTGCAATCGTTGTTATCGCTGTACTAATTACCTTTGTTCTGCCTGCCTTTGCTGACTTTTACGATGCCCTGGGCACTGATTTACCAACAGTAACACTAGTACTAATGGCTATAGTGGACTTCTTACTCAGCTATGGACTAATTATGCTTGCTGTCATAGTAGGTGTGGCAGTGGTTGGTTATGTTTATACCAGGACATCTACGGGGAGGTATCAATGGGATAGGATTATGCTTGGCATGCCTATGTGGGGACGCATTATCATCCTGAGTGAGCTTTCCCTTTGTTGCCGCAATATAGCGGTTCTGTTCCGTGCCGGTGTTCCGCTACCGGATATAATGACGCTGGTTATTAGTAATACTAAAAACAGGGTAGTTTCTCGGGCATTAACCGAGGTTCGCGAAGAGATGTTAGGAGGGCAGGGCTTAGCCCGTCCTATGTCGCAAAGACCTATCTTCCTTCCTTTGATGGTGCAGATGACTGCGGTGGGTGAAAGCACTGGTAACCTGGATAATACCTTGGATACTGTGGCTCAGAGCTACGAAATGGAAGCTACCGACCGCACCGATTCACTTATCGCCGCCATTCAGCCAACCATGACCATAGTCATGGGAGCCATAGTGGGCTTTATTGCGGTAAGTCTTATTGCTACTATGTATTCCATTACAGGCTCAGTCGGAGTCTAAAAAATGCTAACTGTTCAGCCAGGCGATTGATAGCCACAGAGAACGTAGAGTTATAGAGTTTGTTGAGTTAATAGAGTTTGTAGAGTTGGTGGGGAACTCAACAAACCCAACAAACACAAAGAACTCTACAAACTTTTTCGTGTGCTCTGTGGCTGAGTAGTTACAAGGGGTAAAGGGTTATGATGAAGAACAGGAAGAATCCGTAGGGATGGGTCTTTAGACCCGTCCGCAAAGCGGACAGACCTGAAGGTCTTGTCCCTACAGTTCACTCAATGTCATTGCGAGGAGCGTAAGCGACGAAGACGCAAGCTAATCTCGGTGGGGTGGCGATGA
>JAUWOP010000073.1 GCA_030612045.1 Chloroflexota bacterium | reverse complement strand
TCCCGGCATTACTTTTGAAAGTCTGGAAGCAGTCGCCAGTCAAATGGGTGATAATGAATTTGCAGAAAGGATGGTGAAGGCTCGTTCCAATCTCTTTCAACAGATCTCAAGATTTGATAAGCGGGTTGCCTGAAGCTGCTTCCTTTCTTTTATCCCCATATTCACAACTCTCCACAAAGAAAGGAAGGATTATTACTGCTACCACTATCCTTCAGGCTCATTATTCGATTAGAATAGACTCTATCCCTCCTCTATTTCATCCCGCCACGGAGACGAGTGCCTCCCAGAAGGTGAAGGTGGAGGTGAGGTACCTCCTGCCTTCCATCAGGACCACAGTTAAGAATCAGACGGTATCCCGTTTCAGCAATTCCTTTATCCCTCGCCATTCTGGTAGCTGCCAGTACCAGGTGGGCGATAAGGTCTTTATGCTTCTCCTTCAACTCAGTTGCCGAGGATATATGTGCCCGTGGAATTATTACTACATGGACTGGTGCCTGAGGATTCATATCATCGAATGCCACTATCTCTTCATCCTGATAGAGTAGAGTGGTAACCAACCTTCCAGAGGCAATATCACAGAAAACGCACTCTTGAGACATCTTACGACCTTACCTCCTGTATCTCTGCATGAATAAAGCTACGGCTTATTCTACACAATAAAAGGGAGAGAAGACAACATTACCCCTCTCTCTGTCTCACTCATGCTCTCAGAAATTTGCCCTGTTGTTATTCAGTACCATTTCTAAAGAGTTTTGACAAGGCGTAACCTTGTATATTCTTTTCCTTCTCGTCTATAATTTACCTGGATGGAGCGGATAATTTCAGGTAAACCCAGAGAAGAGGATACTGTCCTTGAAGGTAGTCTTCGCCCAAGGTACTTTGAAGAGTACATAGGTCAGGAGAAGGTTAAGCAAAATCTGAGGATTGCTATCACCGCCGCTCAGCAAAGAGGGGAAGCGCTGGACCACATCCTCCTCTACGGTCCGCCAGGATTGGGTAAGACTACTCTGGCTCATGTTATTGCTGCTGAGATAGGTGCCAATATCAGGGTCACCTCCGGTCCTGCTATAGAACGGTCCGGTGACCTTGCTGCCTTGCTGACTAACCTCCGCGAGGGCGACATACTATTCATCGATGAGATTCACCGCCTGAGCAGAACAATAGAAGAGGTGCTCTACCCTGCTATGGAGGACTTTGCCCTTGACCTCATCATCGGCAAGGGTCCCGGAGCGAGAAACCTACGGCTCCATCTTCCCCACTTCACCCTCATCGGTGCTACCACCAGATTCGCCATGCTCACTCCTCCCTTAAGAGACCGCTTTGGGGCTGTCTATCGACTTGACTATTACGACCGACAGTCCATAGATGAGATAGTGAGGCGCTCCGCTCGGATTATCAAAGTAGAGGTAGAACCAGGAGGTGTAGCAGAGATTGCCTGTCGCTCCAGGGGAACTCCCAGGGTTGCCAACCGACTACTCAAACGAGTGCGGGATTATGCCCAGGTAATAGCAGAGGGAGTGATAACTGAGGAGGTAGCAAAGGAGGCACTGGCAAGCATGGAGGTAGATGAACTTGGTCTGGATGAGGTTGACCACAAGGTTCTGCGCACCATCATTGAAAAGTTCGGTGGTGGTCCTGTGGGGCTGGACACTATTGCTGCCTCCATTAGTGAAGAGGCAGATACTATTATGGATGTCTATGAACCCTACCTGCTACAGCTTGGTTTTTTGGAGAGGACTCCGCGGGGACGGATGGCTGCTCCTCTAGCTTATAACCATCTAGGGTTACCCTACAACCAGTGCAAGTATTATGAAAAGAAAGGACCCCCTCAAGCAAGTCTCTGGTAAGACAGAAGCAAACGAGGTTAATGCTTGCATAAAAGCTGCATATAAGCTTCTGAACGAGCACATTATCTTGACAACTAACTCAGGCAGTCCCTATAATGAGCGGTCTGGAAATTAGTTAGCAGAGACAGTTAAACCACACCTCAAATCGTAAGGAGAAATTAGTGCCTCGGAACATCAGAATAGCGGTAGATGCTATGGGCGGTGACTACGCCCCAGAGGAAGTAGTCAAGGGAGCCCTCATGGCAGTCAATGAGCAACAGGTAGAGGTCCTACTAGTAGGACCTCCCCCTATCCTAAATCAAGAGCTGACTAAACATAACTACAACCATCCTAATCTACGCTGTATTGAAGCCAACCAGATTATCAGTGATAATGAGCACCCTGCTCTGGCACTGCGCAATAAACCTGACGCCTCAGTAGTAGTGGCAGCCAAGCTGGTCAAGAAGGGTGAAGCAGATGCTATGGTCAGCGCTGGTTCTACCGGAGCACTTACAGCCAGTGCTCTCCAATATATTGGTCCTCTGGAGGGGATATATCGCCCGGTGATTGCAGGTGGATTCGTCGGCTTCGCACCTCACACCCTGATACTCGACATGGGCGCCAATGTAGATTGTAAGCCATCTCAATTATTAAATTTCGCTATTCTGGGTCATGTTTATGCGCGGAAATACTATGATATCCCCAACCCTACTATAGCTCTTCTGAGTGTAGGAGCCGAAAAGGGTAAAGGGAATGAAGTAGTGCAACAATCCTACGAGCTACTTGAAAGAAGTGGGCTGAACTTCATTGGAAATGTAGAAGGGAATGATATACCACTGGGAAGCGCCAATGTCATCGTCTGTGATGGATTTGTGGGTAATATCCTTGTAAAATTCTGCGAGAGTTTGGGGGCTGCCATTATTAATTGGTTACACCAGACTCTCAAGAATGAAGTCAGCCCTGAGAGAATAGAGCAGGTAGCCTCAGAACTAAGAGACCTCACCAATAAGGCTGAACTAGCTGGAGGTGGTCCCTTGTTAGGAATAGAAGGAGTAGCGGTAATTTCCCATGGGCGGAGTCGGGCACCTGAGATTGCTAGAGCCATAAATGAAGCCAAAAGGGCAGTGGAGATAGACTTTGTTGGCGAAGTGAGGTCAGAGCTGGCAAGAGTCCGACAAACTCTTCACCTAAGCGATTAGCCAGAAGCGAAAGGAGGCATTGATGACGAATATTGAAAACACCATTAAGGATATTGTCGTTAAGGTACTGCATTGCGACAAATCAGAGCTTACTCCCCAAGCTACATGGAAGGACCTGAAAGCCGATTCTCTGGATATGGTGCAGATACTTATTGCTCTGGAGGAAGCCTTTAATATTGAGATTCCTGATGAAGAGGCTGAGAAGTTACAGAACATAGAAGATATAATGAACTATGTTAATCAAAATGCTGCTACAGTATAGAAAGGTATAACTCATGCCTGAACCAAGAATAGTAGCTACCGGTATGGGAGCTATCACACCTCTAGGATTGAATGTAGAGGACTTATGGGATGGCCTAGTAAATGGGCGGTCGGGGATAGACTATATTTCCCACTTTGATACCAGCAGGTTTCCAGTAAAGGTAGCTGCCGAGTTGAAAGGTTTCAACCCCCTTGATTTCATGGAGCCAAAGCTAGCAGACCGTACTCTCGTTCCTACCCAAGCAGCCATTTCCGCAGCTAAGATGGCAGTAGAGTCGGCACAACTCGACATGTCCCAAGAACAACCAGAAAAGGTAGGGGTTGTTATGGCGACTACGCTAGACCTGGGAGCTATCGTCGAAGGTTTGGAAACCTTCAACCGTGTTGGACCAAAGAGGTTTGACCCCTTGTTCATTGCCAAGGTAGCACCTCACATGCCTGCAGCCCTTATAGGCTTGCTGCTGAAGGCAAGAGGGCCCAACTATGTGGTGAATAGTGCTTGTGCTGGGGGTAATGTCGTTCTGGGAAATGCTATAAATCACCTCCGATTGGGACATGCTGATGTAATGATTGCGGGAGGAAGCGATTTCCTGGTCTCGCCTCTTGCTGTTGCCGGCATGGGTATTATGGGAGCACTAAGTAAAGAGCTCAACCCATCTAAAGCCAGTCGTCCCTTCGACCTCCATCGTAACGGTTTTGTCTATAGTGAGGGAGCAGGGGTAGTAGTACTGGAAACCCTGGAACATGCAGAAAAACGAGATGCACCAATACTAGCCGAGGTTGCCGGTGTGGGATGGTCATTCGATGCTTACAGTGAGACAGCCCCTGATGCCAATATTCAGGCGGTAGCCATGAGTAATGCCCTGAAAGATGCCGGAATAAGCCCTGATGAAGTAGATTATATTAGTGCTCACGGCACCAGCACCAAGCGCAATGATGTTGCCGAGACCAGTGCTATCAAATCAGTCCTGAAGGGTAGAGCCTATAAGGTCATGGTGAGTTCTATCAAATCCATGTTGGGGCACATGATATCTGCTGCCGGAGCAGTGGAAGCCATCTCTTCAATACTCTCTATAAAGAGAGGCATCATTCCCCCCACTATAAACTACGAGACTCCTGACCCCGAGTGTGACCTGGACTATGTACCCAACAAGGCTCGATATTGCAACATTGATGTCTGCATCTCTAACAGTTTTGGTATAGGTGGACAGAACTGCTGTCTGGTATTTCGGCGCCTTGCTGAGGCGAAATAGCAGATTTGTCCCGGTGATAAGCATACAATACAAAGGGTAGTACCCATTAGACATTAAATATGGCACAAATCCTACAAAATAAGAGCCTCGCCACAAGGTTTCAGATACTAGCTGAGATAGCTACAAACCAGCCTAACATTCAGCAGAAGGATATTGCCAAGAAACTCGATGTTACCCCACAGGCAATTTCGGAGTACATCAAAGAACTGGTGAAGGATGGCTCGCTCACCTCAGATGGACGTTCCAAATACAGGTTAACCAGAGAGGGTGTAGATTGGGTTCTGAAATCGCTCCGGGAGCTGCGAGATTACTCTACCTTTGTAGAAAAAGCAGTAACAAATATAACGGTCTGTGCTGCTGTGGCAGACTGTGACCTGTCTCGTGGACAAGTGGTAGGACTGGAGATGAAGGACGGCTTGCTCTTTGCTACTGAGTCTGCAGAGAAAGGAGCAAAGGGAGTAGCTACATCCGATGCTGGAAAGGGGAAGGATGTAGGCATCTCCGAGATAGAAGGGATAGTGGAACTGGAGAAGGGAGAAATAACTATCTTGAGGGTACCTGGCATTCAGAAAGGCGGTTCTAACAGTGTTGACCTTACCAGGTTAAGAAAGGAGCTCAAAAGAAAGGGACTGGTTGGTGCTATAGGCATTGAGGCATTAGTTACATTACAGCAGATAGACTCTAAGCCACAATACCTCTACGGTGTAACTGAGGCTGCCATTAATGCGGCACACTCCGGCTTATCTTTTCTGATAGTCTGTGTAGATGATGAGACCCCCAACTTACTTACTAAATTGGGTGAGGAGAACCTGGACTATGAGCTTCTGGACCTGAGAAAGTAGCAGATACCTACACCCACTCCCTACCTGGAAATCCTTAGTGTAGGAGAGCAATATTCTTATTATAATTTATCACAGACAGGAGACTGCTCCTACACAGTTGGTTATCTTTTTGGCTAGGTTCTGAGTGCACCTCTACCCTCATCACAGCTAAACACCTCTCCACTTTGCATGGCAACAACATCACCTTTCTCCCTACTGTTACCAGGTTCCCCTCTCACCCATGAGGCCGTAATCGTGGAGCTCCCACAGAGAGGAAAGCGGTTTATTCCTTACCCTCATACTTGAAGGAGAGCTTCACCTTTGCACGATAAGCAAAAACCTTCCCCTTCTCATCAATCTGCATATCTAACTCAATAACCTCGGCGATACGAAGATCCCGTAATGTCTTCGAAGCCATCTCTACAGCTGCTGCGGCAGCCTTTTCCCACGACTCGGTGCTGGTCCCTACCAACTCAATAAACTTATAGACACTAGTAGCATCTGCCATGTCACCTCCTTTTACCTGAACAGACCCTCCTGCTCAGTAGACTATCTCAACTATTATGGTAGCATATTGCTCGCTGTTTGTCAATACCGAGTCTTGACATTTGTTGATGTTCTACAATTTTGTCACCATCTAACTGTTCTGCGAAAATGTCACCCTATGAAGGAGAAGGTGATATTGAACAGGAAAGAGCAGAGGAGATTGGTGGTGTTAAACCAGATGGAGGCAGGCGGGATTACTGCAGGGAAGCAGGTGAGGTATTAGGTCTCTCCCTGCGCCATGTGAGGAGGCTTCTAGCAGCGTATAGAGAGGAGGGCGCTGCTGCAGATTGACGGCAGCCGCCATGACTGTCTGGAGGGGAGATGCCCCTATCTAACCCTCATAGGGGTAATAGATGATGCCACAGGCAAGATGCCCTATGCCTTGTTCAGGGAGCAGGAGGATGCTCAGGGCTACTTTCTCATGCTGCACCATATTGTGGATAGCTGCGGTATACCTATGGCATTG
>JAUWOP010000066.1 GCA_030612045.1 Chloroflexota bacterium | reverse complement strand
TGTGACCGTTAAGATCCCCCTGATGAACCGTGTCTATCCGGATATAACCAGGCTACCTATCTGGATCCGGTTTCGCCCGCTCTCCAATTTGGGGTGATCGTTCACCTGTGTCATTGCGAGCGAAGCGAAGCAATCCCCCTTGGTCCCCCTTAGATAAACCCCTGAACTCTACTGTCTCACCCCCTTCTAGAAATTGCCTGGCTTGTTCTATCGTCTGCATTCGTTCATCGTTCATAATCAGTAGCATGTCCCAATCATAAACAAACTGCCTGAACTCTTCAGGCTCATCTTGTATTGGAAGAGACTCGGTATTGACAAATAGTATAGGGTCTGCCACAATAACGTAGTAGTGTAAGGGTGTGATGAAGCAAAGCCTGTAATTGGTTGCTCTGGGCTTTGTGGAGCAAATAGCAAAACCGACCTTCTTGAAGGTCGGTTTTTTTATCTGCGAATCTGCTCAGGGTTCTCTCTTAGTTGAGTTGCAGGTTCAGCAGATAGAGGGAGTAATTATTATTACCCTACCTTACCCGGAGGTGGTAAGGATGAGCCGTCGTCGCTCTAATATTGAGATAATAGCTAATATACTGAGGATAGGAGAGAAGGGCACTGGTAAGACAAAGATTATGTATAGCGTCAATATGAGTTATGCCCAGATGCAGAAATATCTTCCCTTTCTAATAAGTCATGGCTTTATTGATTGTGTGAAGGTAGGGAATCCGGTAGTTACTTATCAGGTGACAGACAAAGGGACGAAGTTAATGCAAAGCATAGACACCATAACGGAGATGCTCGGCTTCCAGGATGATGACGAATCTTAAAGCCCGTGTGCCGTTAGAATTAAGCTGGTGATAAAGGGGGTTCATGTGCCTGAAAAGAGAGTGCTGATAGTAGATGCTGAACTGGTGAAGAAGATAGACGAAAATAGGGATAGTATGAGCCGCTCAGAGTTCATCAACTTCCTCATTGATAGCCGGCTGCAAGAGGAAGAGGATAGGAGCGATGTGGTGGTAACCAAGGATGAGTTTCACCAGTTTCAGGAAGGGATAAAGGAGTTACTGCGTAGCTTCCTTGACTTCTTTATTACTTATGGGCTGGAGTTAGGCAAGGGTACTGAGAATGAAGAGCTCCAGCAGCTAACCCGGAGGTTACAAGCCCTGGGCAGAAAAAAGTAACACCGCTAAAATGAGTCCATCTCCTCTTTTCTCCTACCTCTGAGATTCAACTAGAACTATCTTCTAGAACACAACCACTTTGCAACCCCAGTAAGATTCGCCATAATATCTCCAGTAGTAATTATAGTCTGGAGGTATATTATGACTAGACCAGTTGAGCTATTGCAGCAAGGTAGGAAGGATGAATTGTGGCAAATGTGCTGTGGCTTTATCGACCTCAATATGACACAGTTCATGACTATTCAGAAGAGGCTACTCCTGGAGGAAATCAGGCTATTGAAGAGCTGTGAACTTGGGAGAAAGGTAATGCGTGGGGCTATGCCCGAAACTGTAGAGAAGTTCCGGGAGCAAGTGCCTCTCACTACCTATGCCGACTATTGCCCCGAGCTATTACAGCGTAGAGAGGATGTGCTACCTGCTAGGGTTGCCAGGTGGATAAGAGCTCCAGGTAAGCCTGGTGAATATGATATTAAGTGGATGCCAGTGTCTGAGCACTTCGCTGAGGAGTGTGAGAGGGTTTGTGGTGGTTTTACCCTTTTTGCTTTTTGCCGGAGTCGGGGTGATGTGTCTCAGATTAAGGAGCACCTGAAGGTGCTATACACTATGGGGGGTGCGAAGTACGCTTCAGGTATTTTAGGGCACTTAGCTCAACAGACATTTAACTTCGACTTCTTGCCATTTAATGGAGAGAGGTTATCCTTTACCAGGAGAAGGGAGTCTGGATTCACTGAAGCTTTATATCGAGGGCTTGATGGTTTTGGCGGTATTCCCTCAGTACTGGTGGCAGTAGGAGAGCAAATTAAACAGCAATCGGAAGAGATAAACATTCGCCCCCTCCTGTCACACCCTCAGGCTCTACTTCGACTGGGGAGGGCATTGGTTAAGAGCAAATTAGCTCACCGCCCTCTATTGCCCAAAGATTTGTGGCCAGTCAAGGCAATTGTAGGTAGTGGCACTGATTCAGCTATTTTCAAAAAGAGAGTGGAAGAGCTATGGGGAAGATATCCTCTTGAGATATATGCTGGCACCGAAGGTGGTATCTATGCTACCCAGACCTGGGACTACGAAGGGATGAGCTTTGTCCCCAACCTTAATTTCTTTGAGTTTATTCCTGAGGAGGAGCACTTCAAGTGGCAACTTGACCACTCCTACCAACCAAAGACTGTCTTGCTTGACGAAGTCAAGGCAGGGGAGAACTACGAGATAGTTATCACCAACTTTCATGGTGGTCCCCTAGCTAGATTTAGAATTGGTGATATGGTCAGGATAACCTCCTTGCGCAATGAGAAACTGAATATTGATATTCCCCAGATGGTATTTTATGGACGGGCTGACGACATTATCGATGTTACTGGCTTGGGCAGGCTCACGGAGAGAATAATCTGGGAGGCAATTGATAACACTGGCATCCCATATGTTGACTGGATGGCACGCAAGGAGGTAATGGAGGATAGGGCGATACTGCACCTCTATCTGGAGATTGAGGACCACTATCCTGTGAGTGAAGAGGCTATAGCTGCAGCCCTGGGGGGAGAGCTTAAGAAGTTGAATAAGCGGTACCGTTACAACCCTTATAGCCTTATAAACAATTTTGAATCTCTGGTTGGTTTAAAGCCAATAGAGGTCACTTTGCTTCCCCACAGGGCTTTTGCTAATTGCCTGTTGTGGCAGCAGATTGAAGAGACTGGCTTAGAATATGTGAAGTTGCCTCATGTTAATCCTCCGGATAAGGTATTTCCCTTGCTTAGGGCTGAGAAGGCGAGAGAGGCTGTGCCTGCAGTAGAAGCCGAAGCCATCCTGGTTCAGTAATAGTGCAAGCGTTCATCCACCCTTATGCCATTGTGTAGCGTGGGGGCTTGTCCCCCACCACTGCCGAGGATAAACCTCGGCGCTACGATAACCAGGTTCTGCTGAGGATTAACCTCGGCGTTGCAACTGAACGGTTACCGGTATTCTTGTCGTGATTATCGCGGTCAGTTAATCGCAAGCGTTCACCCACCCTTGTGTCGTTGCGAGGAGCGTAAGCGACGAAGACGCAAGCTAATCTCATCCTCCCCCACCGAGATTGCTTCGCTAAAGCTCGCAATGACAAAAAAGATGACGCTCACAATGATACAGGTAACCGTTCACCCAATGTTATTCTGAGGAGTGAAGCAAGCCTGCCCTGAGCGAAGCTGAAGGGAAGAATCTCGGAGACCCTTCGCGGATAGATTCGTTTTGCTCACTACATGGTTTACCCTGAGTGCCTTGAGATTCTTCACGGAGCCTGCCCTGGGCCATACGTTGAGATTCCGAGCGAAGCGAGGAATGACATGGCGAAGGGTTCGGAATGACATGGCGAGAAGGGCTCAGGGTGACATATAAAGAGTAGGTGAACAGTTACAATCACTGTAACCGTTCACCATGAATCCTTCAGCGAAGCTACATAAACCGTTCGTGCTGAGCTTGTCGAAGCATGAACAACCCTTCGACGTAGCTCAGGGTGAACGGGTAACACTGCTGGTGAACAGTTACAATCACTATTGACAATTTGCTAAATCTGGGTAGATATAATAAACTCGTATTATGGATGGTATGGACATACATGCCTTAGTCCCGTTTATTGCTACTGTACTCTTTATCCCACTAATTGTTATTTTGCTCTTTAACCACTCATGGCAACTACGGCAGAAGCTTCTCTTCTTATATCTCCTCTCTGCTTTATGCTGGAGCTTAGCTGACTTCGTTGGCCGCAGCAGACTTCCTGGAGTTGATGTAGTGCTCATGGTCAGACTTGTCGGCTGCTTTGGTATCTGGATGGGAATCCAGGTTCATTATTTTTTACTTCCCTACTATCAAACTAAGGATATAAAATACCCCCTTGCCTATCTTCCGCTAGTTGGTTCTATTGTACTGGCAGTTCTGGGATATATGCCACAAACTGTCCAAGCTACCCCAACCGTAATTACGGTTAACTATGGGATTTGGTTTATTCTGATAGCCTTCCTCCTGATTATCCTGGTAGGCAGAGATGTATATTTCCTGAGACGGAGGTATGGGATTTCGGTCAATCCCATGGAGCGTAATCAGATTGCATATTTACTCGCTGGCGTTGTGATAACGATTGTCCTCATCACCATTTCCTTTACCCCTGCTAGTGGTGGATTCCCTGTTGCACACCTCGGAAACCTTCTCATGGGTTGCATCCTCACCTACTCTGTAATAACACATAACCTGGTAGATATTGGAGTTGCCTTTCGTCGTGTGCTGAGGGGATTTATTTTAGGAGTTGCTATAGTAGCAATATGCTGCGTTTCACTTTTCACACTTCATTCTGCTCTCAGCCTCGAGCTTAACCTGACCATAGCTGGAATAGTAATAGGCATTACCATTATCTCCACACTACTCATTTACCAACTGCGAGGCATTACTTCCTACAGGATAGATAAAATCTTCACAGGTGGGAAGAATGTTCATCGAAAACAATTGCTTAGATATATCTCCGAGATACATGAGGTTACCAACCTGGAAGCATTTGGTACTCAGTTTGTATCCTTACTATGCCGCTCTCTTGATAGCCAGAGAGTCTGCCTGCTTCTGCCCCTAACCAGTGGGGGGGATTTTATTACTCATTTCAGCTATCCTCAAAAACATGAGACGGGTAATCCTGCATCACCCTTAAGCTTAAGGCAAGATAGTCCGATATTGGTCTGGCTGAGGCGAGAAGCTCGGATGCTATCACAGAGGAATATAGATATTCTTCCTGAATTTACAGCTACATGGCAGATGGAAAAGGAGAGCATGCGGTTAGCCAACATAGAAATGCTCTTCCCTATAGTAAACGAAGATAGACTGGTGGCTGTTTTAGCACTGGGCAGCAAGCGAGAGAATGAGTTTTACTCAGTTGAGGATATCCGCTTTATTGAGTCTGTTACCAAAAGAGTGGCTGGAGGGTTGGAGAAGGAGTATCTTCATGAACAACTGATGGAGAGTGAAGAGGAGTTAATTTCGATTAACCGATTAGTAGCAATAATAACCTCAAGCACTGACATTAATGAGATATTCGAGGGCTTTTCTCGTGAGCTAAAGACTGTTATGGAAGTTGACTGGGCAATAATTGCCTTGCGCCAGGGGAATGAGCTTTACTTCTCAGCTCTATCAAGCACTTTGCCTTCAGCATGGCAAATTAGAGAAAAGATGGCGGTTCAAGGGACAGGCACAGAGTGGGTACTCAAGGAGCAGAGAAGCTTATATGAACCTGACCTGCTACAATACCATAGGTTTTGGACTGGGAAGATTCACTTAAAGCAGGGGATTCGTTCTATTATCTATCTGCCCCTAATTGTAGAGAGCGAAGGTGTTGGCAGTCTAACTATTGCCAGTCGGCATCCCCAGGCTTACAGTGCAGGTAAAATACGACTCCTGGAGCAATTAGCTTTATATATTGCAGCACCCATTAGGAACTCCCAGCTTTATACCTATAGTAAAGAGAGGGAATTTGTTGATGACCTCACAGGAATATTCAACCGCCGCTACTTCGATAAGAGGCTTAAAGAGGAGGTTGCGCGTCATGCTCAGTATGGGGGTGATTTCTCCTTGCTTATGCTTGACCTAGACTCTTTTAAGATATATAACGATATCTATGGGCACCCCTCTGGCGATGAGCTTCTAAAGCAAGTTGGCAGCATCATCAGGGATTCTATTCGCACCACTGACCAGGCATTTCGCTATGGGGGAGATGAGTTTATTATCATTTTACCCCGGACTGGTACCGAGGATGCCTACCATGTAGGAGAGCGAGTTCGTCATGAGATTGCCCTTGAGATGAAGGAAAAATCTACCGGGGTAACCTGCAGCATTGGTCTGGCAAGCTATCCTACCGATGGGACAATGCCCAGTGACCTGGTTGCTGCAGCTGATGTAGCTCTCTATTATGTCAAGCATGCTGGTGGTAATCAAACCCACCCTTTCTCCTCTGCCTTGCCTACTATGCCATTAGACCATATCAAGACTACGCCAAGGGACACTTATTGGTCTATTATCTACGCCCTAATCTCAGCCGTAGATGCTAAAGACCACTATACCTATAAGCATTCGCGCACAGTGAAGGACTATGCTGTAACGCTAGCTGAAGCCATTAGCTTATCATCTGATGAGATAGCCCAAATAAGTGCTGCCGCCCTACTTCATGATGTTGGCAAGATAGGCATTCCTGACGACATACTTAACAAAAAAGGTGAGCTTACCACCGAGGAATGGGAGAAAATCAAGGAGCACCCTCAATTGGGAGCAACCATTGTTGCTAGCGTGCCCAGTCTGGTCCCCTGTACACGCGCTATCCTGCACCATCACGAGCATTACGATGGCACTGGCTATCCTGATGGACTCAAGGGTGAAGCTATCCCGTTAGAAGCTCGCATCCTGGGTATTGCTGATGATTTTAGTGCTATGACCACAGAACGTCCCTACCGCCCCGCTATGTCCCATAAAGAAGCAATAGAAGAGCTCAAGCGTAATGCTGGGACCCAGTTCGACCCTGGGTTGACCCACGCCTTCATTAAGATAATTGAGTCCAGTATCCCGGAGAAAGGGATAGCTGAAAAACCTGCTAAGTTAGAGTAATCCTATATACCAGTGAAGTATGTTGTTTCCCCATAGTAATGTAATCATAGCTGCCAGTGAGAGGAATGGTCCGAATGGTATTGTCTCACGGCGCCCTCGTTTCTTTGTTACCAGCAGTATCACTGCTACTACTCCACCCAGTATTGCACCCATTATCAGTGCAACCAGCACCAGGGGGAACCCGATAGTAAAGCCAATAAAAGCAGCTAGCTTGACATCCCCCCAGCCCATCCCCCCCCGGGAGATGATAGTAAGAAGCAAGAATATGGCAAAACCAATGCCGCCACCAATGCCAGCATTGACAATACCAGAAGAGGGCCAATCTCCCAGCCAGAGGGGAGAAAGGAATATGGCGACAAGTAAAGCAAACATCATACCAGGATAGACTATCTTGTTTAATATGAGCCCATGCTCCAGGTCAATCACAAAGATGATAATAAACATGCCAGTGTAGAGGACCATAATCCCTAGCTCTGCACTCAGACCGTAGTGCTGATAGAGGAGGGCAAATATGATGCCTGTGGCAAGCTCCACCCAGAAGATGCGTCTGGGTATGGAAGACTGGCAGTAACGGCAGTGACCATGCAGCCTTAGATAGCTAAATAAAGGTATGAGGTCAGCCATTACCAGACGATGGTGGCATGACTGACAATGAGAGGGAGGGTTCAGGATTGATTCCCCATGAGGCAGACGGTCAATGCATACATTAAGGAAACTTCCCACTACCAGACCGAGTAATGCAGAGATTACGCTATAGACTATTTCCACAGGACTAATTGTGGCTGTTATCAGGGGCATTGTCAACAAGATTTCTGCAATCAACCATGCCAATTGCCATTGGTACCAGGAAGGATGAAGATAAAGATATCTCGTAGGGGAGGGGCTTGTCCCCTCCCGTTGCGGGGGACCCTCTCAGTACAAAATCATAGAACATCAATAAATCAACATAAGATTGAGTCTATTCTAATCGAATAATGAGCCTGAAGGATAGTAGTAACAGTAATAATCCTTTCTTTCTTTGTGGACAGTGGTGGATATGTGGATAAAAGAAAGGAAGCAGCTTCAGGCAACTTGGTTAGCGAACCTGGTGATTTGTTGAAAGAGATTGGAACGAGCTTTCACCATCCTTTCTGCAAATTCATTATCACCCATTTGACTGGCGACTGCTTCCAGACTTTCAAAAGTAATGCCGGGACGCAGGCAGTTCTCAGCTTCGGACAACAATTTCAGCTTTTCTACGCTTGTTGGGGACATTGTC
>JAUWOP010000027.1 GCA_030612045.1 Chloroflexota bacterium | reverse complement strand
AACCTTGCTCATTCTTTGCTGGGGATGAAAATACCCCCCCCCTTGTGCCAGTTAGAATTTTCATAGTAGCGTGGGGGCTTGTCCCCCACCCCTGCCGAGGATAAACCTCGGCGCTACGATAACAGGATAAACCTCGGCACTACAATGGCTATCGGCGCTACAATAGCTAATCATAAGAAGAGGCTATCCTATTCTAAAGTTTCCAGAAGCACTAAAAGTATTGGAAAAGACTCTTTCTTGCAGTACCTAGTCTTCAGGATTATAATATAACTATGGCTACCTTGCAAATTCATGTGGTACCAGACCCTGTATTGCGTCAGAAGGCGAAACGTATCAGATACATTGATAGGTCTGTTCATCACCTTATTGGTAACATGATGGATACAATGTATGGTGCCTCTGGAGTGGGGTTGGCAGCCCCTCAAGTAGGGGTCCTGTGGCGTTTGATAGTAATTGACACGCGTGAGGAAGAGGCTATTATCCTTATCAACCCTGGGATAGTGAAGAGGTTAGGAAGTCGTATGGTGAATGAGGGTTGCCTTAGTATCCCAGGTTATGAGGGTGAGGTTACTCGTGCTGTATCAGTTACAGTTAAGGGGTGGAATCCTCAGGGTAAGGAAGTCCGTATCAAGGCAAGTAACCTTCTGGCACAAGCTCTGGAACATGAGATTGACCACCTTAGTGGTGTACTCTATACTGACCATCTGATAAGCCCTGATAGGCTTTATCGTTTGAGTCCTCAGCCAGCAGCTTTTAAGCAATCACTAGCTAGTCTTTGATAGCTACTGTGGCAGCTTATTTATCTATTAGTAAGATTGGGTTTCTATGAATCAGAGGGCTACCTCACTAGTAACACAAATAAGGGATTACCTTCTGCAAGAAGAGATTGATGCCTTTCTTATCGGTGGATACTTGCGGGATGTTCTCCTGGGACGGGACACCAGGGATATAGACTTTGTGTTAGCTGCTGATGCTACAGTGGTAGCCCATCAACTGTCAGATGCCCTAAGGGGAGCCTTTGTGCTCCTGGACGAGGAGATTGGTATTGCACGCGTAGTCCTGAAGAAGGATGACACCCAGCAGTGGTATCTGGACTTCTCCACCCTTTGTAAGGATATTAGCACTGACCTGGGAAGACGAGATTTTACAATAAACGCTATGGCGGTAAACCTGAGAGATATAGAAGAAGGTGACCTTTTCACTCATATCATTGACCCTTTTGGCGGGCAAGAGGACATTAGAGGTTGCTGCCTCAGGGCAGTAAGCACGGGGGTGTTTGAGGATGACCCTATTCGTCTGTTACGAGCAGTACGCCTAGCGGCAGAGCTTGGCTTTACCATCGAGGAGATGACAGAGTCCCAAATCCGAAGCCAGCACTACCTTCTTCAGGGTGTATCTGCGGAACGAGTGAGGGAGGAAGTATGCCGATTGATGTCCATACCCGGCTCTGTAAGGTGGGTACGCTATCTAGACTCTCTGGGTCTGCTTATGGAGGTAATCCCTGAGTTGCTCCCTTCTAAAGGAGTGGAGCAGCCTGGTGAACACTACTGGGATGTATTTGAGCATTCTGTAGAAACAGTATCTGCTGTGGAGGGCCTTCTCTTGAGAGAAAGGGGAACTCTGCCGATAGAAGTAATTTCCTGTGCTCCCTGGTCTGCTGAGATAGCGGAGCACTTTGAATCATATGTCGGGGGTTTACAACGGTATGTCCTGATTAAACTGGCAGCTCTGCTCCATGATGTAGCAAAACCTCAGACTAAAATCGCCACTGATGATGGGAGGGTGCATTTCTTTGGACATACTACGGAGGGGGCTGCTATCGCCGGGAACTTACTACACCGACTAAGGTTTAGTTCACTACAGATAAAGATGGTTCAGAGGCTGATTGAGCAGCATCTCCGAATGTGGCAGATGAGCAATGAAGGGCTTCCCACACGGCGGGCAATTTATCGCTTTTTTCGTGATTGTGGGGATGAATCCCTGGATGTTATTTTTCTCTCTCTAGCTGATTATCTTGCCACCCAGGGTCCCAATCTGAAGCTGGAAGAGTGGCAGAAGCATATCAGTCTGGCAGAGTATCTGTTGGAGCGAAGTCACGAAGAGCAGAGTATCGTATCACCACCAAAGTTGATTGATGGGCATGACCTCATTAATATTTTTGGTCTGAAGCCGGGGCCATATATCGGAAAACTACTGCAAGAGGTCAGGGAATCCCAGGGGGGAGGAGAGATAGCCACCCGCGAGGAAGCTCTGGATTTCCTGCGTCTCAGGCTTGCTTTGAAGGAAATACCTGGTGGTTGAGCTATTCCACCGGTGTGCATTCAGGTTTGTTGACGCTGTTTTTGTGGCTCTGCTATACTCCAATATACGGGGTGTGGCGCAGGGGGAGCGCGCATGGTTTGGGACCATGAGGTCGGAGGTTCAAATCCTCTCACCCCGACCATTATTTATGGATGGTAAGGAGAGGTGAAGCCTACGAAAAGAGCCTCCTCTGTTGTCGCTTTGGCATTAGTAATCATCCTTTTATGCAGTGCTATTGCAGGGTGTAGCTGTTCCTTATTTGGAAGAGGAGATGATACTGTTTCAGAGGCAATGAAAAAGGTGCCCTATGAATCAGCACCATTTGCATGCTGGGATATTAATATCTTGGGAGATGAGATTTATGATGCCTATTCAGAATGGAAGGCAGAAGAGAAGGCTGGACTGGCTGAGATTGGGATAAAGACTACTGAGGTGGACAGTTTAGCTTGCGTTCAGGTTTCTGCTGAGGGAGAAGAGGTAAGAATCATCAAGGGTAGTTTTATTCTTGAAAGTATTAGAGAGAAACTGGAGAGTCAAGGGTATAGCAAGAGTTGGGATAATGATATAGAGAAATGGACAAAGGATGGGAAGGCAGTAGCCTTAGTAGAGGATACTGTGATAATTGGTAATGAGGAGAGCATAGAAGCTTGTATTGATGTCATCCAGGGTAATAAGCACTCACTCTGGGATGACTCCTCTGTTAGAGATGTTGTAGATAAATTACCAAGTGGGATAATGGAGTGGGTTAAGAAAGAGGGGGAGGAGCCGCAGTTTAAAGACCTTTCTGCTTGGGGGTTATCTGTTGAGGAAAAAGACGGAAGTAACCTTAGGGTAGAAGCCGTTTTCAGGTTTGCGGTAGGGGGAGCTGCTAATGCTTCTCTCAATAGTATCAAAGATTATCTGGAGGGACTAAACTTCCGTAGTGTTGAGACCAGACAGGAAAGTGAGTTTGTAATAGCAACAGCAATAGCAGATATTGATGATTTTCACTACAGCACCTATTCTTTTCCCTTTGAATAAAAGTTAATAGCGCTGGAGCATCATATAAAATCTAATGGTTGAGTTGAAAAAAGCGGGAGTAGCTCAGTGGTAGAGTTCCTGCCTTCCAAGCAGGGTGTCGTGGGTTCGAGTCCCATCTCCCGCTCCAGTTTCTGAAGCTAATTTGGTGCCTTTCCTGGCTCTGGTCGTTCCCTGCTTAACACCCCGTTTATCAATTTGTTTAACAAATCCTCATGGGTGGCTACCCACCAACGAACTATGAAAATAGGTTGTCATTGCGAGCGAAGCGAAGACGCAAGGCTAATCTCATCCTCCCCCCTAAATACCCCCTTTAGAAAAGGGGGATTACTCGTCACGACGCTTCTCGTGACGACATGAGAACGGGTGAACGGTTACCCTAAAGTTTCCAAGAATACTAAAAGTATTGACTCCTATAAGAACAAAGGATAGGATATGCCTAAGGAAGTTTACCTGCCATAATTCGTTTACTGCGGTGTAACTACGCAGGCGCTTTGTTATTCTCATGTAAGTGGGAATCCGTTCCCTTTAGATTCCTGCCTTCGCAGGAATGACATTGGTAAGTAGTTACACTGTGGTTGGCAAAGAAACTGAGCAGCAGGGAAGAAGAGCCTAAATGGCACAAGTCATAATAGAAAATCCTATCCTCAATTCGCCATTTGAGGAACCCAGGCGACACTTTCGCTTTTCCGATGATGGCATTACCAACGAAATCGTCGCATCCCGACGGGTAAGCTCATACTTTATCCCTATTGCCCAACCCAGGAAAAAGGGAAAAGCTGCTCAACTAGCCTTCGATACGGAGTGGACTAAAGACCGTATTGAGGAAAACATCTTCATCAATCAAATCCGCTCCAGGGTGTCTTTATGGCGAAAGGGCAATTATCAGGGAATTACCAAGACGACCCGTCGTCTTCTGGAATACTGGATTAATCCAGAGCGAGAACGCAAGCTATTTTTCTGCCAGATTGAAGCTCTGGAGACTGCTATCTATCTTACCGAGGTGGCTAATAAATACGGCGATTCCTGGATTGATAACAGCCTGCGGCGTTTTAATGAGGATGCTAACCCTGCTCTCTTTCGTATTGCCTTTAAGATGGCAACAGGCAGTGGTAAGACCGTAGTCATGGCTATGCTCATTGCCTGGCATGTCTTAAACAAACTAGCCAATCCCCATGATGCGCGCTTTTCTGATACTTTCCTCATCGTTACACCAGGAATCACTATTCGTGACCGCTTGCGTGTCCTGCTGCCTAATGACCCCAACAACTACTACCGTGAACAGGATGTCCTCCCTGTGGAGTGGATGGCAGAGCTGGGTAAAGCCAAAATCATAATTACCAACTTCCATGCTTTCAAGTTACGTGAACTTGGCAATGCGGGGAAACTTACCAGGAATATCCTTGCCCAAGGCAAGGCTAACTCGTTTACTGAGACACCAGACCAGATGGTCCGCCGAGTCTGCCGAGAACTGGGTAACAAGAAGAACATCATCGTCATTAACGACGAGGCACATCATTGCTATCGCCGTCGTGTTGGGGGTGAGGATGTTAAGCTAGTTGGTGACGAGCGAAAGGAAGCCGAAAAGCGTGAGGAGGAAGCCCGCGTCTGGATATCCGGGCTGGAGGCAGCAAAGAGGAAAATTGGTATCAAGGTAGTCTATGACCTCTCAGCTACACCGTTTTTCTTGCGTGGTTCAGGATATGTAAAGACAACCGCTGATGGCAAGAAGGTCAATGAAGGTCTTCTCTTCCCCTGGGTAGTATCTGATTTCTCCCTTATAGATGCCATTGAGTGCGGCATTGTAAAGGTGCCCCGGGTGCCTGTCGCTGACGATTCCATGCAGGGGGAGCAACCCACTTACCGCAACATCTGGCTTCGTATTCGTGACCATTTGCCTAAGAAAGGACGCGGTACGCAGGATGAAAGTGGTGGGGAGCCTAAGTTACCCGTGGAATTGGAGGGGGCTCTCCATAGTCTCTACGGAAACTACGAGAAATACTATTGCCAGTGGGAACAGAACATCGCAGCCCGTACCAGAGGTTTAACCCCACCGGTTTTCATAGTCGTCTGCAATAATACCAATGTCTCCAAACTGGTCTACGATTACATTTCCGGTTGGGAGAAGCCTTTGCCAGGTGGCTCTACTGTTGTCGTTCCCGGGGAGCTCCCCATCTTCCATAATGACGACGGCAATGGTCACTGGCTACCTAAACCTAACACTATCCTCATTGACAGTGAACAACTTGAATCTGGCGAGGCTATGAGCAGGGAATTTAAGAAAATTGCTGCCCTTGCGATTGAGGAGTTTAAGACCGAATATCGCCTCCGCTTCCCGGGGCGTGATGCTAGCAAACTGACTGACGAAGACCTCCTGCGTGAGGTGATGAACACCGTAGGCAAACCGGGAAAGCTAGGGGAAAATGTCAGGTGTGTGGTCTCTGTTTCTATGCTAACCGAGGGATGGGATGCCAATACTGTTACCCACATTATGGGGGTGCGTGCCTTCGGAACACAGTTGCTTTGTGAGCAGGTGGTGGGGCGTGGCTTGCGCCGTATGAGCTATGCTGCCAACGAGCAAGGCTTCTTTGACCCTGAATATGCCGAGGTATATGGTGTGCCATTCTCATTCATCCCCTGCTCCGGTTCTGCCACCGAGCCAAAGCCTGGACCGATGCCTACCCGTGTCCGTGCTCTGGAAGAGCGTATCGCCTGTGAGATTACATTTCCTCGTTTGGCAGGTTACCGTTACGACCTTCCTGGGGAACGATTGACTGCTCGCTTCACCGAGGATTCCCAAATGGCAATCTCCACCTCCGATGTCCCGACTAAAACTGAGAATGCCCCTATTATTGGTGAGATTAGCGAGCACACCCTCTATGCTCTAAAGGGTCGCCGAGAGCAAGAAGTCGTTTTCCTTCTATCTAAGCTTACTCTGGAGAAATACTTCCGCGACGATGACGGCAATGTGAAGCAGTGGTTATTTCCTCAATTGCTCACCATTACCCGCCGCTGGCTGAAGGAGTGCGTTACCCTGAAGGATAACACCTTCATCCAGAGGTTACTTTTCGGAGAGTCGGCGCATGATGCCGCTGACCGAATTTACAATGCCATTGTCGCTTCCGAGAAAGGACCTAAATACTTGAAGCCTATCCTGAGACCGTATGATTATGTAGGCTCTACCCGATATGTAGATTTTGATACTACACGCCCGGTATATTCCACAGACCCGGCTAAGTGCCATATCTCTCATGTGGTGGCTGATACCGAATCCTGGGAGCAAAAGATGGCTCAGGCTCTGGAGGAAATGGATGAGGTAGTCTGCTATGTCAAAAACCACAACATGGGCTTCACTATCCCCTACACTTTGAATGGCGAGAATAAGAATTACATCCCTGACTTCCTGGTGCGTCTGCGGGATGGGCATGAAGACCTGCTGAACCTGATTATTGAAGTTACTGGCGAGAGGAGAAAGGATAAGGCAGCCAAGGTATCCACTGCCCGTAACCTCTGGGTGCCCGCGGTAAACAATCACGGCGGCTTCGGGCGCTGGGCTTTCCTGGAAATATCTGACCCATGGGACGCCAAGAACACCATTCGGGGTGCGTTGAAGACATTGGAGGCATAGATTCGATGAATAAAGAATTTGATGAGATTAATTACTGGTCCGAAGTCAAACTGGACATTGTTAGGGAGTATGCTCAAGCATACTCAACAATCTTATCGTCTCGGAAAAACTCGTCGCTGTATCACATTTACATTGATGCCTTCGCTGGTGCAGGGATAAACATATCCAAAACTACTGGTGAATTTGTGTCTGGCAGTCCGCTCAACGCTCTTTTGGTTAAGCCATCATTTCGGGAATACCATTTTATTGACCTGGACAGCGCTAAGACTGACTCACTACGCCAGCTTACTACTGAACGGTCGGATGTTTATATATATGATGGTGACTGCAATACGATACTCTTGCAAGAAGTTTTCCCCCGTGCAAAATACGAGTCCTTCCGAAGAGCGTTGTGCCTGCTTGATCCATATGGCCTCCATCTGAACTGGGAGGTTATCTTAGAAGCAGGGCAGATGGAAAGTATTGAATTATTTCTTAACTTCCCCGTGGTTGATATGAACCGCAATGTTCTATGGCGCAATCCTGAAAAGGTGGCACCCTCACAAGTCGCGCGCATGAATACCTTTTGGGGTGACGATTCCTGGCGCAAATCAGCTTATGATACTACTCAGAACCTGTTGGGCTGGGAATTCAAAATCCCCAATGCCACCATTGTCGAAGCCTTTCAGAAACGACTAAAAACTGTGGCTGGCTTCAAATATGTGCCGGAGCCAATGCCAATGCGGAACTCGAAAAATGCTGTCATCTACTACCTGTTTTTTGCTTCCCAAAAACCGGTCGCGGAGCACATAATCAAGGAAATCTTTAACAAATACCGTAACAGAGGAGAGTCCTAGCTATGGCTGCTAAATCAAGCATTGAATGTACCGACTCCACCTGGAATCCCCTCACCGGCTGCACTAAGATTAGCCCTGGCTGTAAGCATTGCTATGCCGAACGCATGGCGTTGCGCTTGCAAGCGATGGGACAGCCCAACTATGCTAATGGTTTTAAACTCACAGTGCACGAACAGATATTAGAGTTGCCTCTTCGGTGGAAGAAGCCGCAGATAATCTTCGTCAACTCAATGAGTGACCTTTTTCACGAAGAAGTCCCTGTTGAGTTCATCATGCGAACTTTTGATGTTATGTTACGCGCAAATTGGCACCAATTTCAAATCTTGACGAAGAGAGCTGATCATTTGCTTGAATTAGACTCTCTGTTACCGTGGGCTCCACATATTTGGATGGGTGTAAGTATAGAAAATAGCGACTATACTTTCCGTATTGATTATCTACGACAGACGGGAGCGAAGATCAAATTTTTGTCTCTTGAACCGCTGTTGGGACCATTGCAAAATCTCAACCTTGAAGGAATTGACTGGGTTATTGTGGGTGGTGAGTCTGGCCCTGGAGCTCGTCCCATGTACCCATCGTGGGTTATAGATATTCGTAACCAGTGCCAGAAAGCTCATGTTCCCCTTTTCTTCAAACAATGGGGTGGCACAAACAAGAAGAAAGCCGGGCGAGAGCTTGAAGGTCGGACATGGGATGAGATGCCTGCAAAACCCATCAACTGCCAAAACCAGGCATCGCTTCCAATATTGCTGTAGCGGCTAGATGAGTAGGAGTAACGATAATGGTACGCAAAAAGAGCAATCCCCCCATACCCCTTGAGAGTCTAAAACACAAGGACAAGCGAGCCAATATTCCCACTAAGGAATTGCAGGGCTTTGTGGCTGAGGATGAGGCGAATCCCAAGACTATCCACTACCCACGAGACCCTTCCCGTGACCCCCAGTTAGTTTGGAAGGGGAAAGACGAGCAGGATTCCGCAGACCTGGAAGTACCCGCTGTGCCTATCTATATTCAGGAAAAGATTCAGCCTAAATACATTATTGAGGATTTGCGCGCCCAGGCAAAGAAGGAAAAGCCCGAATCGCAACTGGATATGTTCGCCGACTTCAACGGCATCCAGTTTGAGGATATGATAGAGTTCTACCAGCATGAACAAAACTGGTCCAACCGGATGATTCTGGGTGATTCGCTTCTGGTAATGACCTCACTGGCAGAGAAAGAAGGGCTGAAGGGCAAGGTGCAGATGATTTACATCGACCCGCCCTACGGAATCAAGTTTGGCTCCAACTGGCAGGTAAGCACCCGCCAGCGCGATGTAAAAGATGGCAAAGCCGAGGATGCCACCCGACAGCCGGAGCAGATAAAGGCATTCCGAGATACCTGGGAACTGGGAATTCACTCTTATCTTGCCTATCTGCGCGATAGGCTGGTGGTGGCTCAGGGACTGCTTACTGAGACCGGTAGCATCTTTGTTCAGATTGGCGATGAGAATGTGCACCTGGTGCGATGTTTGATGGATGAGGTGTTTGGGAGGGAGAATTTTTGCGGGTTAATTGGATTTCAAAAAACTGGCGGTTTTTCACCGAGACTCTTATCATCAGTTTATGATTATATCATTTGGTTCAGTAAGAACATAGAACTTGTTAAGTATCGTAAACTTTTTCGAGAAAGACCGCAATCTATGGTTGATGCTGGTTATGATTGGGTAGAATTAAGTAATAGCGAGAGAAGGCGACTGAACTCTAATGAGATATCGGGCAAAGAACCGATACCAGATGGATTACGATTTCAATCAAGCATACTAGTTTCAGCCGGAGCATCAGAACTTGGGTCACTCCCCTTTACTTTCCACGATAAAATATATCAACCCGCGGTGGGCACACACTGGAAGACTTCTCAAGAAGGTCTTACTCGACTAGGACATGCAAATCGTCTTATTGGAGTTGCTAACACGCTTGCTTATATTCGTTATGAGAATGACTTTCCGGTCACTGAGTTCGCTAATGTTTGGGATGATACAGTTAGAAGTACATTTGCTGCAGATAAATGGTATGTTGTACAAACCGCAACCAAAGTCATTGAGCGTTGTCTCCTAATGACCACCGACCCCGGTGACCTGGTGCTTGACCCTACTTGTGGCAGTGGCACCACTGCCTATGTTGCCGAGCAGTGGGGGAGGCGCTGGATAACCATTGACACCAGTCGGGTAGCACTGGCTCTGGCACGCACCCGTTTGATGTCAGCTAAGTTCCCCTATTATCTGCTGGCTGACTCGCCTGAAGGAATCAGGAAGGAAGCCGAACTCACCGGCCGAATCCCCCTCCCTCCCCCTTTGAAAAAGGGGGAGGGAGATGGGAATCCCTCTTTGGAAAAGGGGGGTTGTAATCCTTCTCAATCCCCCTTTAGTAAAGGGGGACTAAGGGGGATTTCCAGAGACATTCGCAAGGGGTTCGTCTACAAACAGGTGCCGCATGTAACCCTCAAGTCCATTGCCAACAACCCGAATATAAAAGAGGGTATGACCCGCGAGGAGATTGACGCTGCTATCGCCCGCCATGCCGAAACCGAGACCCTTTATGATAAACCATACGAGGATAATAAGCGCATCCGTGTTACCGGACCATTCACTGTAGAAAGTCTCTCACCACATCGGGTGATTGCCACGGAGAATGAGCGACCAACTGCGGAGATAGAAGCCCAAAAAGAGGACGGGGTAGGCCAGTTCGAAACCATGATTTTGGAAAACCTGAAGAAGGCTGGGGTACAGAACACCGTTAAGAACGAGCGCCTCAAGTTTGATTGGCTTGAGCCTTATGCCAGCGAGCACATTCATGCGGAGGGTGAGTACACCGAGAATGACGGGACTGCTCGCCGCGTTGCGGTCTGCATCGGTCCGGAATACGGCACTGTAGATACAGAATTGGTTAAGGAGGCGGCAAAAGAGGCAGTCAAGGGTGTCGGCTTTGACCTGCTCCTTGTCTGTGGTTTCGCCTTTGATGCTCATGTCTCGGAGGAAGCCAAGCGCTACGGCAAGCTAACTGTCCTGCCAACTCGAATGAACCCTGACCTTACCATGGGTGACGAGCTCCTGAAGAAGACCGGCGCAGGGAATCTCTTTATGGTCTTCGGTGAGCCTGATGTTGACATCAGGAAACAGAAAGACGGCAATGTAGTCGTTGAAATCAAAGGCGTGGATGTATATGACCCCACTACAGGGCAGATTCGCAATAGCTCTACTGACGATATTGCCTGCTGGTTCATTGATACCGACTACAATGAGGAAAGCTTCTTCGTCCGACATGCCTACTTCACCGGCGCTGACGAACCCTATGAGAAATTGAAGAGGGCACTCAAAGCCGAAATTGACGAGGCTGCTTGGTCCTCACTTTACTCCACCATGAGTCATCCCTTCGAGTTACCCAAAACCGGCAAGATTGCCATCAAAGTCATTAATCACTATGGGGATGAGGTGCTGAAGGTCTATGAGGTCAGGTAGTGCAAGTATTCAGCTCTAGCCTAGTCTGAGTTTCCTCCGAAATTCCCTTCAAGGGTTTGTCTTAGATTATGGTGTCTTGCAGAAATCTTCACATATTCCTGTGTTATAATAGGCATGATGTTTGTTCACCTTCATATCCACACTGAGTATAGTCTTCTCGATGGTATGTGCCGTATCCCCCAGCTAATACAGCAGGCGAAGGTAATGGGAATGGATAGCCTTGCCATCACCGACCACGGTGCGATGCACGGGGTGATTGACTTCTACCTGGCAGCAAAAGAGGCAGGGATTAAGCCTATTATCGGGTGTGAGTTTTATGTCGCTCCCTCCAGCCGCCATAACAAGACAAGTTCGGAGAAAAAACCCTACCACCTTGTCCTCCTTGCCAAAAACAGTGAAGGTTATCACAACCTGCTCCAGTTGACTACCAGGGCTCACCTGGAGGGTTTCTATTATAAACCCAGGGTGGACCGTGAACTTCTCACTCAGTATAATCGGGGGCTCATTGCCCTTTCCGGATGTATCCAGGGAGAGGTTGCCCGCCATATTGCGGAAGGGCGACTCTCTGAGGCACAGGATGCCGCCCTGTGGTACCAGAATAACTTTGCTGATTACTACCTGGAGATGCAGCGTCATCCCCTCATACCTGAACTGGAGCATATTAATGAAGGGATTCTCACACTCAGTAAAAAGCTGGGAATCCCCGTAGTTGCCACTAACGATGTCCACTACATAAATTCTGAGGACGCTGTGGCTCATGATATTCTTCTCTGTATCCAAACTAATACCTCACTTCAGGATGAAAAGCGCATGAGGATGCCAGGAGATTCCTTCTATATGAAAAGCCCGGAGGAAATGGCAGAGCTCTTTGCCGACCTGCCGCAGGCGATAGAAAATACTGCGGTGATTGCCCAGAAGTGTAATCTGGAGCTGGACTTCGGTCGTCTCCACCTTCCGGAGATTAACCTGCCTCAGGATAAGAACGCTGATGAATACCTGGAGGAGATTTGCTGGGAAGGAGCGGCGCGACTCTACCCCCAGCTTCCTCCTGAGGTAAAGCAACGCTTAGAGTATGAATTGGATGTGATTCACCGCACCCAGTTCGCCCCCTATTTTTTGATAGTAGCAGATATAACCTCTTTTGTCCGGAAGCAGGGCATCCTTTATGGGGTGCGGGGAAGTGCTGCCGCTAGTCTGGTGCTCTACTGCCTGAATATTACCGAGATTGACCCCCTGGAGCATAACCTGGTCTTCGAGCGTTTCCTGAATCTGGAACGAAGGGAGATGCCGGATATTGACCTTGATTTTCAGGATGACCGCCGTGATGAGGTTATCGTCTATATGGCACAAAGGTATGGCAAAGACCATGTAGCTCAGATTATCACCTTTGGGACGATGGGAGCACGAGCGGTAGTGAGAGATGTAGGACGTGCCCTGGGAATGTCCTATGGTTCAGTTGACCGAGTTGCTAAGATGCTCCCGGCAATGCCAGGGACAACCCTGGAGGGAGCGCTAGAGGAGGTTAGCGAGTTTCGTCAGATATACCAGGATGATACTTCCGTGCGGCGGCTGGTAGGTTTAGCCATGAAGCTAGAAGGAATTGCCCGCCATGCCAGTACACATGCTGCAGGTATCGTAGTATCTAAAGAACCCCTGATTCATCATGTTCCCTTACAACGAGCTGGCAAGGGTAATGATAATGGAATGGTGATGACGCAGTTCAGTATGGAGAGCATAGCTAAGGTAGGATTACTCAAGATGGATATCCTGGGACTGGTAAATCTCACTATTCTTGCTAAGACGAAGGAAATCCTCTCTCAGACCCAGGAATTGGATATTGACCTCTCCCATATTCCGCTGGATGATGAAAAGGTCTATAGGTTGCTCTCCTCGGGGGAAACCGGCGGCATATTCCAACTGGAAGGTGAGGGGATGAGGCGCTATCTCAAGGAGCTGCACCCCACTACCTTTGGAGATATAGCTGCAATGGTAGCTCTCTACCGCCCTGGTCCCAAGGAGCATATCCCCACCTTTATTCGCTCCAAGCAGGGGCTGGAACCTGTTAGGTATCCCCACCCTGCCCTGGCAGACATACTCCAGGAGACCTACGGCGTTATCGTGTATCAAGACCAGGTATTGCGCATTGTGCAAGCCTTCGCTGGTTATACATTAGGAGAAGCGGATATTGTTCGTAAGGCAATGGGGAAGAAGATTGCTTCCATAATGCTTCGGGAGAAGGACCGGTTTATCGAAGGGGCACAGAGAGAAGGGTTTTCTCAGGAGATAGCAGAGAGGATATTTAGTTTTATCGAACCTTTCGCCGGTTATGCCTTCAACAAGGCTCATAGTGTAAGCTATGCTGCCATAGCTTATCAGACTGCATATCTCAAAGCAAATTACCCTGTAGAATATATAACTGCCTTTCTCCTTGCTTACCATGGCCAGCAGGGTAAAATTGGTGCTGCTGTGGCGGAATGTCGGCGACTGGGGATTCCCGTACTGCCTCCTGATGTAAATCAAAGTACTGCCTCATTTAGCATTAAAGCTATAGATGATGAGAATCAGCATAAGCATTGTGGAAAAGGAATCTGCTTCGGTCTGGCAAACATCAAGAATGTGGGTGAAGCTGTAGTGAAGCCTATCCTCGATGCCCGCAGCACAGGAGGTAAATTCAGGTCTGTTGAGGATTTCTGCTGCCGCGTTGACCTGACTGGAATAAACAGGAAGGTAATGGAAAGCCTGATTAAGGCGGGAGCATTGGATTCACTGAGTGTCAGAGAAGCTTTACTCTGCAATATGGACCGCCTCATCTCACTATCACATCAGGAGCAGCACCGTCATGAATCAGGACAAACTGCCATGTTTGACTTGTGGGGTGAGAGCACCTTTCCGTCGCCCTCTTTTGCCCCACTTACACTAAATCCGGAAGGAGCAGAAATCACTCCTGGCGTAAGCATTGCAAAAGACGATAGGATTGCTTGGGAGAAGGAGCTACTGGGAGTATATCTCTCAGGGTATTCACTCGATGTAATCTCTCCTCCTCCCTCTTGTAAAAAAGGGAGGAATGGGCTTCGTAGAACGGCTATGGAGTCAGGTCAGGGGCATAACACCCATTCAGGGCAGTCAGGTGATGAAGAACAAGGTGAGCTACATAACCAAAGGCGTAAGTATAAAAAAACGAAGGGCGAATCCTCCTCTGGCCATCTTACCATTACTCTGGTACAGACTACGGATGCTCAGAGAGATGTGGAACAGCTACACAAGGTTGTGAGCTTAATTCGGGAATATCCTGGTGGGGACAGGGTAAATCTGGTCGTAACTACTGAGAGTGGAATAGTTAATATGGAAATCCCCGACCTTAGTACTCGAAGTTGTCCTGAATTGGTAGAGCGGTTGAGAGGTGTGGCTCCGGAAGGAAGTGTGGGTGTAGGAGAGTGTCAAGATAATGGCATACGAGAAGGTTGATGTCACTATTATTGGGGCTGGTGTAATAGGATTGGCGGTAGCAGCAGAGGTGGCGGAAGAGGGAAGGAAGACCTATATTCTCGAAAAGAATATCAGGTTTGGTATGGAGACGAGCAGCCGAAACAGCGAGGTCATCCATGCTGGTATTTACTATCCACGAAACTCACTGAAGGCGGAGACATGTGTCCTGGGAAACATCCTCCTCTATAATCTTGCTGAGACACAGGCGATTGCTCACAAAAAGACAGGAAAACTTATAGTTGCCACAGATGCCACCGAGGAAAAGGTGCTGGAGGAGTTGATAGAAAGAGGGATTCAGAACGGTGTCGGAGGTCTAGTTATTCTCTCAAGGGAGGAACTGAAGCAATTGGAACCAAAAGTGAGGGGAGTAGCCGCTCTC
The DNA here is from genome assembly GCA_030612045.1 of Chloroflexota bacterium. Lineage (GTDB taxonomy): Bacteria > Chloroflexota > Dehalococcoidia > UBA2247 > JAUWOP01 > JAUWOP01. The sequence goes on along the minus strand of JAUWOP010000027.1, from coordinate 6,802 downwards.
CTTTCACCATCTACAGGCATTATAGATTCACATGCCTTGATGAGATACCTTGTTAGTAAATCCCAGGGTAGGGGGGCAGTGATAAGCTATATTTCAAAGGTCATTGGGATAGAAAAGGTCTCTGAGGGATATATAGTCGCTATAGAGGAGGAGAATTTCTCCTTTGTCACCAGGGTGCTGATAAACTGTGCTGGACTCAATTCTGACAGGATAGCCGAAATAGCTGGGGTTAATGTGGATAAAGTGGGCTACAGGCTGCATTACTGCAAGGGAGAGTATTTCAGTGTATCGGATAGTAAGGGCAGATTAATCAGAAGGTTAATATACCCCGTACCACAAAGCGATGATACTGGACTCGGAGTCCATGTTACCCTCAACCTTCAGGGGGAAATGCGGCTGGGACCCAATACCCGCTATGTAGATGAGATTGATTACGGCGTTGATGAATCACAGAGACAGCCCTTCTATGAAGCAGTAGTAAAACTGCTACCCTTCATACAGCCTGATGACCTGCAGCCTGAGATAGCGGGTATCAGGCCCAAGCTTCAGGAGCCTGGCACTGGCTTCAGGGATTTTGTGATTCATCACGAAGCTGATAAAGGGCTAGAATGATTCATCAACCTCATTGGGATAGAATCGCCAGGGCTGACAGCCTCGCTGGCAATAGCCAGGCGAGTTAGGAGTATGGTGGAGGAGATATTGTAGAACATCAACACACTACATTCAAAGGGCTTGACAACAATACTCAAAGGTGTTTATAGTGCATTCATACTTTGGTATGGGAATGGCACTAATGATAGATAGAAGATGGTGCCTACCATGAAGAAAGGAGGAGGGAAATTGCCGAAAAAGAGTAAGGAAGCTGCCAGTAGGAATGAGCTAACGGCGTATTGTTTTGGTATCAGGAAGAGTAGTGGGATTCTTAATCCTGAATTGGTTACATTAAAAAATGGGAGGAGAGCGGTTAAAGGGTTATGCAAGGATGCTCCACAATATAAGGTCTTCAGGATACTCAGTGAGGTAGAAGCAGAGGAGTTTCAGAAGTCACAGGGTTAGCGTTCGGTAACTTAAGCGCTATTTTAACCCAGGGTGAATGGTCAAGGTGAACTGGGCATGCTTGAGCGAAGAGGGAGGATGGGAGAGATATGAGTGAAATCAGAGTGGCTATAATAGGTGTAGGTAACTGCGCCTCTGCATTGGTGCAGGGAGTACACTATTATAGGGATATAGAAAGTGATAAGTTTGTGCCTGGGATAATGCATCCTATTCTGGGAGGGTATCGCATTGGCGATATTCGATTTGTAGCTGCTTTTGATATTGATAAGAATAAGGTAGGGAAGGACCTCTCAGCAGCTATATTCACACTGCCTAACAATACATTCAAATTTTCTGAGGTACCTGAACTGGGAGTAAAGGTAGAGAGAGGTATGACTCATGATGGGTTGGGAGAATATCTCTCAAAGGTGATTACTAAGGCTCCTGGACCTACAGCGGATATTGTGAATATCTTGAAGGAGACACAGGCCGATGTGGTGCTTAATTATCTCCCTGTAGGGAGTGAGATGGCAACCAAGTGGTATGTGGAGCAGGTTCTGGAAGCCGGGTGTGGATTTGTTAACTGTATTCCCGTATTTATTGCTCGAGAGAGCTACTGGCAGGACCGGTTTGCTAAGAGGGGATTGCCTGTAATTGGCGACGATGTTAAATCACAGGTGGGAGCTACTATTGCTCATCGGGTACTTACTAGATTATTCCGAGAGAGGGGTGTGAAGCTGGAGCGAACTTATCAACTAAACTTCGGGGGGAATACTGATTTCTATAATATGCTGGAGCGTTCCCGACTGGAATCAAAGAGAATCTCCAAGACTAATGCTGTCACCTCTCAGCTGGATTATGAGCTTCCGGATGGCGATATTCATGTTGGACCTAGTGACTATGTCCCATGGCTGGCGGACCGCAAGTTCTGTCATATTCGGATGGAAGGGCAGACCTTTGGTAATGTGCCTCTGAACCTTGAGCTCAAGCTGGAGGTTTGGGATAGTCCAAACTCTGCTGGAGTAGTTATTGATGCCATAAGGTGTTGTAAGCTGGCATTGGAGAGGAAGCTTGGAGGGACGCTGGTTGCCCCCTCTTCATACTTTATGAAGTCCCCTCCTATCCAGTATACCGATGATGAAGCACGCCAACTGGTGGAAAGGTATATCGCTGGGGAAAATAATGAAACTCTACCGGTGTCACCATCAAGCAGTCAGTTAACAGATGTCAGCTAGTTCTCTCTCTTGCTAGCGCGTAGCCTCATTGGAGTGGCAGAACCATGAAAATAGCCATGGTCTCACCCTATGATTGTTGTCACCCTGGGGGGGTGGCGACGCATATTTCCTATCTTAGTCGTGAGCTTGTTCGAAAAGGGCATGAGGTTAAGATTTATGCGCCCTGTTCTAACAGGTGCACTATTGTGGATAATGGGGTGGAGATTATTCCTATTGGGGGTACGGTCCCATGCCCATCGAATGGTTCTGTAGCGCGGTTTACCTTGTCGGTATGGCTGATGCCCCAGGTAAAAACAATCTTGGAAAGAGAAAATTTTGATATTATCCATCTGCATGAACCCTTGTTCCCTTCCTTACCCTGGATGGTAATTCCTCTCTCTCACACTACTAACATCGGCACCTTTCATGCCTACTATGATCGCTCTGTCGGATACTGGTTCTGGAGGCCAGTAGTAAATATATTCTATAATCGGCTACATGGGAAGATTGCTGTCTCTGAGTCAGCCAAAAAATTCGTCAGTAGATATTACCCTGGTGACTATCATGTCGTCCCTCATGGGGTTGACCTGGAGCACTTCTCCACTGCGGGAGCCCCCCTGGCTAAGTTCGATGATGGGAAGTTGAATATTCTTTTTGTAAGCCGTCTGGAAAAACGCAAGGGGTTGTTCTATCTGTTGCAGGCATATGAAGAGGTCAAGCGAGAATTCCCTCAATCAAGGCTTATCGTAGTAGGTTCGGGAGATAAGCTGCAACAGAAGTATGAGGAGTGGGTTGCTGAGAGGAAGCTGCAGGATGTGGTCTTCGCAGGATATGTTTCCTATGATGACCTACCCCGCTACTACCATACAGCCGACATCTTCTGTGCTCCTGCTATCGGGAAGGAGAGCTTTGGCATCATTCTCCTGGAGGCGATGGCTGCTGGTAAGCCGATTGTTGCCTCAGATATTGAAGGATACGCTGATGTGATAAGCAGAGATGTTGATGGGATACTGGTGCCACCCAGGGACAGCCCAGCGCTTGCTCAGGCTCTGCTAACACTTATAAGAAACTCAGACCTTCGCTGTAAGATGGGCACCCAGGGACGAGGTAAAGCTGAGTGGTATACCTGGGAAGCTATTGCTCAGCGGACAATTGATTGTTACCAGGAAGCAATGAAAAATCGGGAGAGTTGATAGTCAATAGTCAAAGGGTCAGAGAGAGCTGACTAATGACTAATGACTAATGGCTAAATTGATAGATTTATCTCAGACCCGGAGAAGAATATCTCGATATATCAGTGAACCGGCAATAAAGGTTCTGAGCAGGACAGGATTATCCCCTAATACTGTAACCGTTATAGGCCTTCTGTGGAGTGTGGGTGCTGCTGTAGCGATTGCCCCAGGGTATCTTTTGTTGGGGGGAATCTTGGTGCTTGTCGCCGGGCTCTTCGATATTCTGGATGGAGCCCTGGCACGGGCTAAGGGGCAAAGTACTGCTTCGGGTGCGCTGCTTGATTCAATTTGTGATCGCCTTGCTGAAGCAGCATTGTTCTGTGGACTGCTGGTACTCTATGTGGGGCAATCTGCACATTTAGAAATATGGCTTACCTGTGCCGCACTGGTGGGTGCACTGATGGTAAGCTACATCAGAGCCAGGGCTGAAGGCGTAGGGATGAAGTGTGAGGTGGGCATCTTTACTCGCCCTGAGAGGGTTATTGTACTGGCATTGGGGCTGATATTGAATCAGGTGGTTATCGCTCTGATTATCGTGGTAGTCTTCTCATGGGTAACCGTGATACAGCGATTTGTTCATGTGATGAGACAGTGATAATCATTATTGTTGTTGGGCTCGTCTTGGTTTTTGCCAACTATTCCAGGGGTTGTACAGCCGTAGCTGTATGACTTAGTTAGGGAGGTGTTGAGATACCTGTAGTAGATATTATTGGGGCACAGTGGGGAGATGAAGGTAAGGGAAAGATTGTTGACATGCTGTCTGAAAAGGCAGATATAGTGGCTCGTTTCTGTGGTGGTCCCAATGCTGGGCATACTGTGATTAACCTTTATGGAGAGTTTCGGCTTCACCATATTCCCTCGGGGATTTTTTATCCCTCCACCATCTGCATTATTGGCAATGGGGTGGTAATTTCCCCCGCAGTGCTCCTGGAGGAGATGAAGCTGTTGAGGCAGAAGGGGATAGATATCTCCGGGTTGCGTATTAGCAAGCGTGCTCACCTGATTATGCCCTACCACATTCTGCTTGATGGACTGGAGGAGGAGGCACGGGGTAAGAATGCTATTGGGACAACTCGCAGTGGGGTGGGTCCTGCTTATGTGGACAAGATAGCACGTCTGGGGGTTCGCATAGGTGACCTTCTGGATAGGGATAACCTGCTTCGGAGACTAAGATTAGTTCTGGAGCACAAGAATGCCATCATAACAAAGGTGTATGGGGCTGAGGCGCTTTCAGTAGAGGAGGTATATTCCCAGTATTGTTATTATGGAGATGTTCTTTCCCCTTTCATCTGTGATGTAGAGCCTCTGGTGCAACAGGCACTGGACACAAAAAAAGTGATATTGCTGGAAGGAGCACAGGGAGCGATGCTGGATATAGACTTTGGCACCTATCCCTATGTTACATCTTCATCAACTATTGCCGGAGGTGCCTGCACAGGGTTAGGACTGAGTCCTACCAGGATAGACCATATCATTGGGGTATTTAAGGCATATACGACCAGGGTAGGGAGTGGTCCTATGCCTACTGAACTCAGGGATGCGGTGGGGGAACAAATCAGAGAATATGGTCATGAATATGGGGCTACTACGGGGAGACCACGCCGCTGTGGCTGGTTTGATGGGGTAGCTGCCAGCCTTAGTACTCAGGTTAATGGCTTCACTGGAATAGCGCTCACTCGTCTGGATGTTCTCGATATCTTTCCTACTATCAAGATCTGCACTAGTTATGAATTGAATGGGGAGAGCATAAACTACTTCCCTGGAAGCATAGCGATGGTAGAGAGCTGCCAGGCAGTATATGAGGAGCTTCCTGGGTGGCAGTCCCCCATAAGTGAGGTGCGTCGTTTTGAGGACCTTCCACAGGCAGCCCAAGCCTATGTGAAGAGATTGGAGGAGGTTATTGGCTGTCCGGTGGATTTCATCTCTGTTGGACCTCGGCGAGAGCAGTCTATCATCTTAACAGCTAATAGCTGGTAGATTTCCCTGCATTACTACCACACCTCAGGCTCCTCTTCCGGATTTACAAGAGGCAGCGCTACCTCTCGCTTTGTTCCTGAAGAACCCTTCACCCTGGAGGGTAGTGCTGCTATGTTCTGACTCAGGTGAGCTATTATCACCTTTTTATTTTCTTGCCCCTTCTCTTCTGCCTGTAGAATCAGACCACTCACTCCTGCTTCTCGCAGGGCTTGGATACTGTCGCTGTCCAACTCCTCCGAAACATTCACAAATAAGGGTCTCTTTGTCAGGTAAGTTATGCGCTGACAGAGCATTACCTGATAGACAGTAGGCAACAACCCCTCCTCCATATGGAGGAGAAGAGCATCTATTCTAGACCTCTCGATGCTTCTCAACAGCCCATCACCCCATTGCGGCTGAGTGATTGCTACCCTCCCCATCTCTTCTATATCCGGATGCTTTGCTAATGAGGCAGGAGTCTGGGTAGGGTCAAACAAGATGAAATCGCAGCCAGCCTTCTTCCACTGTGATACCTCTATTTTGCTTTCTCTCCCTAGCGCTAATCCCCAGGGAATATCCTTCATAGTTTTAGATAGCTGTGGCAGGGCATTCTTCTCCAAGATAACAGTGGAGAATAGTATGGCATCAACCTCATGGTTATCCTCTTTTACTATTAAGTTCACCTCGTCAGGCAGCAAGCTGACTATAAGCAGCATCTTTCGCCCTGATGATGTTGCAGATGCCTTGAAGCCCATCTGTTGAGGAACTTGCTGAGAAACCTGGTGCAGCTTTTCCATTAGTCTACTCAATTCTCCACCTCACTCATTTCAATCCTCACCCTGCCCGAAGGCCTGATGCTATGGCGCTTTACCTTATTGTATCTTACTACATGAGGGAGTTTCAATCCTCACCCGACCCGGAGGCCGGGTGCTACTCAGGTCAAAGGGAGCAGCTACATTAGACCGATTTGGTTTCAATCCTCACCCGACCCGGAGGCCGGGTGCTACGATTCCTGCTCGTCTAGCTGGACATACCAGCTTGGTTTCAATCCTCACCCGACCCGGAGGCCGGGTGCTACGGAGATTTAGCATATTTAGCTATCAAAATCAAAAGTTGTTTCAATCCTCACCCGACCCGGAGGCCGGGTGCTACGAGGTGTGCCAAATGCTTCGACCGATGCAATACCAGTTTCAATCCTCACCCGACCCGGAGGCCGGGTGCTACGACATAGGATTTTGCTACTACAGGGATGTAGGTAGTTTCAATCCTCACCCGACCCGGAGGCCGGGTGCTACGGCATTGATGGCTTCCTAAAATCCCTTAGTATAGGTTTCAATCCTCACCCGACCCGGAGGCCGGGTGCTA
>JAUWOP010000065.1 GCA_030612045.1 Chloroflexota bacterium | reverse complement strand
CAGGCAGTTCTCAGCTTCGGACAACAATTTCAGCTTTTCTACGCTTGTTGGGGACATTGTCATCCCTAACCTTGCTCATTCTTTGCTGGGGATGAAAACATCCCCCCTTGAGCCAGTTAGAATTTTCATAGTAGCGTGGGGGCTTGTCCCCCCACCCCTGCCGAGGATAAACCTCGGCGCTACAATGGCTATCGGCGCTACAATAGCTAATCATAAGAAGAGACTATCCTATTCTAAAGTTTCCAGAAGCACTAAAAGTATTGGAAGAGACTGACCTTGTACTTATTGTAATATTAGGATTGCCATAGCTCAGGATACTGTAGTAAGAGGACTTGGAGTGCTGTGTGAAGGTGGCAGATGGCTCTCGTCATCTGAGCTCACAGGACTCTTGCAACCTTCTTGTCATCCTCAATCTGATATAGTATCATATGTAAAGCAATGGGGATTAGTCTAGCGGTAGGACGGCGGACTCTGAATCCGTGTGGCCAGGTTCGAATCCTGGATCCCCAGCTCTTATCTCTAATAAGATTATTCGTAGCTACACAGCCACAGAGCACACCGAGAGACTCTTTTAATATGTTATCCTCTTTCATTTTCTCGGAGTCCTCTGTGAACTTTGTGGCTATCGATTGCTATCTGAATAGTTATGATTATTCAATACTATTGATAAGAGGTTACACACCTGGAGTCACACCTTAAATTCGTTCAAGGGATTCTTCATTAAACATTTCATCTTTTCGTAATGTTTGATAACCTTACCCCCAATCTGAATTTGACCTTATACAATTTGACAGCTATAATGATTGTGGAATGAAATGTGGAGGAATCTAATGGTCAAGAAGGTGATACAGGTTCCGGTTGACGAGGAATTGCTTGCTGCTCTGGACCGACTGTCAAGGAAGCAACGTAAAGCGAGGTCAGAGCTGATTCGCCAGGCCTGCCAGCGCTACCTTGGGCAAGTGGAATCTGAAGAGCTAGACCTGTTATATCAGCAGGGGTACGAGAGATTACCAGAGGAGCCAGAGTTAGGAGATGCCCAGATAGCTCTGGCTGGTGAGATCTTACCCAAGGAGTCGTGGTAGGTGCGCCGTAGTGAGGTATGGTGGGCTGAACTACCACTGCCCATCGGCAGATGGCCAGTTGTCTTACTGTCGAGGGATACCGCATACAGGGTGAGAAGCTCGGTTACCGTTGGCATGATCACTCGCACCATTCGTGCCATTCCAGTCGAAGTGCTGCTTGGTACGGAAGATGGGATGCCTCAAGAGTGTGTTGTAAACTTGGACGATATCCTCACCATCCCTAAAACGAGGTTGGTTGAGCGAATTACCACCCTCTCTCCTCAAAAGATGGCTGCTGTTGCCAAGGCGATTATTTTCGCTCTTGACTTGAAGGTCTAACATCAGATAATCGTTCACCAGGAGTGCTTCAATAGAGACACCCTAACGTTCGTGGTGAGCCCTTCGGCTCTACTCAGGACAGGCTTGTCGAACTATGAAATGCCCTTCGGCAAGCTCAGGGCAAGCGGTGATAATATTGCTGGTGAATGGTTACAACATCAGATAGGAATTCATTGCGGTTGAGATAAAGTCCACGCCCCTCAATCTCCCTGTCTCTGTCTCTCTTCTCTATCTGTAGTGTGTCAATCCCCTTGCGAGGATTGAGGTCTTCCCAACTCCCCTTCGCTATCTCCCCTCCCAAATTACTTCAATACTGGAAACAGTTCCCGGAGATTCCCAATGCCGATCCCCCAATTTTTCCTCTAATGTCTCCAATTCCCGTCTTTCCTGCTCAAGCTCCTCATGCCACCTTGAAAACATTGAATATTCGGGCTCCTCTAAAGAGGTTCTACCTCCGAGAGCATCATTATATCGGTCAACTTCCTTGTTGTAGGACTCCAGTCTCTCACTATATTTATCCCACTCTGCTGAATAGAGTTCATAAAAGGAATATTCTGGTAATGTAGCTTTATCCGCACTTATGAGACCATACTCCTTACCCACCTTCACATAAGCTATTTTATCATAGCTATCCAGTTCGCCGTAAAATGGAAATAGAAGGATTTCCTTTCCAGTGCAATCTACATAAACCAGCCCCTTATCTGTGGTGTTGAAAGCATTCAGAGCATGCCCCTCTTCATCGCCTTCAAAGTCTACAGAAACCCAAGCACATCTAATTCCTGCTGCCTCAGCATTATTGTGAACCGCCTCAGCAAAGTCAGCACAAACATGACCCTTGGGGCCTCTCTCAACGTAGTCATGGGTATCTGCAGGGTCTTCCACAATAAATGCCATCATCTCAGCGTATGTGGGGTCAGTAGCACCAGGGTTATCAATGAGTATGATTGGCTCTCCATCTCCCCCTACTGAATAGCTACCATCTGAGAGGTAAACCCCTCCATCAATATTATCATCTCCACCTGGCAGTATAAATGAGGGAATCACACAGCTACAAATTATCACCGACGCAAGAATGGCAATTCCCAGGAAGATTCTAACCGCTTTCACCACCATCCTTCCTTTAAAGTTTCGTAACCGTTCACCATGAATCCTTCCGCGCCCTGAGCGAAGTCGAAGGGTCTTATAAACCGTTCGTGCTGAGCCTGTCGAAGCAAGCTTGTCGAAGCGGCTTCGCTCAGGACAGTCCTGTCGGCTTGGAGGTATGACTGAAGTGTCATTTCGACCAAAGGGAGAAATCTTAGATGAGCAGGATATGCCACAACATAAGATTTCTCGCGGAGTTTACCCTGAGCGACTGATTAAGATTTCTCGCTACGCTCGAAATGACATAGTAAAGGGCTCGAAATGACAATTTGGCGCTTCGCTCAGGGTGAACGGTTATAAAGTTTCAGCCTCGTGGCGAGGATTAGGTCCTCGGATAGAGAGTGGAGATAGAGATAGAGTCCACGCCCCTCAACCTATCTGTCTCTGTCTCTCTTCTCTGTCTGTAGCGTTTCAATCCCTTGGCGAGGACTAGGGCGTCAGATAGAGACCTTTGTCATCTGACCTAAGAAACAAAGGGGAACTTAAGGGAGGTGCTTATAAGTAAATTCGGCTCTTTTTGCCACTCTAATAACCACCACCTTTTGCTCTGCATCTTTTACCTGGCAAACAATTCGGTAAGCGTGGGCAGCCCTTACTCGAAAGTAAGGGGTATTTGTTACTTGGCAACAACCCCTAGGGCGAGGCTCGGTGATAAGAGCATCAATTGATGCTTCCAGCACTTCATAATCGGCAGGCGGCATCCGTTTTCCCAGATTCTTCAACTCTCGCCACGCTGCTGGTCTAAACTCGACTTGATACATTCTTGGCAAACTCTCTTGCCTTCAGGGAAAGCCGCATTTCCTGTTTTACTTGTTCCCAGGGGATGTTTTCTCCTGCCTCAGCTAGAGCTTCCTTAGCAAAGGCAGCATCCTCAGCATCTTCCTGGAACTGAATCCAGTCACCTAGAGCCTCAGCAACAATATCTTTTATCCTTCGATTACGCTTAGCTGCGTGCACCTTCAGTGCGGTATAAAGCTGTTCGTCTTCCAAGATTACAGTAATCTTCTTCATTATTAGTTCCTTCTTTTCGCTTTTACATCTCTGCGATTATACAGCAAATCCGAAATCAAAGAAAGGCAGAAACCAACCCCACACCTCTCTGTCTCTGTCTCTCTTCTCTATCTGTAGTGTGTCAATCCCCTTGCAAGGATTAGTTATACTGGCTGGAAGCTGAACTTAAGCGATGGTTCTAATCCAACTCGGCAGAGCGTATTGTACAATAGACAGAACTTTTAGTCTAGCTTTCGGTATTCCATAGTAGGGGTTCGAGTCCTCCCAGGTGGAGCTGGGGTATCAATAGGTAGAACTTTCTCTACTACATTCACCCTAGTTTACTAAATATGCTGGTTCAAGTCCAGTAACGTGGGCTTTAGTTGACAGGTCCCGAACTTCTCTTTGAGAAGAAACAGCTTATCCCTGCGCTGCAACGGCTACTTGTTTCATACCTGAAGCCCTCAGGGCAATATAGCTTTCACTAATAGCCTTATCAACTCTAGAGGGGGGACAGTTCCAAGGTTATTCTGCTTTCCTTAGCTGAAAGTATACTCCTGGTAAAACCAAGTTTTTTACTTAAACCAATCATCTTCTCGTTACCACTTAACACAATTCCATAGATATTTTTTAGCCCCTTCTCCTGGGCTACACCTATCAACATATCAGAGAGTTTTAGCCCTAAACCGCTACCCTGGAAATCGTCAGCAACTAAAATAGCAAACTCTGCCGCTTCTCCACCAGGCTCAATTATCAGTCTCCCAACTCCAACATTCCTCCTCTTACCATTTGGGGTGTATTCAGCTACAATAGCCATCTCCCGATCATAGTCAATATTGCAAAATCTGGTGAGCATCCCGTGTGTTATCTCTTTAACTATATAGAAGAATCTAAACCTGGAGGATTCTTCTGATAGACCCGCTAAAAGCTCCCTCTCAAGTGGTTCGTCTTCAGGCATGATAGGTCTTAATAATACAGTCCTTCCATCCTTACATCTCCAGGACTGCACATATCTAGTTGGATAGGGAGATATTATTAAATGGGCATATTCCTCCATTCCTTTTTGAATTACTTCTTCGTCAAGAATTATCCTTGCATCTAGAGCAATAGCTGCGTTACTGCTTGTAACTAGTGGATTAATATCTAGCTCCTTTATCTCTGGGAAATCAATGATTAGGTTTGACACCCTTACCAAAGTCTCATCCAACAGTCGCAAGTTAGCCGGCGGTTTGGTTCTGAATCCTTCGGATAGTAGTCTATAAATCTTGGTTTGCTCTAGTAGCCTTCTGGCTAATGCCTGATTTAGGGGAGGTAATCCTACACCAATATCCTTAAAGAGCTCTGCCTCTATTCCTCCCAGACCACACATTATTACAGGGCCAAAAATTGGATCCTTTTTACTCCCAACAATAAGCTCATAATCATAATCTGTAATCATCTTCTGGATGCTAATTCCTTCAATTTCGGCATCAGGTTGGTGCTTCTTAACACTTCCCATCATTTCACTAAATGCCCTCTTCACATCGTCAGATGAGGAAATATTTAACCTCACCCCACCGACATCTGATTTGTGAACTATATCAGGGGAGGATATCTTCATTGCCACTGGATATCCTATCTCCGATGCTATCCTAGCCGCATCTCCAGTATTTTTAGCAACATATGGGGTTGTGGAAGAGATTCCATATGTTGTCAGGAGCTTTTTTGAATTCTCTTCGCTCAAAAGTGTCTTACCACTTCTCACTGTATTACGGGTGAGTATTTTAAGATAATTTTTGGGAACTCCTATACCTAGTGGCAGTTCTTCCGGAGTTTCATATAACATCTCTAGATTATGAGCGTATTGATACATATATAAGTATGTTTTGATTGCTCCTTCAGGAAACTCATAAGTAGGAATCTTACTCTCGTAGAATACCTGCCTTGCCTTGGCTACCTCTTTATCGCCTATCAAAGCAGTCAGCACTGGCTTATGGGCATTCTTAGCATACTCGATAAGAGTCTTGGCTACCTCAACAGGATCGGCTGCACCTTGAGGTGTATATATCACTACGACACCGTTAACCCCAGGGTCTTTAATGATAAGCTCAAGGGTTTTTGCGTATGTTTGTGGCTCCGCATCTCCAAGGATGTCAATAGGATTGGATTTACTCCAGTTGGTGGGTAATAATTCGTTTAGAGCGGAAAAGGTCTCCTCGCTGAGCTCAGCTAATTTGCCGCCTCTGCCTATCAGAGCATCGGTAGCTAGCACCGCTGGACCGCCGGCGTTGGTTATTATAGCTAAACTTGGTCCTTTAGGCAGTTGAACGGTGTTCAATATAGAAGCGCAATTGAAAAGGTCTTCAATCTCTTCTACCCTTACTACGCCAGCTCTACGGAAAATCGCATCATAGTATAAGTCATCTCCTACCATGGCTCCAGTATGAGACTTGGCTGCCTTTGCGCTTTCCTGGAACTTCCCCGGCTTTAATATGATTATAGGCTTTGTTCTGGCAAATCCTCTGGCGGCACTTATAAATTTCTTAGCATTTCCTATAGATTCCATGTATATGATTATGCTTCTGGTCTCAGAATCCTCACCAAAATAGTCTATTAAGTCTCCAAAGTTCACATCCAGCATAGAACCTAACGAAACGAAAGCACTGAAACCTATATTCCTACTAATCGCCCAGTCAAGGACGCCAGAGCCTAAAGCACCGCTCTGTGATAAGAAGGCTACATATCCAGGTTTGGGCATCATCTTAGTGAATGTGGTATTCAAATTAGCGCTGGGTCTAATTACACCCATGCAATTAGGTCCCATTATCCTGATATTATATTTTCTGGCTATATCTGCTATTCTATCTTCACGTGCTTTCCCCTCGGTTCCTATTTCCTTAAAACCGGCTGAAATGATAATGATAGCCTTAACACCAGCTTTGCCACTTTCCTCAACTATATCAGCAACGGTCTCGGCTGGTGTAACAATAATAGCCAGTTCAGGGGATTCAGGAACGGAGTTTATTTTAGGATAGCATTTAATATCGAATATCTTTTCTCTATTGGGGTTTACTAGGTATAGTGTGTGCGTGTCCCTAGCCAGAAATAGGTTCTCTAGAACTATCCTCCCCACTGCCCCCTCCCTATCTGTAGCCCCTACCAGAACTACACTCTTAGGATTAAAAAACTGCTTTACTATCCCCATGCCTTTCTCTCCCCCCAGCTATTCTCTTGCTATCTGCTAGCTGGCTTAATTGATAATTTATACAAATATACTACATAGACCAATGTCATCACTAACATACCGCTCCTCTATTATTGAGCAAAGATAAACTCGGGAGGAGGTGACTAAAGTTAATTATAACATGGCTGGGGAAGCCTTAGCTATCTGTCACCTGTGCAGTCAGACAGATTACTTAAACAAATATTATAACTTCATGAGAACAAATGTCAGAGATAAATCTAGGACACATTGAGCCACAATAAGATAATATTATTACCATTATGGTGGGCATTACGTAACACTTCCCGAACTTCTATTTGAGGAGAAGGAATTGGTTTCAATTCCCTTGCGAGGATTATAGGACGTCAGATAGAGAGTTGAGATAGAGACAGAGCCCGTTCCACCCCTCTTCTCTATCTATCCTGCGTCTACCCCTCTTCGGGATTTACCGCTCTGAGGTTCTCCCTCTCCGCTGCACTCAGGAGATTCCTATCACTGCAAGCAAAGGTGATTCCTTCCCTGACTCTGCGGTTAATGAACAGAGTTGAGGCAAGGTGAATAGCATCAAAACCTCTCAGAGGGTACTTATCAATGAGCCTTCTGGTATCCTTCAACACCTTATCGGTCAATTCAACGACATCAATACAAGTCTCCCATTTAGAATCAAATGTCTGGCATAGGGAAGTGTAGTCATTTTTGGTAATATAGCCTTCTCTACGGCGACGGGAGAAGGCAGCTAGAGCCTCAGCATAGGTAATTTAGCAGTGGTTAAACGCTCCCCTGTTTCAAAAAGGTGATGAACTATCTCTGAACCCTTCTCTTCCACATACCTCTTTACCAGGGCACTGGTATCCAGATATATCACCTTCGGTCCTCAATTACTGCACTGGATACCGAGGGTCCGAAGAGCTTCAATGGAGGGGGCACTTTACCAGTAGTGTGCCCACGGCGAAGCCGCACTGCCCCCTCTCTAGCCAGTTGAGCCAGTTCAAGCTCAGGGGTTGAAGGAGGCTCCATGTCTTCGATTGGCTGGATAACGAGGATGGGGTTCCCCCTTTTAGTAATAACTACCCTCTCTCCCTGTCTGGCATAGTGCAAATATTGGGATAGCTTATCTTTTAACTCTCGGATGCCTACTGTATACATGGAAATTTCTCCTACCTTTTGTGGCTATTGTAGCCTCAACCAAACCATGCGTCAATTCCCACTGAGAGGGCATCAGATAGCGATTTGGGATAGAGATAGAGTCCGCTCCCCTCAATCCTCTCTGTCTCTTTTCTCTATCTGTAGCGTGTCAATCCCCTTGCGAGGATTAGTTCTTTTCCGGCCCTTCCTTCCTTCGGTTCACCCCCACATGCGTGGGGAATACG
>JAUWOP010000049.1 GCA_030612045.1 Chloroflexota bacterium | reverse complement strand
GGTTTATGGTGAAAGCTTTCCTCTAGCACCTCTTTCCACTGGGGAAGATGAGACATCAAACCCTCAGGGTGGTTTTCAACATAAGCTTGCCATTCCTCAACAGAAAGTCCGGGATTGACTTCAATAGTTACCATTGGCTCCCTATAGCCTTACACCCTTTCCTCAGCATCAGCACCCGCTTAGCCATGTTCACGGCGGTATCCCGTGCTGAATCCATTAACCAACCAAGCATGCTACTGCTCCATCTCTCGGGGTGCACCAAGAGATAGATGCTGTTAAGCTCACCTCTTTTTATCGACTCTATGACATCATCCGTAGAAGTAACTGCAACCTCACTTACTTCCTTACTATCACTGCAGGCAGCCGAAGGAAGCCAGTCCTTAACCTTGTGCTTACCTCCCCAGGTTCTGCCGGTATCCGAAAGATAGACGATGTCTTTAAATGAAAGATACGCCTCTCCTGTAAGCCCAAAATCCCTGAAGTCATATTTGGTCCACAGGTCACGATTGTCCCATTTCGTCAGTGGGTTACCATGCATACAGATAGTCTTGACCTCGGCTATTTTTCTAAATTCCTCCAGTTCATGCTCAAATATTCGTATTGCCTTTGCGTAATCTCCCTTTGCCTTGTCCAATGTCTCGTAGTGGTAGCCTATCTCATGCCCCATATTGGCTATTTCCTTTATTAAATGTGGCTGGAAAACTTTCTTGTTGAATCTGAAGTAATAGGTCGCCTTGATACCGAGCTTCTGCTCTAGCCTCGCCATCCGTAGCGCTCGCTGTGGCTTTCGGTCCACATCGTGTCTAAGAACAATGAATCTCTGTGGTGGATTTTGTGTAGTCAGGTAAGCCTCCACCGTTAATAAGACATATTTGGAATCGACCGCTGCCTGGCATAGTTCCCGATACTTATCAAGTGTGAAGTCAAGCGACATAACAGACCATCCTTGCTTTCTTAGGGTGTATTTTACACGCATGGTGCCGTCCGTGGCAAGCGATTTCATGTCCCCGTTCCGCAATCTGCTCCACTAACCCGGGATAATGTTCCACTACATCAGCTACCACAAAGAAGGTAGCACGAATATTTAGTTCATCAAGCATCTCTAATACCCGTTTGGTAGGCTCGGTGAGGTAATCATAGCACCCCCTCCATTGGTTAAAGAACTCATCAACATCCTTAAACCTGGAGAAGGGTGAGCCGGTAACCGATGGAATGTGATACCAGTCTTCTATATCTATGGTTACGGCTAACTTCATTGAGTTTATTAGATGGCGCCACGGTGATTGGTTATTATCCTCAATAAGCTTCTTCTCTACCTCTGGCATATTTCTCTCACAAAGCCCAGAAACTCCCTAAGAGCCTCTTCTGGCTTATCGCTAAGAAAGCTTTCCTTTACATCTTGTTCATTGCCATCATGAAAGTGCTTGGGATAAGTCTTAATATCAGGAAAGTCAGGTGCATTATCATGCCTGAATATTTGCCCTGCTTTAGCACGCCTTTCCCAATGGTATGAGTATCTTCCGCTGGCACTAAGCCAGACATCAATATAGCTATTCTCCTTTAGTGTTATCCTTAATTTTGCTGAGCCAAGTGAGCCGGGCCTGATAAGTTCGGTTTGCTCTACTATATCTGAGAACTCCTTCTGGCACACATGAGCTAGCCTGCGATAAGCTCTAAGCAACTCTGGTTTGCATCCTCCCCAGGAGTTCATTGAGCTTATCCATGTGATGCAAAGTGTTTTCCCAAACTATGAGGTCTTCCCATGCGGGGTGGCTGTATACCCTCCCTGTAGTAATGAGTTGCTCGAGTTGCTCTGGTGATAAGACTCCATATCTATCTCTTAGGTCAGCAATATCTCGCTCTGCCAAACGCAATTCCCTCTCGAGGTAAGCAATCGCTCCCCCTTCCACTAACTCTTTGCTTGGAATTTGTAGTTGTTCAGCTATTTCCTTAATGAGAAGCTTCCTCACCTTTCTGTCTCCTAATGTATTTCATCTTCAGTCGCCAGAAGAAGCCTCGCAGCAGGAGGGGAGAAACTGTGGTTATATACTTGCTATACTTTATCTTGGATTTTTCTTTGCCATATTGGGCAGGGATGGGCACATCAACCACCTTACATCCTGCAACATTGAGCTTCACCAGCAGGTCATTGCAATAGCCATAACGAGGATAGAGGCTATCCAGGTCAATTCGACTCAGGGCTTTCCGTGTGATAGCAGCATAGCCATTCTGGGGGTCTCCGATTTTCCAGTAGCCCGAAGCAATCTTGGTGAGTGAGGTCAATAGCCAGTTGCCGAAGAGACGCCAGTTGCTCATACCTTCGCGATGCCCCCACCGGGAGAGACGGTTCCCCTTGGCATAATCGGCTTTCCCTTCCACGACTGGTTCCAGAAGCTGAGGCAGGTGGGCGGCATCCATCTGGTTATCACCCGCCATCACTACCACTATATCTATATCTTCTGCCAGTGCCTTCTTATACCCGGCAACAATTGCTGCCCCTACACCCCGGTTCTCACCATTGGACAGGGCACAGAATCGCCCATTTCTCGCCACGCTTACGCTTTTTGTAACATTTGCGCTGACAAAACCAGTGATAATCTGGCGAGTGCCATCGGTGCTGCCATCATCTACCACATAGATACGGTCAGCAATGTCTGGCATGCTTTCCAGTGTCTCGGCGATGAGCTCCTCTTCATTGTAGGCAGGCACTACTATGCCCAGCCTATAGCCCTTATACATGAGTGGATGCCTCCTCGGCTCGCAAGGCAATATCCAGCGCTCTTAGTCCGTCGTAGCCACTGACTAATGGCTGTTCGTCACATTCCACACAGTGCAGGAAATGCCCCAGCTCTAGCTTCAATGGCTCACCCGGAGTAATATCCGTTTCAGCGGCACTTTGCGAGGAGTTATGGATAGACAGCTCCTGGGTAATATAGTCCAGAGAGGCTATTCCCTCGCTTCCCGTGGCTACCAGGCTCCTGACCTTATATGGAGTGAACCAGTTAGCTTCAAGGCACGCCGTCATATCCCCGAAGTCCAGAACGACTATGGCATGGTCTTCCTTCTGGTGCTTGAACCTGCCAGCCTTGCAGAAGATGCTTAGTGGCTCCTTACCGGTGAGGTACCTGGCGATGTCAATGTCATGAGTAGTGGTATCAATGATAATTCCCACATCCCTTATGCGGGTTACGAAGGGTCCTACCCTCCGCGTGGAGATTATCATCAGCTTGCCCAAGACACCTTCGTCTATCCTCTGCTTCAGTTGGGTCACTGCGGGGTTGAATCGCTCAATATGCCCCACCATCAGCCTGACACTATTTGCCTCTGCCTGCTGCACTATCTGCTCTGCCTCTTGCAGAGTAGAAGCGATGGGCTTCTCCACCAGGCAATGCACCCCATGGTTGATGAAATCAAGGGCCACCTTATGATGCAGGGTGGTGGGCACAGCGATGGTAACAGCATCAACCTGAGGGATTAGTTCCTTGTAATCAGAATAGCACCTGGTATTATACTTCTGAGCTAGCTCTTGTGCCCTTTCTATGTTGGCATCAACCACTCCTACCAGTTCACATCCCAGCTCAGAATATACCCTGGCGTGGTGCTGCCCCATCATGCCTAACCCCACCACACCAACCCTCAATCCAGTTTGTTGAGTTATAGAGTTCATAGAGATTTCACCCTAACCCTCTCCCATCAAGGGAGAGGGGAACTGGCTTCTCCCCGGTCCTTTGTATCTCAATCCGCTCTGCGATACCTTCTCCGTAGGGAACATACCCCTGATATCTATGATGAGATTTCCTCTCATAAGCCTCTTCACCTTATGAAAATCTATCCTGCCGTATTCGGAATGAGCCGTAGAGAGTATAACACAATCCGCACCCTGTAGGGCAAGGTAGAGGTCTGGTTCACCCTTGCAGGGCAACTGCTCATCAGGGGTAGGTTGACTGACGTCAGTCAACCTATCATTAGCCAGAAATGGGTCATGAACGGTAACATCGTATCCCTTTTCTTTCAGCAAGTGAACCAGTTTCAGGGTATGCGATGTTTCAAATGATTTCACATCCTTCTTGAAGCTTAGTCCCAATATGGTTATCTTCTTCGAGCCTTCATCTATCATATCTACTACATGCTGGAACATAGCTTCATTTATATCCCGTGCGGTTTGCATTAGTTTCGGTGTAACCCCCCTTTTGCAGGCATCGCTGATAATGTAGTAGGGGTCCATGGGGATGCAATGCCCTCCCACCAGTCCAGGGTTCAGGATATGACTATAGGGCTGAGAATTAGCTGCCTCGATTATCTCATAGACATCAACACCGTATACCTCACACACACTGGCTAGCTCATTGGCAAAGGCGATATTGACATCCCGACAGGTATTCTCAATCACCTTCTCCATCTCGGCTGCCACCAGGCTGTTCATCCTTATTATGCCGGGGGAGAAGGTGGCGTATATCTGAGAGATAATACAGGTGCTCTGCTCGTTTATGCCGCCTACTATCTTGGGATAGGTCTTCAGGTCTCGCAATACCTGGGGAGCCTGCGTTCTCTCCGGAGAATATGCCAGACCAAAATCCCTGCCTGCCTGAAGACCTGTTCTCTCCTCTATTATCCTGCCCAAAACATCCTGAGTAGTGAGAAGGGGAACAGTGCTCTGCAGGACAATCATTCTGCCTTGCGGCAGGTTCTCAGCCAGCTCACCAGCTACGATTCTGACAGCGTCTATCTCTGGTTCCTTTTTTGCAACGCTTACGCTGTCTCTTATCAGAGTAGGAACGGCAATGATTACCACATCACATTCCCTGACCCTGGCGATTTCTGTAGTGGCTCTTAGCTTACCCTGGGCAGTAACCTCTTGCAGGAGCTCTGGCAATCCTGCCTCATCAGCAAAGGGAGATTTGTTCGTAGCGCTTACGCTGTTCGTAACGCTTACCCTTGCAGCATTGACCTTAGCCACAGCGTTCTCGTTCACATCAATCCCCAGCACCTCAAAGCCCTTGCTGGCAAGGGTAGCTGCCAGGGGTAAGCCCACCCTTCCCAGACCGATGAAGCCTATCTTTACCTCCCGGCTGTTGACCTTTTGTGCTATTTCTTGTTGTGATAGGAAGTAAAGCACTTCTACCCTTTCGTTAATTGTAACCGTTCACCCGTGTCATTGCGAGCGAAGCGAAGACGCAAGCTAATCTCATCGCCACCCCACCGAGATTAGCTTGCGTCTTCGTCGCTAACGCTCCTCGCAATGACATGAGAGTGGGTGAACGCTTACCGTTAATTTTAGCCATAAACTTGTGACTCAACTCTCCCCAACCACACTGAAACTGACTACCTCCGGTGCTTCTGGCAAGAGTCGTTTTTTAACTCCTAATATCTCAATGGAGACAATTTTTTTGCTCTCACTGTAGTCAAGGATAATGCCATCATCCAACTCAACACTTTCAGCAATAGGCACATTACTGACCAGCTCGATGTTCATAATATCATACTTTGGGTCATATTCGACTTTCATTCCTCTCTCCAGGTTTGCTTTATTTCCCTAGCGGGGATACCTGCTACAGTTACCCCATCTCTCACATCCCTGGTTACTACTGCCCCGGAGCCTATGATAGCCCCTTCTCCAATAACAATACCGGGCAGAATAGTCGAGTTTGCCCCCATTCGGGCACCTTTCTTTATAGTTGGACCTCTAAGGTCAGCACCGACCCTCATGTACTTATCATTGGTGGTCACTGAACACGGACCCATAAAGACATCGTCCTCAATCTTGGTGTAGGCGGTGATATAGACATTGGTCTGCACACTGACATTGCTGCCAATCTTGCAGTTGCCATCAACGACAGAGTTTGTCCCGATCAGCGTATCATCTCCTATGTCGGTGTTTTCTCTAATGAGAACATGATGACCGGTGCGAAAATTCCTGCCTGCCTTGACCCCAGAGTATATCACTGTGCCACTTCTTATTACAGCCTTCTCACCAATCTCAACCTCACCATCTTCGCTGCTTCCTATGATAACATTATCCTGAATGATGCTATCCTCACCAATTGTTACCCTGCCATGAAAAATAACATTCTCACCAACCTGCATAGCTGTTCACCGCCTCTACTATTTGCTCCAGCTCCTTCTGGCTCAGCGAAGGATTGATGGGGAGGGATATTACCTCCTGGCTTGCCTTCTCGGTTTGGGGAAGGCTTCGGTTGTTATACCTCTCAAAGGGGGGCTGGTGGTGCAGGGGAATGGGATAATAGATGCCATATCCTATTCCTCTTTGTTCCAGGTGTTTGGTAAATGCCTCTCTGTCATTCACCCTGATGGTATATTGGTGGAAAACATGTCTGACATCAGGGGCAATAAAGGGGCATGCCCTTAGATTGCGATTGTAATAGGCAGCGTTATCTATTCGTTTCTGATTGAAGCTCTCCAGCTTGCTCAGTTGCACCGAGCCAATTGCTGCGGCTATATTGGTCATACGGTAATTATACCCCAGAGCTTCATGACGGTATCTCTCCGCCTGCCCCTGGTTTCTCAGCATCCTGGCTCTCTGAGTTATCTCGGGGTCAGAGGTGGTTATCATCCCACCCTCGCCGGTGGTCATGTTCTTGGTAGGGTAGAAGCTAAACACCCCCAGGTGACCGATACTGCCTGCTCTTTTCCCTTTATATTCTGCTCCGTGAGCCTGACAGGCGTCCTCAACCACATAGAGGTTATACTTCTGAGCTACCTCCAGAATAGGCTCCATATTACAGGGCTGACCATAGAGATGCACCGGAATGATTGCCCTGGTTCTCTCAGTAATCAACGGCTCAATTTGATAGGGGTCAATGTTGTAGGTTTGGGGGTCAATATCACCAAAAACAGGTGTGGTTCGCTGCATCAGGATACATGATGCAGTGGCGAAGAAGGAGAAGGCAGTAGTTATGACCTCGTCCCCCTCACCTATCCCTAGGGAAGCAAGGGCAATGTGCAAAGCAGAGGTGCCACTATTTGTGGCTATGGCGAACTTTGTTCCGATATATCTGGCGAACTCTTGCTCAAAGTGCTCTACATCCTCTCCCTGTGCCAGATAGCCTTTCTCCAGGACTCTGGCTATTGCCTCCTTTTCCTCCGCTCCCAACACTGGCTTTGATATAGGAATCATGTCTGCTCTCCGGTCTTAAATCTTAGGTTATCAGATTTCTTCAACTGCTGATACGCAGCTACAAGTACTCCCGCCAATGCTAGAAACATCGGTGAGATAACATAGTAATAGCTGTCTGTCCCCATAGCCAGAATACAGGCCGGGGCAGACTCTACTACGCTGTAGGCAGCAGCTAATAAAATGGCTGCTCCTATCCCTACAGTGATGCTATACCAGGGGTGAGAGGGTGAGCTATGCCACACCCGCCACATTAGCCTTAAATATACCCCTCCAGCCCCAATCAGTGCAATAGCTCCCAGTAGCCCGAAGTCACAATAAAACTGGAGGTAGGCATTGTGGGCAATGTTACCATAACCCGAGGTATACTGGTGGAAAATCGAGGGGTAGCAACCTAAACCACAACCAGTCAGGGGATAGTCAGCCAGCATATGCCATATCACTTCCCAGCGGTGATACCTGTATTCCAGAAGACTACTTACTGTATCCATCCCCTGTTGCAGGGATATACCTGCCCTGGTAGTGACTGACCAGAAAACAATCCCTACCCAGGCGGGCAGAGACAAAAGAAACCAGCGGCTGCGCCACACCAGGAGAAACAACATGCCTACTGCCAGCATTACCCAGGTGGCATGGCAACCAGAAATGACCAGCAACATCAGAAGGAGGAGGGTAATAACAGCACATACTATTCGGGTTACCTTCTTGCCCGGAAAGAGAGCTATACCTGCTACCATCATGGTCACCACCTCAACGGCTACGGTGACCCCGCAGGCTGATGCAGCCAGTGGAGGCTTGCTCCAGCCTTCAGGGCAGGATAGCAGTTCAGGATGAATCCAGGTCTGAAGCTGAGAGAAAAAAGGTAGTGAGGTTGGTACCTGAAGAAAGACATACCCTCCTATTACCAGAATCCCTACAACGGCGAGGGGTAACGCTACAATTACTAGTAGTTTGGGACGGCTGCAATTGGCAAAAGAGTAATAGAGCAAGACACAGGCGAGGAGACTCTGATAGGCTCCCCAGCTAACGCCTCTATCTGCCGAGGCATAAATACCGATAAGTCCTGCTACCAAAAGCAGTATTATCGGCAGGTCAAAAGGAGTACGCTGGATAAAACAGCCTTGCCTCACTCGGCGCAACGCAAAGGGGACGGCTGCGGCTATTAAGCCATACCAGGGGTGGCTATCAATTATATTGAGGATGGAGAGGATTACGAAGGTTGCTGCTGCGGTTGCCCAGAAGGGTTCAATAAATAATACAATATCACTAACTTGTTTTCCGATGGAACCTGGTCTGGTGATGGAAATGTGTTGTGGTGAACTGATAGCAGACTCCTGTTTGCGCCCTATTACTTCCTACGGAAAGTAGCCAACTCTCCTGATTCATAACCACTTACCATCTTGTCAGCCTCATTCCTTATCTTTGCAAGTAACCTGCTTTTGAGACGAATCCTAACCACGGCAAGAGCTACGCCAAGCCCATGCCTGATTACTCCGAAGTTGAGGGGTGATGGAACATGGGAACAAGAGATGGGAACTTCTTTAATGATAGCTCCTTTTCCCCTGGCTTTCTCGATGGTCTCAATGCTAACACTCATCCCCTTCTCATCGGGGACAATTTGATGATTTCAGGTCGGGTGCCAAGTATGATGGAGGTTTTCATTTGTATGCCTCATCGTGGTGGGCAAAGTCTAAAAAGACGACTTTATGCTCCTTCTCATCCACCTCATAAATAAGTACAAAATGTCCGCTGTGAATTCTCCGTTTACCGTTGAGTAATCCATGAAGGGGTTTCCCCAAGTGCGGGTTTTCTACAATTTGCTCAATCTTTTTCACTATCGCTCTGTACGAAATTCGCTCTCTTTTCGCCATCTTCTGGAGCTTTTTATCTAATTTACCCTTTATTTCATACTCATACATCTGGCTAATCCACTAAACCCTCTAAATATGCCTTGAGTTCCTCTTTATCTTTAAATACTTTGCCAGCCTCCTTCTCAGCCTCTTTAATTCTTTTTACAAACTCTTCTCTAATCATCTCTTCTGGAGGATAGAATTGCTCCTCAAGAGCATCAATAATACTTCGAACTACCTTGTATTGTATCCTTTCCTCTATTTCTGGGATGATTTGTTCCACGAGCTTTTCTTCGCTGAGCATGTTGTCCATCTTTACCTCCTGATTAAGATTTCATCTTTCTACCCTACGGCATTCAAATATTACTGTGCCACCTTCGGTATAGGGCTTGCCAAGGTCAACACACTGCATGTAAGCGTGGTCAGGGTCTTCAGGCTTGGTCAATCCGAGCTTCACCGGGCACCAGTCATGCTCCAGTATAGTAACATAGTGGAGCAAGGTTAACAGCGCATGGGTGCAGAGGGCATCTGTCCTATCCAGTAATATCCTTGGGTCGTCTATCACTATCTTGTCCCCAACTTTATATACCGGGCAGTTGCCCCTGATTTCACGAAGACCTGGTCAACATATTTCCTGGCTTTGGATACCACATCGGCAATAAAATGTTCGGTATTGAAACAAGGGATGGCAGCCACAACCTTTGGTTGAGTTAATAGAGTTTGTTGAGTTGGCTGGGGTGATCGTGGCACTATGCCTGTCTCCTCTCAACTTCCGTGCCCTTCCTTGGCCTCTTTAAGGGGGCTAGTAATGAGTCAACAGTGCCTCTCCAGCACCCTGGCTCATAGTAGCATTTACGCCTGACAACCTTGCCGTTAACTACCTTTGGATGAGTATACTAATAGCAGTTCTCTCCAGGACAGAACATTGGAGGTCCCCCTTTGTTCAGGACTCCTCGCCGTCAATTCCTGCTTCTTTGAAGAGCTTCTTTAGCTCGCGGCGAGCGAGGCGGGTGGGCTCGCCACCCTGGCGCTCCCAGCGCTGCACGGTGGAGAGGCTAACACCTATCTCCCGTGCCATGTCTTCTTGTGCCCAGCCCATCTTCTTCCGCAGTATCTTTACCTTCTCAGCGAGTTGTTCCATCTCAGCCCTCCCCCACGACTTACAGTAAGCAACTCTTTACCTTGCATAACACCTAGGATTATAAGCCATAGCCCGAGCTCAGGTCAAGCCCTTCGAGTTTGTTGGGTTTGTTGAGTTTGTTGAGTTCCCCACCAACCCCACCAACTCTATAACGCTACAAACTCTATGAACTCAATGAACTCTTCAAACCGAGCAGGTATTGGATGAAGCCAGAGATTAGTCTTGCTATCTCATCGGACTTGGAGTAAAGCTCGTTGAATTTCTCCTGGCTGATATAACCCTGGTCTAAGGCGACGTAAAGCTGGCTCTGGACTTCGGCTGCGGATCCCTTGGCAATAAACAGAAACTGGGTAAATTCCTTCTTTGACCTTCGGGAAAATCCCTCAGCTATGTTAGACATTATTGAAACCGCTGCACTTTGGATTTGCTCCCTAAACTTATAGTCGCTGCTAAAGCCCTTGTCAGATTTCACAGCATCATAGACCATCTTCACCAGGACTCTGGCTTCCTGCCAAGCTTTAATGTCTTCAAATCTCTCGATTTTCATAACCCAACTCTATTAACTCAATGAACCCAATAAACTCCACAAACTCAATAAACTCCTACACGCGTCCGTTTCTGATAAAGGAATAGAGCTTCCTTCGGCGCACCAGCACTGAGACAAACCAGACAAGTATCACTCCACCAATAAGCTCGGGCACATATACGACGGGGTCGGTGTATAAGGCATAAAAGATGTTCCCTGTCCAGTGGATTAGGTCTATCTTCTCAAACTTCTCAAAAGCAAAGCCATAAAGAGGCCAGAGGAGGATTCGAGGAGTACGCCACATCTGGTCAAAGATGAGGTGGGTGAAGGTGCCAAAGGAAAGGACGAGGAGCCAGGTCTTGTGGCGGCTCCGGTAGAGGTAAAATCCCGCAAGGGTGATAATGATGAGGAATAAGAGCGTGTGGCAAAATATCCTGCCATTGCTGAAGGTGTCTCTGAAGAAGATATGTCCCACAGGCTTATCAATGATGTCGGGGAGGAGTGAGCCTATGAGTAGGATTCTGATATCAATACGGTTGCTCAAAGAGGTAAGCCAGGATGTTTTGCTGTCAGCGGGGAGCAGTTTTGAACGGGGAGCACTTCAGCGGAGGATTGTAGACCCTCCTCTGCTGTAATCTCACCAGTGCGTGGCAATCGGCTTTTGGCAAAAGCATTATTCAGCAGCACCGCAGCGCCCAGGGTGAGACCAGCATGTCCGAGTATCAACATCTCATTTTGCTTCTTCCAAATGGTAAGCGTTCACCGAGGTTGAATTCTTATGTCGAGGTAAGCCCTTCGCCTCTGTCATTCCCGCAAAGGCGGGAATCCACACTCACCCCACCTGGATTCCTGCTTCCGCAGGAATGACAGTGAGTGACTAAATAGCGAAGCGTCTGATGGCTGAATAGTTACGCCAAATGATAGCCTACTGAGACTTGGTTTGGCAATGGGCGTTTTCCTCGCCCCCTGAAAGGCGAGGAATTTCATCGTGCCAACCTCGGTTGGTGTTTCTCCTCCACCCCTTGAAAGGTCACTAGAACCGAGGTAATGCCAGACTACTTCTTGACAGGACCCCTCAGATATGCTACCACACGTAGCGGATGGAGAAGACGGTTAAAATAATGGTAACAGCAGACGATCTCCTGTCGGTGGTGGGTGCTGCTCGATATTTGGGCATCCACCGCATGACGCTCTGGAGATGGAGGCAGCGGGGTAAGATCAAGCCGATGATGGTTGGTGGCCGGCAATTCTTCTCTATCAAAGACCTCGATGCCATTAAGGAAAGCTTATCCTCAAGGGAGCAGAATAGTGAATGAGGTCTTGCCAGGCATACAAAGCATTCCTCTTTTAAATCTGTCCGTACAGGTTAATGCGTTATCTGGGGTAGATATAAAAAGTGAGCCGTGTGGGATTCGAACCCACGACACCCTGATTAAAAGTCAGGTGCTCTGCCAACTGAGCTAACGGCCCATAGAATAGAAGAGTAACAAAGGGACCGTATTAACTATCCCTCTGCCTATCTTTACGGTAACACATCTCTTTAGCCTTATCAATCCTTTATGATGCTGATATCGTAACTCTATGATAATGTCCTCTATATAACTCAATAGGAATGTCCTCTTTCCGAGAAAAGGAGTTAAATAAGAGGCAACTCAGTAGGAGGTGTCTTGATGGAAGGAGGACTTCTGGTGATGAGCCAGAGAGAGCGCTCC
>JAUWOP010000082.1 GCA_030612045.1 Chloroflexota bacterium | reverse complement strand
ATTCGCAGAAAGGATGGTGAAGGCTCGTTCCAATCTCTTTCAACAGATCTCAAGATTTGATAAGCGAGTTGCCTGAAGCTGCTTCCTTTCTTTTATCCACATATCCACCACTGTCCACAAAGAAAGAAAGGATTATTACTGCTACCACTATCCTTCAGGCTCATTATTCGATTAGAATAGACTGAAAGCACCATAATCCAGACTACCTGCTGATAATTGCTAACCTTATGGTGCTAGACTATAATTACAGGGGATTCATCCTAAGCGAACCTTATCGAGAAAGGAACCAGCACGGTAAATCGTGGGCTTCTAGCTGCATTCCTAACAGTAGCCATATGGACATGGCCTACCATCTTCATCACCCTCCTGAGCCCAGACTTTGATGTTCTCACTCAGAACTTCTTTCGTTATCTCGCCGGTAGCTTGCTCTTGCTGATTATAGCTCTCATCTTCTGGCGCAAACAGTTGTTTGCAGCACGAAGGGAGTTCTGCCGCTTTCTCCTCCCCACTATACTGGTTTTTGCTTTTCAGATAGTATGGGTTCAAGCAATTTACCTGACTACCCCCACCATATCCTCCCTGTTATCAAAGCTTGATATAGTATTCGTTGCCCTCTTTGCTTTCTTCCTGTTCAAGTCTGAGAGAAAGATAGTTGCCTCACGCTACTTTATCATTGGTGCTACAATGGCACTGATTGGAGTGGTAGGAGTAACTCTGGGGAGCTCACAGCATCTGGAAAGTGAGTTCAACCTGGGAATAGGTCTACTTATACTGCGTGCCTTAATATGGGCAAGCTACACCTTCTCTATAAAAAATCTAGTCATCAAGGTGGAGCCCTTTGTAGCTGCCACCTGGGTCTTCTGTCTTGCCAGCATCCTTTTTCTTCCTACAGTTCTCTTCTTGGGTGATATATATGCAGTGACCAGGGTGGATTTCCATACTAATCTTATCCTGTTTGGTTCCGGGGCTCTATGCGTAGGGCTAGGGAATGCCTGCAACTATACAGCAATTAAACACCTGGGAGCTACCCTGCAAACTACCATGCTTCTGATAATACCATTCTTTGTTGCCATCCTTTCCTACTTTATCTTTGATGAGGTTTTGACTATAGCGCAGATAGCCTCAGGCATTTTGATAATCCTCAGTTGCTGGTTGATAATGAGGAAAGTAGGCACCAATTCAGTACCACCTTCGTAAACATCCTCCCTATGAGGCTCTATCTCTTTTTAGTAGCACTAGGTTTGACCAGTGGAATGTGCGCAGCACACAGGGGACATTCTTCAGGAGTATAGTTGGGAATAGAAATTTGGTGACAACTGAACAGGGGAACACCAAACTCTAAATCTCTTCCAGAGCGGTCTATCAGCACCCCTATCCCTACCACCTTACCTCCCATGTCTTCTAGCAGCTCTTTCGTCTCACGAATTGACCCTCCCATGGTCAGAATATCATCTACCAGCAAGACCTGTTCTCCCGACTCAATGCCGAGCCCAGGACGAAAGGTTCGTCTGCTCACTACCTTACCATGTAGAAGGTTCTCTATCTCTTCCGTAAACAGAGTTCTTACGCCAAGCTGTCTGGCTACCTCATATGCCACAATAATCCCCCCTGTGGCTGGTCCTACTACAACATCGACATGGTAATCCCTGTAATATTGCACAATCATAGAGCATAACTGCTGTGCGTAGTAAGGGTACTGTAATATGCGGAATTTCTCTACATAAAAGGGGGAATGGAGCCCTGAATTCAGCAGGAAGTGCCCCTCAATTATGGCACCTACTTCACAGAGTATCTTTTCTACTGCAATAGACATACACTGTCTACTTTACTGATTAGCAGGAAAATCTCCATCCTCATAGGCGAGGTCACCTCTCCTATAGTCTATGCCGCCATACTATAGGCATAGTCAGGAGAGATTCCCCACTCACCTGGGGGCCAGTAGCACAACCACACCTCTCCTATGATGCTATCTGAAGGAACGAAACCCCAGACATGGGAATCATCACTCGAATTACGGTTGTCCCCCAGTACAAGGTAACAATCCTGAGGCACTGTATTCCATTCTTTGGAGTATGTCCTTACAGGAGGAATGCAATCAGGCTCCTCCAGGAGTTTGCCATTTATATAAACCCTACCATCCCCACCATCATTAATCGAGACAATTGAGACATGGTCACTAGGCAAACCGATAATCCTCTTGATATAGACGCTATCTGTAGAAGGAGGTGGGTGAAAGATAATTACATCACCCCGATCGGGAGAGCGAAAATGATACAATACCTTATTTACCACAAGATACTGCCCGTTGTAGAAGCTTTTCTCCATACTACTACCCTCTACCCTGGCAGTCTGGAATAAGAGGCCTATCACAACGAATATCGCCAGAGCTATGAGAAGAGTTGCAAGAGTCCACCGAAGATTCTGCTTCATTTTCTAATCACCAATCACCAAAACTTCAGCTTAAAGCTTACTACCACTCCCTGCGCATTTTGCTCAAAACCTATCCTCATACTCACCTGCACCCCAATAATTACTGTAGCATGCCAGAATACTAAATATCAAGCTTTTGTGCCTGTCACTGTCAAGACTCTTTAGAAATGTCCTCCCTTCTGGACTCAATAGAGATGACCTCTGATTGATTCACACCGTTGATGGTACCCTCTTGGAAACAGATTGTGGGTTAATAAACTTTCTCCAAGGGTGAACTTGGGGAGGAATGT
>JAUWOP010000068.1 GCA_030612045.1 Chloroflexota bacterium | reverse complement strand
ATTCGCAGAAAGGATGGTGAAGGCTCGTTCCAATCTCTTTCAACAGATCTCAAGATTTGATAAGCGAGTTGCCTGAAGCTGCTTCCTTTCTTTTATCCACATATCCACCACTGTCCACAAAGAAAGAAAGGATTATTACTGTTACCACTATCCTTCAGGCTTATTATTCGATTAGAACATCAACAATAGAATAGACAAGGTCTTGACATTTTCTATATAAAGCCCCTATACTATCTACACATAATCTTGCCATTTTGAAAAGCAGTGAGCCACTATGGTTTGAGATTGGGAGCAACCCTCTAAGTTGGAAGTGTGCAGGGTCAAATGGTGAGAATGGTAAGAAATAAATCGAGGGAGGGAGCAAATGCCAGTCAGCGATTATATGCGAACAAGTGTAATTACTATATCCCCGATGCACCCATCTGGGTAGCGCAACGCATGATGTCTGAAAATAGGATTCGCCACCTACCGGTAGTAGAGAAGGGAGAACTGGTAGGGATGCTCACAGAGGGGCGAATTCGGGAATTAGTTGGGGTGTTAATGAAAGGAGATCCTGCCAAAGAGTCCGCCCGCATCTCAATCAAAACAGTGAAGGAGTTTATGGAACGCGAGGTTGTTACCGCCAGTCCCGATGACTTATTTGGAACAGCTGTTGCTCTAGGATCCCTGAAAGAGGTAGGCTCCTTAGTTGTGGTAGATAAAGGCAACAAAGTGGTAGGAATACTAACCTCCACGGATGTACTTAAACTACTAATAAAGAGCACTGCTGTTGATGAACCTGGAGTGCGAGTCCGTCTTACTAAGGGAAGCAAGGATTTACCTAAGGCACTTGAGGTGTTAGTGGCACATAAGGCTCCAATTTGTACTATATTCAGGGTCCCAGTGCCAAAAGCTAATCGGACCGATATTACTATCCGCCTTGAGCCATGTGATGTCACAAAAATCACCGATGAGCTGAGAGCTCAGGGGTGTACGGTAGAGGTTACTATGGAATAATCGTTCTGCTTGCGGAACTCAGGGTGATTCTCCATTAATCATACTGTAGATTTGTTTACTTCATGATTTAATCTCCTTAGCACAAAATCAGAGACTTGGAATTGTCACAAAGGCAATTTTGAGGTATAATATGGGTTTCCTGGAGGAGATGTGTGACGGAGATGCCCCTGCATGAGGGAGGATTAGCTATAGGTTGTAGAGGACAAGCTTCGGTAGATAGTGAGGCTGGGGAGGTTTTCCCAAATGCAGATTGTAAATCGTCATGCTCACTCGAAGAGATAGCCAGGACCCTGCGCCGTCATATCGTCACTATGATAGCTGCTGCAGGTAGTGGGCATCCCGGAGGCTCTCTCTCCGCTGTAGAAATAGTCACCGTGTTGTTCTTCCGCCTGATGCGGCATCGCTCCTACGACCCCAACTGGAAACAGCGAGACCATTTTATCCTCAGCAAGGGTCATGCTGCCCCTCTTCTCTATGCTGCCCTGGCTGAAAGTGGCTACTTCCCTACTAAAGAGCTTATAACCCTACGTAAGATTGATAGCCGTTTGCAGGGTCATACCGACAGGGCCATGGTTCCCGGTGTTGAAAGTACAGCAGGCTCTCTAGGTCAGGGGTTATCCTTCGCAATAGGCGTTGCACTGGCATGCAAACTTGACTCGCTTGATTCTCGAATCTATACCCTCCTTGGCGATGGGGAGTGTGATGAGGGGCAGATATGGGAGGCAGCTATGGCAGCACCTCATTATCACCTGGATAACCTGACAGCCATTGTGGACCGGAACAATCAGCAGATTGATGGCTGGACTCGTGATGTTATGAACACTGAACCACTGGGAGAGAAATGGCACTCTTTCGGTTGGCATGTTATCGAAGTAGATGGGCATGACATAGGTCAGCTTTTATCTGCTTTTGAGGAAGCAAAGCAGATAAAAGATAAGTCTTCAGTAATTATTGCTCATACTATCAAGGGTAAGGGTGTCAGCTTTATGGAGAATAATCTCAAGTTTCATGGGACCGCCCCCACACAGGAACAATTAGAGATAGCTCTAAGGGAGCTAGCGTAGCAGATGCCACAAGAGATGTCTACCAGAAAAGCCTACGGCAGAGCACTGGTGGAGTTGGGTGAAAAGAATCCTGATATAGTAGTCCTTGATGCTGACCTCTCAATGTCTACCATGACTCACATGTTTGCCCAGAGATTTCCCCATCGTTTCTTTGATTGTGGCATTGCTGAGCAGAATATGATTGGTATAGCTGCTGGGCTTGCTGCTTCAGGAAAGATTCCCTTTGCCTCTACCTTCGCCGTATTTGTCCCCGGACGCTGCTTCGACCAACTACGCCTCAGCGTGGCGCAATCTCAACTTAATGTCAAAATCGTGGCTACTCATGGCGGTATTACTTCAGGAGAGGATGGCTTTTCCCATCATGCTATAGAGGACCTTGCCCTTATCTGCGCTTTGCCTGGTTTTTATGTGCTGGTCCCAACTGATGCCATCGAGACTACCCAGATGGTGAGGACAGCAGCAGTAACCCCAGCCCCCTTTTATATTCGTCTAAGCCGACCTAGCACACCTGTGATATTTGATGAGAACTACCACTTTGTGTTGGGCAAGGCGGTAACACTGAGGCAAGGTAACGATGCTGCCATCATTGCCATCGGAATTATGGTATCCCGAGCTCTGGAGGCAGCCAAACATCTGGCTCAGGAGGGAATCGAATGCCGTGTGGTGAGCATGCCCACGATAAAACCCCTGGATGAGGAGGCAATCCTTCAATCAGCCAAGGAGACGGGAGCTATTGTTACCGCTGAGGAACATCTGAAGCATGGTGGATTGGGAAGCAGGGTAGCTCAGGTGGTGGCACAACACTACGCCATCCCTATGGACTTTGTGGCTATTGAAGATACCTACGCCAGGTCAGGTAAAGCTGAAGAATTGCTGCAACGATATGGTCTGACTGCCCCTGCTATCGAGCAAGCAGTAAAATCTGCTATCTCCAGAAAGCAAGTCCACCACTCCTAAATAAGTCCCCATAGCAGGTACACCTCCAGAAATTTGACAAGAGAGTGTAGTCTTGCTACACTGGTAGGTGAAAAACTTTTTCATTTAGGTCAGAGATGAGACTTACCGAAAAAAAGATAGTAGAGGTTTTACGCCAGAGTGGGTACAAGATTACCCCACAACGCAGGGCGATATTAGAAGTCATCACTCATAGCCAGGAACATCTTACCCCTTCAGCTATTCTTGAGAAGGTAAACTATATTCATCCTGGAATTGGACTGGTAACTGTCTACCGTACCCTTGAGGTACTGAGTAATCTGGGGCTTATCTGCCGCATGCATACAGCCGAGGGGTGCCATAGCTATAAAGGGGCACTGCAGGAGCACCATCATCACCTAACCTGTACCGAGTGTGGTAGGGTGGTGGAGTTTACCAACTGTGATTTGGGCGAACTGGAGGAGAGGCTTTCTGCACAAACAGGCTTCAATATTGAGAGTCACCTGTTAGAGTTCCTGGGTCGCTGCCGGGATTGCCAAAAGGCAGTCGCATAGAAATCCCACTTTTCCGAGTTAGCATGACGAAGAAGATAATCTTTTTTTGCCTTTGTATTGAAAAAGTTTTTCAATTAGCTACCTGATAAGAGGATGAAGATGGTTAGAGTATACTCCCAGAAGAATACCGTGGCGGACCTGGCTCGAAGCCCCCCTTTGGTCACGCGTAACCGTTCACCTATGTCATTGCGAGCGAAGCGACGCAATCTCGGTGGTGGGGGTAAGATTGCCTCGTCGCTAACGCTCCTCGCAATGACATGATGGGTACGCTCCTCGCAATAACATGAGAGTGGGTGAACGGTTACGGTCACGCATGTGAGAACACCAATCTTTTTATATGTCACCCTGAGTGAAGCGAAGGGTCTCCGAGATTCTTCCCTTCAGCTTCGCTCAGGGCAGGCTTGCTTCACTCCTCAGAATGACATGGGGGGAAACAATGAGAATGCTATGGGAGGAAACAATGAGAGGACATCGGTTAACTAAGGTAATATCGGTTGTTTTAGTAGTGGTGCTTGCGGTGACAGTGGCTCTCTTTACCACTTCATGCGGTCAAGAAGAAGAAAGTGATAAGATAGGGGTAGTGGTTACTATACTGCCCCAGGCTGATTTTGTGAAGAATGTGGGAGGGGATAAGGTGAAGGTCACTGTTATGGTGCCACCAGGGCAAAGCCCTCATGCCTATGCATCTATCGCAAGTCAGCTCACAGCAGTGAGTAAGGCAAAGATGTATGCTAAGGTTGGCTCAGGAGTAGAGTTTGAGACGAACCATATGGATGCAATTATGGATGTTAATCCGGATATTCATGTGGTTGATTGCTCGGAGGGTATAACACTTATGGGAAGTGACCCCCATATCTGGAATTCTCCGCTAAATGCCAAAACTATGGTGGAAAATATCTGTAATGGTCTTATCCAGGTTGACCCGGATAATGCCGACTATTATACTCAGAACAAGGACAACTATCTGAAAGAGCTCGACATCTTGGATGGGTATATCCACTATAAGCTTGATGTGTCCACCAATCGACACTTCATGATATATCACCCTGCATTTGGCTATTTTGCCGAGGATTATGGGCTGACACAAATTCCCGTCGAGCATAGTGGGAAACCGCCAACTCAGTCAGCTATTCAGGACTGTATCGATAAGGCAGAGCAATATCACCTGCAGTATGTCTTTGTAGCTCCGCAATTCGCCACGGCGGGTTGTGAGACCATTGCTCATGCAATTGGAGGGGAAACTCGCCCGATGGACCCACTCCCGGAGAATTACATCGCCAACATGGGAAGAATAGCGGATTTACTTGCTCTGGAGTTTGAGTGAGGGGAAACCCACCACATTTTGTCATTCCGTGCTTGACACGGAATCCATCCCCTAGACCTTCTGGATTCCTGCTTGAGTTTACCCCGTACTTGATACGGGGCAGGAATGACATGGTGCACATCGTGGAAAGGGACAAATAGCAGACATGACTGGCAAGATTATCGAGCTAGAGGATGTATGGGTGCATTATGATGGTATGCCCATACTGGAGGGGATAAACCTCTCCCTGAACCAGAATGATTTTCTGGGCATAATAGGACCAAATGGGGGTGGGAAGACCACCCTGCTCAAGGTCATTCTTGGCTTGGTAAAGCCCAGCAGGGGTAAGGTTCTAGTTTTGGGGCATATCCCAGGGGAGAGCAGGAAACTCCTGGGCTATGTGCCTCAATATAGCCTGTTTGACCATGATTTCCCTATAAGCGTCTGGGAGGTGGTGCTAATGGGACGTTCCGGGCAGGCAGGACTCTTTAGACGATATAGCAAGGAGGACAAAGAGAAGGCTCTTCAGGCTCTAGAAATGGTGGAGATGCTGGACTATAAGGAGCGGCAGATAGGAAAGCTCTCCGGTGGGGAGCAGCAGAGGGTTTTTATTGCTCGTGCCCTCACTACTGAGCCAATGCTGCTCCTCCTTGATGAACCTACAGCGAGCATTGATACTCCCATGCAGGCGGGGTTCTATGAGCTTCTGGAGAGATTAAAACAGCGGATGGCAATAATCCTGGTCTCTCATGATATAGGAGCCGTTTCTGTCTGTGTGGACAAGATTGCCTGTCTCAACCATCGCCTGTTTTACCACAACTCCAGAGAGATAAGTGCAGAAGACATAGAAGCTGCCTATCAGTGCCCTGTAGAGTTAATAGCTCATGGGGTTCCTCACAGGGTATTGAAAGAGCATCCCAGAGATAGAAGCCTATGATAGATGCGCTTCAGTACGAATTCGTGAGAAATGCCCTGATTGCCGGGCTTCTCGCTAGCATCGCTTGCGGAGTCATCGGTGTCTATGTAGTGGTGAACAGGATTGTCTTCATAAGCGGTGGAATTGCCCATGCCTCCTTCGGTGGGATTGGATTGGGTTACTTTTTGGGGATAAATCCTATCTTAGGAGCAGTTCTCTTTTCCCTTGCTTCTGCCTTAGGTATAGGGGTACTGAGCAAGAGAACAAAGCTAGCTGAAGATATTGCCATCGGAGTCTTGTGGGCAATAGGGATGGCATTGGGAATTATCTTCATCGGTCTGACCCCGGGCTATGCACCAGACCTTTTTAGTTATCTCTTCGGGGATATTCTGCTGGTGAGCCACTCCGATATAATCATGATGCTCATCCTGGATGTAGTCATAGTCTCCGCAGTATCATTACTCTATAAGGAGTTCCTGGCTCTTTCCTTCGATGAGGAATTCGGTACAGTGGTAGGGATTCCTGCCGAGCGACTGTATTACCTTCTCTTATGTCTTATCGCGCTCTCAGTGGTAGTGCTGATAAAGGTGGTGGGGGTTATCCTGGTGATAGCACTGTTGACCATTCCGGCAGCAACAAGCCGTCAGTTTACTCATAACCTCAAGAAGATGATGCTCCTCTCGGTTCTCTTTGGGGTTATTTGTGCTGTCGGTGGGTTATGGCTCTCCTATGAGCTTGACCTGGCATCCGGGGCAACCATTGTCCTGGTTAGCGGAGTGCTATTCCTGGTCTCTCTGGCATTTTCCCGATTGCGCCGCAGGAGGAGGCAAGGGGTTTAGCCTGCTGAAAAACTACGCTTGGGACTTCGTTAGTGGGCAGCCATCTCTGTGTGTGGAGTACACTGTATTAGGTGATGTCACTGTTAGTCTTGAGGTGTAGTTCTCCTGACAATGTCTCGAGAGTATATTCCTCTTTCCTCACCCGCAGATCGTAATAGAGCAAGGTGGCACCAGTTATGGCAACCGGAGTTGATAAGATCCCCCCGATTATTGATCCGACTCTCGGTATCGTCCCTAGAATGCTGCTGATTACCGCCGCTATGATGCCCACCACAAGCATAATGCCCAGAACCCGCCACCAGTTTCCTTTGACTAGAGCCGAGCTGCGTGAAAGGGCAGCTATGGGACCAAGACCCTCTAGCAATACTACTTGGCAAACAAAAGCCCAACGGACACTAAAATAGATAGCTGCTGGAATGCCGATTATAGTTGCTGCCATAACAACAACAGCCAGACCGGCCAAAATTGTAGCCCCTATTAGAGCCCCTATTCTCCCCCAAGCAAAATGATAACCTCGGCCGATGCTCACTGGCTGCTGAAAATGTTGCTCTGATATAGCATAAATCAGGGCGCCTACCATCAAGGGATACGCCACGATGTAGCCTGCCAGAAGTACCACCGCTATTATGATAAATTGGGGTAGAAGTTCAGGCCTGTCCCCGACCCCCATAGGTGTTAGCAGGAAGAACGCCAAAATACCC
The DNA here is from genome assembly GCA_030612045.1 of Chloroflexota bacterium. Lineage (GTDB taxonomy): Bacteria > Chloroflexota > Dehalococcoidia > UBA2247 > JAUWOP01 > JAUWOP01. The sequence continues at coordinate 439 of JAUWOP010000068.1, read as the reverse complement.
AGCACTACCTCTACAATAGCCACAATGGCTAATAGCCTTAAGAAGTTTCTCCCGTAGATTCTAAAGGTCTCGCTGAGAATGTCTCCGAGATTCCTGGGACCAAGAGTGCTGTTCATGGTAACCTCCTCATTTGGGCTCCTTTCCCCTCAAGAAGCCAGTGCAAGTTAGTATAAGTACACCACAATTTTTTAGGAACACCGTAGTCACCTGATATAGACTTCAGAATTCCCTTCGAAATGCTGCCTTGCTCCACAAGCTCCTTCCCGAACACCTTGTTGAGCATCTTGAGATAGCGAAGTGGACACAGTCTATTCTAATCGAATAATGAGCCTGAAGGATAGTGGTAACAGTAATAATCCTTTCTTTCTTTGTGGACAGCGGTGGATATGGGGATAAGAGAAAGGAAGCAGCTTCAGGCAACTCGGTTAGCGAACCTGGT
>JAUWOP010000016.1 GCA_030612045.1 Chloroflexota bacterium | reverse complement strand
ACAAATCACCAGGTTCGCTAACCGAGTTGCCTGAAGCTGCTTCCTTTCTTTTATCCACATATCCACCACTGTCCACAAAGAAAGAAAGGATTATTACTGTTACCACTATCCTTCAGGCTCATTATTCGATTAGAATAGACTGCCTTATGGCTAGCAGCTATCCAGGGCATCCCTCAGTCCGGTGACCAATGCCTTAAGCTCAGGTGTGGGATGCTCCTTCATCAACTGGAGGATACGGCTGCCTACAATTACCCCGTCGGCGATATGAGCTACCCGTTGTGCCTGCTCTGGCGTGGAAATGCCAAAGCCTACACATAAGGGGAGAGCAGTCTCTCTTCTCACTAGAGAAACGAAATTCTCCAGTTCAAATGGCAGGGTTTCTCTGACACCTGTGACACCCGTCAACGAGACCAGATAGATAAAACCCCGTGACCTTTCTGCTACCAGGTGGATACGCTCCTCACCACTGGTAGGAGTAAGGAGGTAGATAATATCCAGTCCCTCCTGCCAGGCTGCCCTCTCCAGGTCTGCTCCTTCCTCAGGGGGCAGGTCGGGAACTATCAGGCCATTAATACCTGCTGCTACGGAAGATTGGCAGAACTTTTCGAGTCCAAAGCTGAACACAGGATTGTAGTAGGTCATAAACACCAGCGGAACATCAATTCTCTGACGCAACTTTGCTGCCACCTCGAGGCATATAGTGGGGGTAACCCCCTGCTTGAGTGCCTGAAAGCTTGCCTCCTGAATGGTAGCTCCATCTGCCAGGGGGTCGGAGAAGGGGATTCCTAGCTCAAGAATATCGCATCCCCATTCTGCCAGTGCCACTGCCGTTTCCAGAGTGGCATTCAATGAAGGGTAGCCTACTGTGAGATAAGCAATCAGAGCCTTATGCCCGGTTCTATTGAAAACATCGGAAAATTGGCTCATTCTCCTGCCTCCTGAGCCTGAAGCACTATATCCAGGTCTTTATCCCCTCTTCCTGAGAGGTTGACTACTACTAAATTCTCCTGGGGTAGCTCTCTCGCTATCTGGCAAGCATAGTAGAGGGCATGAGCTGGCTCCAGTGCAGGGATGATGCCCTCTGTTTCACAGAGAAGATGGAACCCCTCCAGAGCCTGCTCATCATTGACCGCTGTATAAGTAGCCCGTCCACTTTCCTTATAGTAGCTATGCTCTGGACCCACTCCGGGGTAGTCCAGACCTGGTGCGATACTATGGGTGGGGCGTATCTGTCCATGCTCATTCTGGAGAAGATAGCTCTTAGCGCCATGAAGCACTCCTACCCTCCCTCTATTCAGAGATGCTGAATGCAGTCCACTATTCAGTCCCCTTCCTGCTGCCTCCACCCCTACCAGCTTTACATCACTATCATCCCTGAAGGGATGGAATATCCCTATGGCATTACTTCCACCGCCGACGCAGGCAATAATGTAGTCAGGCAAACGGTGATACTGGCTTAACATCTGCTCTCTGGTCTCTATGCCGATTACTGACTGGAAGGTCCGCACCATTATGGGATAGGGATGGGGACCTACTGCCGAACCTAGAAGGTAATGAGTATTCTGCACATTGGTTACCCAGTCACGAACAGCCTCATTGATAGCATCTTCCAGGGTACGGCTGCCTGAGGCTACCCCCCGAACCTCAGCCCCCAGCAGCTTCATGCGGGAGACATTGCTAGCCTGACGAACCAGGTCTTCCTCTCCCATATAGACGACACATTCCAGACCCAAGAGGGCACATACTGTAGCGGCGGCAACACCATGCTGTCCTGCACCGGTCTCAGCCACTATCCGCTGTTTCCCCATTCGGCTCGCCAGCAGCCCCTGTCCCAGGGCATTGTTTATCTTGTGAGCGCCAGTATGAAGCAAATCCTCTCTCTTAAGCAGGATAGTGGCTCCACATATCTTTTCTGAGAGACGCTGTGCTTCGTAGAGGGGAGTAGGACGGCCAGCATAGGTGTGTCTCAGCTCCTCCAGCCTGGCAACAAAGCCAGGGTCAGAGGAGGCTTCAATATAAGCCTGCTCAAGCTCCTTGAGGGCAGTCATCAGTGTCTCAGGGACAAACTTACCCCCAAAGTCTCCGAAATATCCCTGTTCATTGGGTAATTTCAAGATTTCCTCCTTAAAATCTGAGGTGGGTCAGCGATCCTCTGCTTCAAATTTGACCGAATACTCCTTCACAAAAAGATTATTATACATCCGTATACCTGAGCCACCTTCGATGTGAATCCCAGATCCTTTAGAGCCCACTAGGCTTCTAAAATAGCTCTCAGTTGCATTGTGAAACACCGTATAGTTCATCGGTCCTGAATAAGTTCTTCCTGAGGAATCGCATGGGAACCCAACCTCAATTGGATTCTCTTCGAACTTACCACCGACCATTTGCTTCAAATCTGTATAGAGGTTATCGTATTTTTCAACTTTTATCTCGCCATTTTCTACCTTACTTATCTCAACTGAGAAGAAAATCCGTGAGGACATATGTTCATCATCACTACCATATTCTTGGGAATCCTGAATACATTTGTGGAAGATAACCCTTACAGTTACCATGACAACCTCCCTTCAAGTTAATAGCCCTAACTGTTTTAATTTCGCTTCTGTCCATCCTGCATCCTGAATTATGCTCTTTAGAGTCTTGGGAGGGATTGACCTGCTCTTGCTGTCTGGATAAAGGCACGAACCTTAGCGTGGTCTTTTTTGCCTGGCTCACTCTCTACTCCACTGGAGGTATCCACTGCATAGGGATGCACCTGCTCAATAGCCTCAGTCACATTCTGCGGCGTTAAGCCTCCGGAGAGGATGATATACCCCAGGGAGTTAGCCTTACGGGCAATATCCCAGTTGAAGCTCTTCCCTGTTCCCCCGGCAAGGTGAGGGTCATAGCTATCTAAAAGATAGGCGCTCACCTTATATCGGGGCAGAAGGCTCAGGACTGAATCATCTTTGACCCTGAAGGACTTAATCACCCGAGGGAAAAGCGCCTGGCAGAACTCAGGAGATTCTGAGCCATGCAGTTGGGCTATGTCAAGGTGACAATAGGACATCGTCCGCTGCACCTCCTCCATGTCGGCATCAACAAAGACCCCCACCTTATATATAAACGGAGGCAACCTGGATGTAATAGAGTGCACCTGTTCCGGGGTTACCTGCCGCGGACTGGGAGCAAAGACAAAACCCAGGGCATCTGTCCCTGCCCCCACAGCTACCAGGGCATCCTCCAGATTAGTTATGCCACAAATTTTGATTCTTACCATGACTCACTAACCCCTTATAACCGATTCAATTTCTTTAATCCCCCTAAATCCCCCTTTACTAAAGGGGGATTGCTTCGCTTCGCTCGCAATGACATAACAGTAAAACCCTTCACTTGAGGCAACATTAGCAATCAAGTGTTGGTTTTCATAGCCACCGTTTCACCTAACGGTTCCAGCATATACGACGTTGCGACCGAAGGGCAAGGATGTTAGCCCGAAGCGTATATGCTGTGTTATCTGATCTTGCCGACTTTTATGCCTTGTCATATACCTCCAAAAACTCCTCCCTTGTGATGCCAGCTTATGTGCAAATTGTTCTAAGGGTAGAACCTTTTATTTTCGGATGGTTTGGCATGGTCAAAGGGATTTTACTCCCGTCAGGATTCTCACAAATCATAGAAATGTGTTCCTTTTCCCGAACTACTTGAAAGCCCAAAGTCACTAGCGCTTTGATTACTTTCCGTTTAGGTGCATCCACAGGAAGCTTTGTCATTACACGTTGACTCCAGTCTCAGCAACGAAAGCCTTAAGGACAGGTGGTTCGACATCGAGAACCTCTTTTCCGAAGGTCTCAACATGGAAGCGAATTGCTGATTTCACGTCAGAAAGGGCTTCTTCATAGGTGTCCCCTTCCCCAACTATAACCCCTTTAAGCCCTAAAGGGTATGCTACATAACCATCAGAGTGCTTTTCAACGATAATTTTGAACTGACGTATCATAATTTCCTCCTGTATAAAATGTAATACTCCCTTCCTAAATGAACTTTGTGGTGGGCGTTGCGAACGCATGTCAGGCAATTTCATATAACGTTTTGCGGATAAAAGAAGTTGCCGAAAGCAATTTGGGGAAATCTTTGATTTCCCTTTTATCCACTGTTAGGCGAGTGCGATAGCACCGAAGAGTACCCAAGCCCGCACATATTTAGTTGTCTCATCATTATATCTTTCCCCATGAATACGTTATTGCCTCATTTTTTCACCTACCTACACACTTTATTATAGCGGGTTTGGGCATTTTACCTAACACCCAAACATACGAACTCTGATTTCGTCTAACCTATAATATAACAGCACTTGGTGTCAGTGGTGTCAAGCCTGTCTCCTGACCGCCAGTTCCCTCAGCTTTGCTTCGGGGTCAGCACTGGTTACCAGGGCAGTGCCTACCAGCACGGCGTCTATGCCTGCCTTTCTGAGTCGCTGCACATCTTCGGCTGAGTTGATGCCACTTTCACTCACTACCACTACCTCAGGGGGTAACAGAGGACGCAGTCTGAGACTGGTCTCAATATTAACACTGAAATCTTTCAGGTTGCGATTGTTGATGCCTATCAGAGAAGCTCTTGAAGCAAGCGCTCTCTCCACCTCGTTCTCATTGTGAACTTCTACCAAAGCGGACATCCCCATATCATGAGTGAGAGTCAGCAGGCTCTTGAGCTCTTTATCGGAGAGGACAGAGACGATGAGGAGCAGTGCATCAGCACCGTAAACTCGGGCTTCATAGACCTGATAGGGGTCAATGGTAAAATCCTTGCGCAGTAGTGGTAGCTCCACGGCTCTCCGCACTTCAGCCAAATCCGTAAGGCTACCCTTAAAAAAGTCGGGTTCGGTGAGCACCGAGATAGCTGCAGCACCACCCCGGGCATAGTAACATGCCATGGCAGATGGTTTAAGTTCAGGGCAGAGCCATCCCTTCGAGGGGGAGGCTCGTTTGACCTCAGCAATGAATCGTATATCTTCCCCTTTCAGGGCAACCTTCATATCATGAGGTGGTTCCCTATCTCTAGCATAACGCTCCAGCTCTGCCAGGGGAATTTGCTCCTTCTTTTCCACTAACCGACGGCGGACAGCAGCTACAATATCTTCTAGAATCGTATTCTCTCTCCTCATTCAGGAGTTTACAGCGTAGTCTCTCGGTAAGCGTTCACCCACTCTCATATCATTGCGAGGAGCGTGTGAGCCGAAGCCCTGAACGAAGTGAAGGGGACGAAGCAATCTCTTTAATCCCCCTTAGTCCCCCTTTAGTAAAGGGGGATTGCTTCGCTTCGCTCGCAATGACACAGGTGAACGGTTACGCTTCTCATTTCCTTATATCAGTCTAAATCCTGGCTCATCTCCACCAGTTGGTGCAGCTTTGCCAGAGCCTTACCGCTGTCAATAACCTCAGCAGCTATCTTGAGTCCCGTTTCAAAACTAGCTGCCTCCTCAGCTACTATGAGAGCAGCAGAGGTATTGAGTAACACCACATCCCGTGGGGCTCCTTCTTCACCCTGAAGTACTCCCTGTACTATCCTCACATTCTCCTCTACTGTACCCCCTCTAAGTTGCTCTGCGGCAGCACGGGGCAACCCCAGCTCTCGAGGGTCAAGGCTGAAGGTTTTCACTGTACCATCTCGAAGTTGAGTCAGCTTATTAACACCGGTGGTGGATAGCTCATCCAATCTCCCATCACCATGCACTACCAGAGCATGTTGACAGCCCAGAAGCCTTAGAACCTCAGCTATAGGCTCAGTTAGTGAAGCGTCATATACACCGAGAAGCTGTCGTGATGCTGAGGCAGGATTGGTCAGAGGACCCAGCAGATTAAAGATAGTTCTTACGCCTATTTCACGGCGGGGTATAGCAGCGTATTTCATTGCCGGGTGTAATCGAGGAGCAAAGAGGAATCCTATGCCAATCTCATCGATGCAGTGTCCTGCTGCCTCAGGGCTCAGGTCAATCTTTACACCCAGTCCTTCCAGTATGTCTGCACTGCCACAGTGGCTGGACATGGCGCGATTACCATGTTTAGCTACTGGGATGCCAGCACCAGCAACTACCAGGGCGGCAGCAGTAGAGATATTGAAGGTACCACTGCCATCTCCTCCTGTGCCACAGGTATCTATCAGATGGGACTGCTGTGTGTTTACTCTGAAGGCGTGGCCGCGCATTGCCCTGGCGCATCCAGCTATCTCCTCTACCGTCTCCCCCTTCATCCGCAGAGCGGCAAGGAATGCCCCTATCTGGCTGGGGGTAGCCTTACCCTCCATAATCTCTCCCATTACCCCCTCTGATTCATCCTGGGTGAGATTCTTTCCCTCTACTACTCTGGCGATTGCTTCTCGAATCATCTTAAACATCCGTTCCGGGTTTGTTGAGTTTGTTGAGTTCCCCTCTCCCCGCAACTCTATAACTCTATAACTCTATCAACCCAACAAACCTCTTTGGCGGCTCTCTGCCATCTGGAGCGCTCCATCCAGGGCAGCCAACTTATTGAGTGTTTCCTGATATTCATTTTCGGGTACTGAGTCAGCTACGATACCAGCACCCCCTTGTAGATATGCTATCCCATCCTTCATCACAATAGTGCGAATAGTGATGCAGGTATCCATATTACCGCTGAAGTCAAAGTAGCCCACACTACCAGCATAGGGTCCCCTTCGAGTCTTCTCCAATTCGGTGATAATATCCATAGCTCGAATCTTGGGGGCTCCAGTAACTGTGCCGGCGGGGAAGCAGGAGCGAAGCAGACTGAAGGCATCATAGTCCTCTCTTAATCTTCCTTTTATAGAGGAAACGAGGTGCATCACATGGGAATATCTCTCTACTGCCTTAAGCTGGGTTACCTTGACACTTCCATAGCGGCATACCCGCCCCACATCATTTCTCCCCAGGTCTACCAGCATCATGTGCTCTGCTAGCTCCTTGGGGTCACTAAGCAGGTCATGAGAAATGTCTTCATCTTCATCCGCAGTCTTCCCCCGTGGTCTCGTGCCAGCAATAGGTCTATATTCCACCTGTTCTCCCTCTAGCTTCACCAGCATCTCTGGGGAAGAGCCGACAAGCTGAAAATCACCCCAGTCAAGGTAGAACATATAGGGGGAGGGATTGAGCACACGGAGGGCGCGATAGATGTCGAAGGGCTTAGCTGATGTCTGGCGACACAAGCGTTGTGAGAGCACAATCTGAAAGGCATCACCAGCAAGGATATACTCCTTAGCACTATTCACTATGTCACAGAACTCCTGTGAGGTAAAGTTAGAGGTAAGCTGTGAATCCTGTTTTAAGGTAGTCACAGGATAAGGTAACTCCTGAGACAGGGGTCGGCTCAATGCCAGGGTCACGGCATCTATTTTATCAACTGCCTCCTGGTAGGTTGCAGTACCTGTCCCACTCTCTGCTACATTAGATACGATGCTCATTTTGTGTTGCAGGTGGTCGAAGACAACCAGGGTATCAACGAACATAAAAGCAGAACCGGGAAGCTGGAGTTCATCTTGAGGGTAATCATCCAGTTTCTCAAAGAATCGTGCTACATCATAGGCGAGGTATCCTACTGCTCCCCCTAAGAAGCGGGGTAGTCCCTGAGTCTTTGCCACCTGGCGAGGGGGAAGCAACCTCTGCACCAGGTGCAAGGGGTCGGGTCCCTCGGGATATGAACCTAGGGTTATCTTTTCTTCTCTGGAAGAACGAATCAGCAGGGCTTCTGTGTCATAGGTCTTGAGTACCATATAGGGGTTAGTACCGATGAAGGAGTATCTCCCTACCTGCTCTCCCCTCTCCACACTCTCCAGGAGGAAAGAGGGTGCCATAGAGCAGAGCTTAAGGAATACTGAGATAGGTGTTTCCATGTCGGCATATAGCTCCCGGAAAACAGGAACCAGGTATCCCCTGTCTGAATCTCGCTTAAAGGTTTCTATATCTGGCAGATACATTATTTGATTTACCTGTTGCCTTTGACTGTAATCATGGCAATAAAAAAACCTCTCGCCCTAAAGGGGCGAGAGGTTTTTTAACCTTCGCGGTGCCACCCTTCTTAGTCAGTCATACACTGACCATCTCTCCAGGTACAGAAAAGCAAACCTTAAGGTTATCCTTCTATATACCCTGGGCTATGATAACGGTACCCTCTCCGGCACAGCCTACACAGATACCTCACCTTTCATAAGGTCAGGGACCCTTCAGCCTGCAGCTCCCAAGTCCATTCTGTCTCTGCGCCAGCATCGGGCTCACACCTTACCCCGACTCTCTGAGCCTCGCTAGGGACATACTAGTCTTGTTCTCAGCCTTTATAATATTCAGTTGTAATGCTGGCTCACTCTTTGCCTTTAGCTTAAAGTGACCGGCTACCCTTTATTCTAACCCACTTTACGGCAGAACTCAAGTACAGTAGCTTGAGTTCTGCCGTCGCTACAAACCCCTCCACTTCAGATAAAACCTGTTTTGCTATGTCTTACCGGCAATAGCCGCTGACATACCTGCTATGCTACCAATCAGCTTATAGATTATGATGCCAATCAGTATGAGAGCAATACCGATGATGATGTTGAGGATACCCATGAATGCCAACAACCCTGCCAGACCCAGACCACTCAGCATAAGTCCTAGCACACCCTCAAACGACAGGTAGTTATTCCAAGCTTGGTCACCCATTGCTGCCGCCACATTTGCCTGACTACTTGGGTCATACATCTTATGACGCGCCGCTGTCATTGCATCAGCAGCAGCCTCAATCTCCTCAACTGTGTCAATTTTAGTACCCATATGCAGCTCTAGGTACCCCGTAGCTGGTGAGTTCTCATCATAGCTTATCTCGGGGAAATTCTCAGCCTCCACCGTATCCATTACCTCATTTGCCGTTGCAGCCCCCATTACCATAAACAGGATACCGAAGACCAGGGCAACGATGCCGATAATGCATGCTACTATTCCTGCTACTTTACCAAAACCTTGCATTCTTTCTCACCCCCTTTCAGTATAAAAGGTAATACTTAGTGGAGAAAGGTAACACTTTATAGTATATTTGTCAATAGCCACATTTTATGTTCGAGATATTGCTGATAGCAATTACTCTAAAATTGCCATATTCTTAGCCGATGAAGTTGTCCAAAAACCAGCAGTGTAGTCTCATATCGCTGCCTAACTCAGGGTGGAAGGCACATGCCAGCATCTTTCCCTGTCTTATGGCAACAGCAGTCTTGTCCGGCAGTCTGGCAATAATCTCCACACTGGTATGCACACTCTTCACTATAGGAGCACGAATAAAGACAGCATGAAAGGGCTCTTCACCCAGGGGAGGTATGTCCAGGTCGCACTCGAAGCTGTCTACCTGTCTGCCAAAGGCATTGCGCTCTACCCTTACCTTCATCACCCCCAGGGTCTCCAGCTCAGCTCTGTTAGTCTCTTGACACAGAAGAATCATCCCTGCACAGGTCCCCAGGAGGGGAAATCCTGAGCAAGCTAATTCTCTCACCGGTTGCATCAATCCAAAATCCCGCATTAACCTGCTCATAGTGGTGCTTTCTCCACCGGGGATGATAAGTCCATCCAGTCCAGCAAGCTCTTCAGGCAGACGAATCAGTGGAGCCTCAACTCCTAGCTGTTGTAGCATTCCGACATGTTCAATAAAAGCCCCCTGCAGGGCAAGAACTCCAACCTTCAAACTCTTTCTCCTTTAGCCAAAATGCAACTATTCAGCCACAGAGGACACCGAGTAGCAGAAATCCCAGTAAGCAAAATCTCAATTTCCAAATAGCTTGACAATACTACATTTCCATGTCACTGCGAGAAGCGCCGTGAGTCGAAGCCCAGAGCGAAGCGAAGGGGACGAAGCAATCTCTTAATCCCCCTAAATCCCCCTTTAGAAAAGTGGGACTTTCATTCCTTTCCCCCTTTAGAAAAGGGGGACTAAGGGGGATTTGATGGAGGATGAGATTAGCTTACGTCTTCGGCTCGCAATGACACCGTGTGAAGGGTTACATGAAAGTTATGCTCATACGGCGTTCCTTCTTACTTGCTGATCGTTGGATTCCTGAAATACGATTTCGTCATGTAAACGACCCATCGCCAGTGTAAAATTAGATGGGCAATGATCACTATCAATAAGACAACAGCCAGCCACTTGTGAATACCTAGCCAAGTATGCCTGGCAAAAATGAACGCAGATTCCCCACCTCCACCACCCCAAGCTATTCCTTTAGATAAAACGAACCAGAGGATAAAACCGGAAATGCTTTGGAGTAGAAGAAGTAGACCCTGTAGTGCATCTAGGAGATAATTCCTTGTTGCCTTTCTCATAAAATCACCCCCGTATAAGGAAGTACCCTCTGCTTCGCCAGTATACATGTATCTATTATTTGATTCCAATCCCCAACATAAACCACCACGTGAGTTTTGAGTACGGATACTAACCCCCCTTAATCGGGTACAGGCACTTTTTTGAGGCAACGATACCATTTTTCAGTAACATTTATTGTAATTATTCAGCCACAGAGCACACCGGGAGCACAGAGGGATTCTTTCGATACCTTATCCTCTTTCTTTTCTCGGAGTTCTCTGTGAACTCTGTGGCTACCAATTGCCGGCTGAGTAGTTACCATTTATTATGGGGTAACTCGTATGCTTGTAAAAGATAGGGGGTGAGTTGTAAAATGTATGTGAGTAATGGTTGATATGAACCCTGGAGGTCGAATCAAGGAGGCATGTAATATGGAGAAGGGGACCTGGGTGGTTAAGAGCGGGCTAGCTCAGATGTTGAAGGGTGGCGTGATTATGGATGTGGTCACGCCAGAGCAGGCAAAGATTGCTGAGGATGCAGGAGCCTGTGCTGTGATGGCATTGGAGCGAGTTCCCGCAGATATCCGTGCTGAGGGTGGTGTAGCTCGTATGGCTGACCCCACTATAATCCGGGCGATTATGGATACGGTGAGTATCCCTGTGATGGCTAAGTGCCGTATCGGACATTTTGTGGAGGCACAGGTACTGGAATCATTGGGAGTGGATTTTATTGATGAGTCGGAGGTGCTGACTCCGGCTGATGAGAGCCATCATATATGGAAAGACAATTTTAGGGTTCCCTTTGTCTGCGGCTGTCGTGACCTGGGCGAGGCATTGCGTCGCATTAGTGAAGGTGCTGCCATGATTCGTACCAAAGGCGAGGCAGGCACAGGTGATATTGTGGAGGCAGTGAGGCACATGCGAGCGGTGATGGGCAGCATTCGTAAGCTGGTGAATACTCCGGAGGAAGAACTGGTAGCGGAGGCAAAGGCTCTGGGCGCCTCATTGGAGCTGGTCAGGGAGATTCACCAAACAGGGAAGCTCCCGGTGGTGAACTTTGCTGCCGGGGGAATAGCTACTCCGTCGGATGCCGCCTTAATGATGCAGCTAGGTGCCGAAGGGGTTTTCGTGGGCTCAGGCATCTTTAAGTCCAGCGACCCTGAATCAAGAGCGAGGGCAATTGTTAAGGCTACCACCCACTATAATGACCCCGCCATTATTGCTGAGGCTTCCCAGGGGCTGGGTGCTCCTATGTCTGGTCTGGATGTAAAAACCATACCTGTCGCCGAGCTACTCGCTACCAGGGGGTGGTAAAATCTATCACTTAGGGGCATAAGATTGAGCAGGATGAGGTATTGCCCTCTTGTTGGGGGAGTATGTAATAAGCCAGAGTCCGAGATAAAGGCTGAGCCAGACACCTTCTTCCTTGCTGAGCCATTTCAACCCAAGGAAGAAAGGGAGAGGAGAGAACTTGTAGTAAGCAATATTCTTAAGGAGACTTTGGATAGCAAATATTCAGCCGACGCATTAAGATTCGGAGACAAAGACCCCCAGAATGCTATTTCCTGTGATATTTGCCGCCTGCTCCAATCCTCAGCTTATGGAATTGCCGATATAAGTGGAGCAAATCCCAATGTCCTTATAGAGCTGGGGATGATGCTTTCTCTGGGTAAGCCTGTTTTTGTCTTGTGTAAAAAGTTAGAGGAGGAGAATTTAAGAGCACAAATCCCCTTAGACATCGTGTGGAAAAGAGTTGTCCCTTACGAAGAATTTATTGACATTCAACCTGAGCTATGTAAGTTGATTAAGAATCGTCCCCCAGTTAGTCCAGAACTATCTCCAGGGGAAGAGACTGGGAAGATAATAGCAGAGGTAGACCCCACTTTAGCTCAGGAATGGAGCCGTAAGTTTGACGAATTTGAACAGTCTCAGCAAGAAGCTCTTAAGAGGTTGGAAGAGCTACTGAAAGAGGCGGAACTTGATAAAGCAATGCCGAGAGAAAGGGAAGAGCCTATCCCTTCCTCCCTTGAGGAGATAATCAAAGAGATTTTGGGAAAAGTGGAGCAGAGGGAGAAGGTCATTGGTTTCCCTGATGACCCCAAGATTGCTTTTTTACGGGGGAATTTTCATTACAAAAGGGGGGAATTTGAAAAGGCTATAGAGCTTTACGATTGGGCAATAACTCTTAATCCAAAACTTGCGGAGGCTTGGGGGAACAAAGGGCTTGCCTTAGGTAATCTTGAGAGGTATAAGGAAGAAATCTCCTGCTGTGATAAAGCCATTGAGCTAAAGCCAGATTATGCATTGGCTTGGGTGAACAAAGGGAATGCTCTAGGCAATCTTAAGAGGTATGAGGAAGCCCTCTCTTGCTATGATAAGGCTATTGAGCTTAAGCCAGACCTTGCGTTGGCTTGGGTGAGCAAAGGGAATGCTTTAGGTTGTCTTAAGAGATGGAAAGAGGCGAGGGAATGTTATGAGGAGGCTTTGAGGATAGAGCCCAGGAATATTTCCGCTGCTGAAAACCTATCAGAGATTCTTCTTATCCTGGGGGATTTTGGTGAAGGGGTAAAGTGGGCAGAAGAAGCTATCAAGTTAGCTGAGGAAGTAGAGGATAAAGCTATCTCCCATTTTCTCCTGATTTCAGCCCTCTTTCTTAATGGTAACAAGGAAAAGGCTCAAAGGGAAATAGAAGGGCTTGTTGATTATCTTAAGGGGCTTAAGGAAAGCTTCAAGGTGACCGGCTGGGATTTCTCACCTTTACTACCCACTATAGAAGAAAAACTGGAAGCTGGGGAAAAGAGGGAAGTCCTTTCTCTTGTCTCCTTGCTTAATGGTGAAATATCCCTTAAGGATTTTGAAGGAACTATCACTTCTTCTTGAAACCTGACAAGCCATAACAGAGAAGGCAAAATTCATAAAAGGAGCTGAAGGAAAACGCAAAAAGTAATTACAGATGACCTTGATGCTTTATTAGAGGTGCTGCCTCCTTACATATCTGAGCCGCTTTATCAGCGAAAAGATTATGGTGAGCTTCTGGAGGTAGTAATGGACTTGGGACGTCCCCCAGAGGCGCGATTCTTCCGAGATGAAGTAGTGTTGAGTTTCAAGGATGTAACGGAGGCAGACCTTGAATATGTTACTACTCATATTGGCGACTTTGGTGATGATAATCGTGCTGGTATTGAACGTACCTTACACCGTATCTCAGCCTTCCGTAACCGTAAGGGGCATGTTATTGGGCTGACCTGCCGTGTAGGTAGAGCAGTCCTGGGGACAGTAAAACTTATCGAAGACCTGATTCAATCGGGTAAGAGCACCCTTCTTCTAGGGCGTCCCGGGGTGGGTAAGACCACTATGCTGAGAGAAGTAGCCCGTGTCCTCGCTGATGACCTAAAGAAGCGAGTAATTATTGTAGATACCTCCAATGAGATTGCTGGTGATGGGGATATTCCTCACCCTGCGATAGGACACGCCAGAAGGATGCAGGTGCCTACTACAGCTATGCAGCATGCCGTAATGATTGAGGCGGTGGAAAACCATATGCCTGAGGCGATTATAATTGATGAGATTGGCACTGAGCTTGAAGCCCTTGCTTCTAGAACTATTGCCGAGCGAGGGGTCCAACTGGTGGGCACTGCACATGGTAATACCCTGGAGAACCTTATTCTGAATCCTACCCTCTCAGACCTGGTGGGTGGTATCCAGACGGTAACCCTTGGAGATGAAGAGGCACGGCGTCGGGGCACTCAGAAATCAATCCTGGAGCGTAAAGCTCCCCCTACTTTTAATGCTGTAGTGGAGCTTCAGGATTTTGAGCGAGTGGCTGTTCATCCTGATACTGCTGAGGCGGTAGATGCTCTTCTCAGGGGACGCCCATTCACTCCTGAGGTTCGATGGTTAGATGAGAGAAGGGAAATGCAGCATGAAGCAATTTCTCCATCTGTGGCGACTGATAGGGTATTTAGAGCTGAAAGTCCTCAACTGAAAAAAGCTAAGCCGCGAGTCCTCTACCTTTTTGGTATCAATCGAGCTAAATTTGAATCTATTGTCCAGGAGATGAGGCTTCCTGTGAGGATTACCACTACATGGGAAGAGGCAGATATGGTAGTAACCTCGAATAGTTACTATCGCCGCCAGCCTCAGGTATTGAGAGATACTGAGGATAGAGGATTGCCTATCTATGTGCTAAAGAGCAGCACAGCATACCACATCAGGCGTTTTCTGAATGAGGTTTATGGTAATAATAGAGGAGAGAAGTTTGATACTGTAAGGATTGCACTGGAGGAGGCTCAAGAAGCAATTAACCAGGTAGTAGCTAATGAGGAAAAGTTTATGGAGCTCACCCCTCAGAATGCTTATGTGCGCCGTCTGCAGCATCTACTGGTAGAACGCCACCACCTTTCCTCACGCAGTCATGGCACAGAGCCGGCGAGAAGAGTGGAAATCTTCAGGTGAGAATGGGATTAGCATTTAGAACTTCCTTAATGCGGAGGCACTTTGGGCTTATTTATTGCTTTCGAGGGGGGTGAGGGGAGTGGGAAGAGTACTCAGGCAGCAAGCCTCTACCATCATCTCTTCAAGCTCGGCATCCCTTCTATACTTACTCATGAACCTGGTGGCACTGCCCTGGGAGAGAAAATTCGCCTCCTGCTCAAGCAGCCAAGTGTAGGCATTGCAAAAAAGGGAACCCAGATACCTCCCTCTCATATCTGCAAAAAAGCAGAATTGTTTCTTTTCCTTGCTTCCCGTGCTCAGTTAGTCTCGGAGGTAATCTCTCTTGCCCTCGAAGAAGGGAGGGTCGTTATCTGTGACCGTTACTCTAGCTCTACTCTTGCCTATCAAGGCTATGGACGTGGGCTTGAGCTTGATGTTATTGAGCAGGGTAATACCCTGGCTGTCCAGAAGACACTGCCTAACCTCATGATACTGCTGGATATACCTGTAGAATCAGGACTCGCTCGTAAGGGTATGGTAAATCTGGACCGTTTTGAGAAAGAGGAGCTTGATTTTCATCGCCGTGTGCTGAAGGGCTATCGTGTAATGGCAGCAGCAGAGCCATCTCACTGGCTGGTAGTTGATGCCACTCTGCCTCGAAAAGAAGTGGAACAGCTTATCTGGCAGAGGGTTGAGCCGCTGTTTTTAGATAGGCAAGTAATCAGAAACCAGGAGAAGGGCATCTTTTGACGATTCGCCGCATAAAAAAAGGGGCAGCAGCTTGCCCCCCGACATTTGAGGAAGAACAACGGCTATACAAAGAGGGATACCGCTTTGTTGCTGGCATTGATGAGGTGGGGCGAGGTGCTGTAGCCGGCCCAGTAGCTGCGGCAGCAGTTATTCTACCTGCTGATAGCTGCCAGCTATCAGCTACTAACCCTTTTTGCTGGCTATCTCAGGTGAGAGATAGCAAGCAGCTATCACCCAGAAGACGTGAGGAACTCTCTCCCTGGATTCAAAAAATAGCTATATCCTGTGGTGTAGGTATGGTTTCTCCTGAGGATGTAGATGCTTTTGGTATTATGGAGGCGACACGTGAGGCAATGTACCTGGCAGTAGAGCAGCTTCTGGTTCACCCCGATTTTCTCCTCATTGATTTCATTAGCCTGCCAGAGATTCTTATCCCTCAGAGAGGTCTGGTTCATGGTGACCAGATTTCCCTTTCTATTGCTTGTGCCTCTATACTGGCTAAGGTGACACGGGACCATTATATGAAAGAGATGGGCAAAGTCTATCCTGGATATGGTATGGCATCTCATAAAGGTTATGCTACGACAGAGCATTGTCTTAGCCTGCGGCAGTTAGGACCCTGCCCCATCCACCGCCGCAGCTTTGAGCCAGTGAAGGGGATAATATGATGAGGCGCAAGGAGGTAGGGATTCAAGGGGAGAAACTGGCAGCAGAATACCTCCGCGGACAGGGCTATCACGTCAGGGAAACTAATGTTCGCCTTCGTGGGGGAGAGATTGACATCATAGCCCAGCAAGGGGACTACCTGGTATTTGTTGAAGTACGCACCAGGACAGGTACTGATTTTGGCACTCCCGAGGAATCTATAACCTATGCGAAGAGGGAAAAACTAATCTCTCTGGCACTGACATATCTCCAGGGGATTCCGTCTCACTCAGGGCTACCCTCTCAGTGGCGTATAGATGTGGTAGCAGTGGAGCTAGGGCAGGACAAAGAGGCTAGCCGCATCAACCTTATCCAGAATGCTGTAGGGGGTTGAGGGGGAAACCCATTGTGGAGTTAACAGCATATAGTTGACTGATGACTGAATAAACTAGGGGTATATTATGAACCTGGACTATCTGAGAACCTACATTGAAGTAGTCAGGCTGGGGAGCTTCTCAGAAGTAGCCAAGAAGCTCTCTATCAGCCAGCCAGCAGTCTCCTTTCAGATACAGAAGCTGGAGCGTGACCTGGGGGTTCACCTGATTGACCGTGGACAGAGCGTTATCATCATGACTGAAGCAGGGAAACGTCTGCTTCACTTTGCTGAATATGTGGAGCAGGGGCGAATCCACCTCCGGCGTGACCTTGACCAGTTGCGTGATGAAGTGGTGGGTGAACTGGGTATTGCCGCCAGTACCATACCGGGCGAATACTTACTGCCACCTCTTCTGGGGGAATTCAAGACATTGTATCCATCTGTGAGTGCTCAAGTAATAATTTCTGATTCGCTCACTGTCATTGATGGGGTGCGTGATGGTAAATATGAGGTGGGGTTTTGTGGCGTTACACCTGAAGGGAGAGAGTTGGAGACATTCAAGGTATCCGAGGATGAGATTGTCCTCATTGTGTTTCCCGAGCACCCTTTTGCCCAACGGGGAGAGGTCTCTTCCATAGAATTGGAGGGGGAGCCATTCATCTTTCGTGAAGAGACATCAGGCACACAGCAAAGTCTCAAATCTCTTCTGGCAGAAGCAGGACTCGATATTAATCAGTACTCACCACATCTGGTTCTGGGCACCACCCAAGCAGTAATCTCCGCAGTAGAAGCAGGAGTGGGAATTGCCTTCGTATCGAATCTAGCCATCAAAAAGAGTGTAGCTCTCAACCTGGTCAATAAGATTACTGTTAATGTAGAGATTACGAAAAACAGGCTCTCATTGAGGCGAAACTTCTACTGCATTTACCGCAAGGAAAGAGTAGTCTCCCGGTTGCTTACAGAGTTTATCGCTTTTATTCAAGCGAGAATATCATGTGGTAAGGTAGGAATTACTTGATAATAGTTCCACCTATTACTACACGCATAATATCATTTGTGCCTGCGGCAGAGAACAGCTCTAGAGAGTCTCTTAGATGGCGTATGACATGATATTCGGGTAGGGTACCCGATCCTCCATGTATTTCGATAGCCTTGAGTGCGATATCTCTCGCCGATTCCACAGCAAAAACCTTTGCTCTAGATACTGGTAAGGCGGTGTCTTTGCCACTCTTACCCTGGTCCAGTAGCCAGGCAGCATAGTATACCAGCCACCTTGCCGCCTCAACTTTGATGTCCATGTCGGCTAGTTTGAATTGAATCGATTGGAGCTTAGCTATTGGGTTTCCATACAACACTCGCCCCTTAGCAAAATTTAGAGCTGATTCATAGGCTCCCCTGGCAATACCTAGAGCTGTTCCTGCTGCTCCTGTTCTCCCAATATCCTGTATACTTTCGAGGGCATAGGCAAGTCCTCTACCCTCCTCTCCAATAATATTTTCCGGAGGTACCCTGCAATTAGAGAAGAGCAACTCTGCTGCCCCTACTGACCTCAGACCCGAGGTTCTTATCCTTTCTTCTCCCACTGTGTATCCTGACACATTCTTGTCTATAAGGAGGATAGTAGGTCCTTTTTCGGTATTTGTGAGCAGGATACATATCTCAGCGATTCCACCCCAGCTAATGAAGGTCTTCTTCCCATTAACAATGAAGATATCTTTATCAAGGGTAGCTGAGGTCTGAATGTTAGCGGGCGCTGAACCTCCTCCCTGCTCTGTGACTGCCAGCACAGATATCTTTTCTCCTGTAGACAGAGATGGTAGATACTCAGCCTTCTGTTTCTCGTTTCCATGAGTCTGCAGCACGAAGATGCCCATGTGAGGGGTCTCTAAGAAGAACCCTAATGAAGCATACACTCGCGAAAGCTCTTCGATGACTATCATTCGAGCTACATGTCCTGTTGCCGAGCCCCCGTATTCCTTGGGGATTATAGTACCAATCATGCCAAGTTCGCCCATTCTTTTTATCAGGTCGCGGGGGATTTCACCTGTTTCATCCATTTCTATTGCTCGGGGTGCAATCTCACTCCGAGCAAAGCTACATGCGGTATTTCTAAGCGATTCTTGAGCTGTAGTAAAAATAAAGTCCATACAAACACCCCCTCAGTTAGAAACTACTAGTATTTTATGGTATCTCACACAGTGTCTTATAAGAATCTATAGTATGCATAATTTGAGCTTAAAGAAAGATACGGCTAGCCTCGAAGGTCAAATATATCTCTTGCTATGATGAGCTTCATTATATTAGGTGTCCCCTCCGCTCCTACTACATATGATAGTACTCCTCTGTGTGCCATCTGCAGAGGGCAATCCTTAGTATAGCCAAAGGCACCATGATACATCATAGCATGTTGGGAAATATCTGCTCCAATAAGCGGAGCCCACCATTTATTGAAGGCAATAATGGGGTTTATCTCCCTCTGAGTAACGCTGCCGGGCTCAGAATAATATTTATCTATCATCCAACACCCTTTCTGGAGCATCAACCTTGCTGATTCCAGACGACACCAATCCTCAGCTATCTCAAAAGATATACCTTGGTTATTGCCGATAGGTCTACCAAAAGCTGTTCTTTGCTTAACATAATCCACAGCCATTTCCAGACACCCCTGAGTGCCACCCAGGCAGGCAGCAGCTACCACTGCTCTGGCTACATTAAATCCCTCCATACAAATATAGAAACCCTTTCCCTCTTCACCCAGGAGATACTTCTCAGGAACCTCAGAACCCTCATATACGAATCCCCCGGTGGAGAGTCCCATTCGCCCCATATCCTTGTAGACGGAGCTGGTCATTCCGTTGAGCTGATTAGGGATAATAGCCAGCATGCTCTTTCCAGCCTTTGTCTTCGGTGTACCGGTGGCAACCAGTGTGCAGTGTCCCCCACCTCTTACCTGAGACTCATCAACACCACTGATGTATGCCTTCTCACCATTCAGCACAAACTTATTACCTTGCCTGGTAGCAGCAGTTGTAGTAGCAGCTACATCAGAACCTGCTCCAGGCTCAGTTACATTAATTCCCCAGAACCACTCACCTGATGCGAGTTTAGGTAGAATCTCTCTCTTTACCTCTTCTTTGGCATAGATTCTCAGGAACTCTCCTCCCCAGCCGATGGTCAACAGCATATAGACTGGGAGAGACATGCTCATCTCCGTCCGAGATATTTCCTGGATAGCAATGTTAGCATATTGTATCTCCTCGCCCGGTTGAGCCGAGCCCCCATACTCCTCGGGAATAGTGCATCCAAAAACCCCGATATCAGCTAATCCCTTGAGTATCTCGTCTGGAATACGCTTCTCAAATTTCTCTTCATCAATATCCCTTGATATGGGGGTGACATTTTTCTCGCAATATTCCCTTACTGTTCTCTGAAAAATCTTCTGTTCCCAAGACATCCCAAAGTCCATCTTATCACTCTCCTTTCTTTGTTCTGAAAATAGACTCACCCACACACCTATCATTGCGAGGAGCGTCCCCATAATCTGTCATTGCGAGGCACGCAGTGCCGAAGCAATCTCGGTGGGGGAAGTAACGATGAGATTGCTTCGCTTCGCTTGCAATGACAGAGAGAAAGGGCTCGCAATGACAGGGGGAAAGGGCTCGCAATGACAACCTATTTTCATGGTTCGATGGTGGGTAGCCACCCATGAGTGTTTGTTCTGAAAATAGAATATGCCATTCCCGCCCCGTATCAAGTACGGGGTAAACTACGGCGGAAATCTACACCCACCCCACATGGATTCCTGCTTCCGCAGGAATGACAGGCAAAGTCGTTGCAAGGAGGCACTATTTTCATCATTCGATGGTGGGCAGCCATCCATAAGTGTTTACTTTGCCACAGACTTCACACTTTGAACTGTCAGCCACAAGATGTGCACTCCTTTCATCTCTAAAACTTGTGTTAGCGCATCCAGACTGCCGCAGACTGTTAATTCGTTAATATAATAAACCCTGAAAAGAGGGGACGTCAACTCTAGTCTGTGAATGTAGTGCGTGACATCTAATCGGTGAAGCCAAGGGTGTCTTCAACTTAGTATTGCTACCCTGAGCTCTACCGCCTAGACTAACATAGATACTCGTGGGTACCAGTTACTTGTAAACTGAGCTTGACAAGAGCAGTAGGTATCAGATAGTATTTCATTTAGGGTCGTGCTAGGTGGGGAGTTAGCGGTGCCCTGTACCCGCAATCCGCTACAGCGGGATTTAATCCCCCCTCCAGGCATTCAGTCCGGTGGGACTATTTCTAGCGAGCGGTGTTGAAAACTGGGTCCTCCGCAGCAGAGTACTATGAATCCCGTCAGGTCTGGAAGGAAGCAGCGGTAAGTAGCAAATTCTGGGTGCCGTAGGTTTGCCTAGTTGGAGCTGGGAGTTAGGGGAAAGCCATGGGGCGATGTCAAAAGGGGGTGCACGACCTCTGAGAATCATAATAGGCTCTAAACTAAACATAAGGAGGATAGAGAAATGGAGTTAGGCTTAGCAGGGAAAACCGTTATTGTCACAGGTGGAGGATCTAATATAGGTCGGGCTATTGCTATTGCTTTTGCTCAGGAAGGCTCAAATGTGGTAATAGCTGACCTGGATGAGGTACAGGGTAAGAAGGTAGCCGATGAGATTAATGCTGCGGGGAAAGGTAGTGCCATAGTAGTCAAGACAGATGTTACCAGTCTTGAGTCAGTAGAGACTATGGTAAAGAAGGCTTCAGAGAAAACCGGTGCAGTAGATGTCCTGGTCAACAATGTGGGGTGGGACAAGATGATGTTCTTTGCAAATTCTGATGCTGCCCACTGGGATAAGGTTATTGCCCTAAATTATCGTAGTGTACTCAATACTATGAAGTCAGTTCTCCCTCTCATGAAAGCACAAAAGAAGGGAGCGATTGTTAACATCGGTTCTGATGCTGGGCGCATGGGAGAATTTACCGAGGCAGTTTATAGCGGCGCCAAGGGTGGGGTCATTGCCTTGTCCAAGGCTGTGGCAAGAGAAGAAGGACGTAATGGGATAAGAGTAAATGTTCTTTGCCCAGGTCTGACTCCTCCCCCTGCAAAGAGTTTTGGTGAAAAGAGTATGTGGACAACGGATATGAATATGACCCCTGAGCAGTTAGAGAAGGCAGCTAAGGGATACCCGCTGCGCCGTGTAGGTACTCCTAATGATGTGGCTTATCCTGTAGTATTCCTTGCCTCAGATGCGGCAGGATATGTAACAGGACAAACCCTTAGTGCAAGTGGTGGTTATACTATGATGTAGTAGCCCTGCACAGTATTCTACTAGATTTGAGGGAGAGAGTCTCTTCTCTCCCTCAAGGCTTTTTGTTTGATTATAGAGCCCCATGTTTAATTCGTATGAGTAGCCATATAGGTGTGCCTGTGACTTTTATAGAAAGAGAGCTACGCTATCTCGGTAGTCATGCTAAGAAAAGTCTGGGGCAGCACTTCCTTACCGATAGAAAAGCACTACACCAGATAGTGAATAGTGCTGAACTTACCAGTGAGGATATTGTTATTGAGGTTGGTCCAGGACTTGGAATTCTTACTCAAGAGCTGGCTCAGAGAGTAAGGCAGGTTATCGCTGTCGAAATAGATAAGGTTCTGGTTACCGCTCTAGAGCAATATTTTAAGATTGTCCCTAATGTTAGTATTATTCATGGCGACATACTTCAGCTTACCCCAGATTCTCTTCTGCCTCAACCTTCCTCTTCATATAAGGTGGTAGCTGACCTCCCATATTATATTGCCTCAGCAGTCCTGCGTCACTTCCTAGAATCCTCTGTTAAACCATCCCGTATAGTTGTGCTAGTACAGAAGGAAGTGGGAGAGGCTATTGTAGCTCCACAAGGGAAGCTGAATTTACTTGCCATAAGTGTGCAATTTTATGGCATGCCTACTCTCCAAGGCTACCTTTCTCCACAGAGTTTCTATCCTCCGCCCCAAGTAGAATCAGCAATCCTCCGAGTTGACCTCTACGAAAAGCCAGTGGTGAGTGTGAACAGTACGGACGCTTTCTTCCAATCAGTGAGGGCAGGCTTTAGTGCTCCCCGCAAACAATTGCGGAATGCACTAGCCCAAGGATTAAAAATTTCCACTTCTGACTCAGTAGTTCTGCTGACCAAAGCAGGGATAAATCCTCGGTATCGTGCTGAGAATCTATGCCTTGAGGAGTGGGCAAGCCTCAGCAGGCAAATAGAAATAGAGGGGAGAGCTAAAGGGGAGATGGTCAACTCTCCTTCCCTATCTCAAATCTCTGCTTCTTCCCCCAATAGTGGTCATGATGCAAGCGTACGCTAAGATTAATCTCACCCTGGAAGTTACGGGAAAATATGAGGATGGCTATCACCAGATTGCTACCGTGATGCAAGCAATAGACCTCCATGATATCATTACTTTTCAGACAGGGGATTACCTGGAATTGGTATGTAATATCCCTGAGCTAAACTCCTCGCAAAACCTGGTTTTCCGGGCAGCAAGGCTGTTACAAGAGGCAAGTGGTGCCAACCATGGAGCTAAGATTTCTCTGGATAAATCTATTCCTCTGGCGAGTGGATTGGGAGGTGGCAGTAGTGATGCTGCAACTACACTGAGAGCTCTGAATGAGTTGTGGGGGCTGAATTTCTCCCCTGCTAAATTGGTAGAACTAGGGATGAACCTAGGCTCTGATGTTCCCTTCTTCTTGGGTACGCCCACAGCATTAGTAAAGGGGCGAGGAGAGCAGTTGACCCCGTTACCTTCGCCATCCAGCCTCGCGGTAGTTCTTATTGTGCCTCCCTTCAATGTTCCACAAAAAACACGAAGGATGTATGCTAGCCTTAAACCATCTCACTTCACTAATACGGGAATCTCTCAGCACATGGTAAAGGCGCTGAAAGAGGGTGAGCAACTGACTTCTTCATTGTATTATAATGTTTTTGAAAGGGCAGCGTCCGCTCTCTTTCCGGGTCTGGAAGTATACCGCCAGGAGTTGTTTGAGGCAGGTGCTACCTCGGTCCATCTAGCAGGTTCGGGCCCCACACTATTTACTATAATGGAAGATAGAGATACTGCTGAAGGTATTTATAACCAGTTAAAGAGGAAGGGAAAAGATGTCTATCTGGCGCAGACCTTGAGCATAAATGCTATGAGAGAGGAATCAGATAGCAGATGGACATGAGAGGCTTACTGGTAGACCTGAAGAATGTGATTCCTCCTGCTACCAAAAAAAATGTTCTCAAGCTGATTCTTGCAATAGCTGCAATACTGGGATGCGCTGTGGTCATCTCTCTGGCTCTTTCCCTCTTTATACCTGACATCAAGGAACTTTCCCATGGCTATGGTTACCTTGCTGTCTTTCTCATCACTCTGCTCAGTAGCGCCTCGGTTTTCTTCATTGTTCCCGGTACCGTATTCTGGGTAAGCCTGATTATCACCATGGATATGAGTCCATTGTGGGCGGCTATAGTAGCCAGTATAGGTGGCAGTCTGGGAGAAATTACCGCCTACTGGGTGGGTTATTTAGGCAGAGCCATCATTAGTCCGCAACATTCCCAAGAATATCAGACAGCAACAAAATGGATGGATAAGTATGGGGGACTCACTATCTTTCTGTTTGCCTTTCTCTGGGTACTGCCATTCGATGTTGTGGGTATCATTGCTGGGGCATTAAGGTATCCAGTAAAGAAATTCCTGCTCTACTGTTGGCTGGGACGACTACCTCGCTCCTTAATTGAGGCTTATATATATTACTATGCCGGAACTACTCTGATAGATATCATATCCCCTTACCTTCCCTCGTGGCTAAGTGGTGCTTTTGGGGGATGATAATCTGTCACATCCTCTCAGGACTTTCCATACTCATAAGATGGAGAGTTCTTGCCAAGACTATCTTGGCTGCGGTCACCAGCTTCAGCCGTGCTAATGTCAGAGCCTCATTGTCGGAGATGACGCGGCAGCGTTCATAGAAATCATGGAAGGTAGTGGCAAACTCCTGAGCATAGCGGGGCAATAGAGATGCCTCCAGATTATGTGCTATAGACTCAATCAACTCAGGTAGTTGTAGCATCTTGCGAATGAGTAGTAGCTCCGGCTCACTAATTAAGAGAGAGACATCCCCTGATGAGTAATCTATTTGTCTTTCTTCAGCCAGACGCAGGATGCTGGCAATACGGGCGTGAGCATACTGCACATAATATACAGGGTTTTCCGCTGACTGCTTCTTTGCCAGTTCCAGGTCAAACTCCATCTGACTGTCTGCAGAGCGGGAAAGAAAGAAAAAACGACAGGCGTCTGTACCTACCTCCTCAATCACTTCACGAAGTGTGACCATCTCCCCGCTCCGCTTAGATATTTTTACCTCTTCGTGCCCTTTCTTGAGGGTAACCATCTGCGTAATAATTATTTGAAGTCGTTCAGGTGAGATACCCAGGGTGTTAACCACAGCCTTCATACGAGGAACATGTCCCTGGTGGTCTGCCCCCCAGATGTTTATTACGCGGTCAAAGTTACGCTCCTTGAATTTGTTATAGTGATAAGCAGTATCAGAGGCAAAGTAAGTAGGAGTGCCATCGCGGCGTACCAGCACATTATCCTTATCCTCACCTAGAGCAGAGGAGGCAAACCACACTGCACCTTCTTTCTCTACAGTACAACCTTGCTTTTGAAGCAAAGCCATTACCTTCTCATACTGTCCATCTTTATACAGGCTGCTCTCGCTAAACCAAACATCAAAGTCTACCCGTGAGAGTCTCAAATCTGCCTTAATAGAGTTCATAATCCGCTCTACAGCAATCTCACCCACTTTGGTAGCTGCTTCATCTGGAGGAAGAAGCATTATCTTATCTCCCACCTCCTGAGCAATCTCTCTGGTTAGTATAGTTACATAGTCACCTTTATAACTGTCTGCAGGCATCTCCACCTTGAGACCCATGCATTGTTGATACCGTAGAAATACCGAGTTAAAGAAGGATTTCATCTGAGAACCAGCATCATTAATATAGTATTCTCTTTCTACTTCATAACCAGCGGTCGCCAGTACATTAGCAAGGGTACTTCCTAAAACTGCTCCCCTACCATGTCCCACATGGAGAGGACCCGTAGGGTTCACACTAACAAATTCTAATTGAACTCTAGAACCCTTCCCTATATCGAGAGTGCTCCAGGTCTCACCGGCTTCCAGAATTGCCTCTACCTGCTGTACCAGCCATTCCTTACTGAGAACTAGATTGATGAATCCAGGATGCCCCACTCTAACCTCCACAATCTCAGGCATTGAGGGAATAAGTGAAGCTACCTTAGTAGCAATTTCTAAAGGATTAGATTGAGCCGCCCGGGAGAATTTCAGGGCAAAGTTTGAGGCATAGTCCCCATGAGCAGCATTCTGGGGGTGCTCTATCGTAATCTCAGGCAGTGCTACAGCGGGAAGCAGACCTTCCTGCTGTGCCTCAAATACTGCCTGTTCTAATACCTGGATAAGCTTATGCCTGATCATCCTCTTCAACCTCCATAGCCTTTATTATCAGGAAAAGAAGCTTCTATTATACCCCTTTTCTTTCTAAATCTCACTATAAAGTCTCTTCCAACGCAAGAATCTATATCTTAATACAGGAGCAGTACTCTTAACATAAGTGTCCGTGATAATCGCGCACAGTTATTGCCTTTGGGGACTATTCTTGCGGGTATTGTTGTCGTTCCTTTCGTAGTAGGGGCATTTCCGCATAGGCTCTAAGATGATTATGCAAGCAGCTATTCACTAAACCAGATATAGGTACTCCCCACAAAATCCAGGATTTTGTGGGGAGTAGATAGCCACAAGATTCCCTTGGGATAGTTCAGCTCATAGGATGGGCAAATACCTCTTGAGTTCATAGTCAGTTACCTGGCTACGGTAGTTATCCCACTCTATCCTCTTGTTCTTGATGAAGGCATCAAAAACATGGTCACCAAGAGTTTTTCGCACTAACTCACTCTTTTCAGTCACCTGGATAGCCTCCCACAGGCTGGCAGGTAGAGTTCCTATCCCTCTTGCCTTTCTCTCCTCATCGCCCATTGTGTAGACATTCTCTTCTACTGGCTCAGATATCTCATATTTCTTTTCAATCCCCTCCAGTCCGGCAGCCAGCATCACACTAAAGGCGAGATAAGGATTGCAAGCAGGGTCGGGAGACCTGAATTCTACTCTGGTAGCATTTTCATTCCCCGGCTGGTATTCAGGAACCCTGACCAGGTCAGCTCGATTCCTCCGTGCCCAGGAAAGATATACCGGTGCCTCATAGCCAGGAACCAGCCGTTTATAGGAGTTGACCCACTGGTTGCAAGCCAGGGTAATTTCAGGAGCATGCTTCAAGAGTCCAGCAATATAACACTTGGCTGTAGTAGAGAGGTAGTACTTATCATCTTTATCGAAGAAGGCGTTCCTCTCCCCCTTGAACAGCGACTGATGTACATGCATACCGCTACCGTTTATACCGAAAACAGGCTTCGGCATAAATGTAGCATAAGCCCCATGCTTTAAGGCTATCTGCTTGACTACCAGACGGTAGGTCATCACGCTATCAGCCATGGTCAGAGCATCGGTGTATCTCATATCTATCTCATGCTGGCTGGGAGCAACCTCATGGTGGGAATACTCGACGCCGATACCCATCTCCTCCAGGGTAAGAACTGTTTCCCTGCGCATGTCCATAGCTGCATCCAGAGGTATCATATCGAAATATCCTCCCCCATCCAAGGTCTCAGTTCCATTCGAATCCCGGAAGTAGAAATATTCCAACTCTGGACCCACATAGAAGGTATAGCCCAGGCTGGCTGCCTTCTTAAGATTCCTCTTCAATACATATCTGGGGTCACCTTCAAAAGATTCCCCACCCGGTTTCAAAATGTCGCAGAACATCCTGGCTTCAGACTGATGCCCCTTGGGTCTCCAGGGAAGTAACTGAAAGGTATCCGTGTCAGGCATAGCTATCATGTCACTCTCATCTATCCTGGCAAATCCCTCGATAGATGAGCCATCAAAACCCATCCCCTCCGTTAGTGCCCTTTCCAGTTCCTCTATAGTAATAGCAAAGCTCTTGAGGAACCCCAGGATGTCAGTAAACCACAGCCTGATGAACTTTACATCATGCTCCTTTGCCATTTTGAGGGCATATTCCTTGCTCTCTTCCTTAGTTTTAGTTACCATTTTCTTCCTCCTCTCCATATTTTAGATAGCATTATCGCCTTCATCACCTGTTCTGACCCGCACTGCATTATCTACAGGCAAGACGAATATCTTCCCATCTCCTATCTCACCCGTCCTGGCTACTCTGGTAATGGCATTTAGCACCCTATCCACCTGCTCATCCAGGACTACGATTTCAACCTTCAGCTTGGGTAGGAACTCCACCTTGAAAGTTGCACCACGAAACTGCTCCTCCTTTCCCCTTTGTCGTCCGTGACCCTCGACAGAGGTCGTTGTCATTCCCGGATAGCCTAGCCCCTTCAGTGCCTCCTTTACCCCATCAAATTTCTCTGGTCTGATTATAGCCTCTATCTTCTTCATATTGCACTCCCCTTCTTGTAACACTTATGCTATTCCATATACTTAGAAACTGTGCTAAATCTGCTAGCTTTGGGGACGGGTATAAAAGCCCGTCCCCAAAGTCCTACTTCCGTGTTGCAACAAAGTCAGGGTAGGCTGATGTGCCATGCTCAGGAATATCCAATCCTTCTAGTTCCTCCTCCGGAGGGACACGGATGCCGAAAGCCTTGTCCATTACCTTAAACATTATGTACCCTATGCCAAATGCCCAAGCGAAGACGACTGCCACACTGATAAACTGAGCAAGTAGTTGCTCACCTCCACCACCATAGAACAACCCGGTGACAAATGGTGGCTCTATCGCATAGTTACCGTATGTTCCATCAGCAAAGAAGCCGATGCTCAGCAAACCCCACAGCCCACAGACACCGTGTACACTCACCGCTCCTACGGGGTCATCTATCCCTCTGGATTCGAAAAACCTGACACTGGCATACATTAATACTCCAGCAATGAGACCGATTATGATAGCTACCCAACCTTCCACCCAAGCACAGGGGGCAGTAATGGCAACCAAGCCTGCTACAGCACCATTCAAAGCCATGCCCAGGTCCCACTTCTTCATTCTCCAGCGTGCAATTAGCAATGCTGAGATTACAGCCGCTGCCGCTGCCAGATTGGTATTCACCGTAATAACAGAAATCCTCAGCTGATGTGCGTCACAGGTGCTACCGGCGTTGAAGCCAAACCAGCCAAACCACAGGATAAAGACCCCCAGGGTAGCTAGCACCATATTGTGACCGGGGATTGCCTGCGGCTTCCCTTTCTTATCAAACCTACCATATCTAGGGCCGAGAACCATTGCCCCAGCTAAGCCAACAAAACCACCGATGGCATGAACTACTCCTGAACCAGCGAAGTCCACAGCGCCCACCCCAAAAGGAAGACAAGCTAGCCAGCCACCACCCCATACCCAGTGACCATAGATAGGATAAATAATGAGACTTATCACAACACTGTAGATGAGGTAAGCCTTAAACTTTAGCCGCTCAGCAACAGCACCGGAGACGATGGTAGCTGCAGTAGCACAGAAGACCAGCATCCAGAACATATTGAGATATTTATCTACATCATAGTAGTCACCAATCATAAACCAGCCCTGTGTGCCCCATAGACCATGCCAATCACCACCCATCATTATGGCGTAGCCTATAAGGAAAAAGGCAATCGAGCCAATGGCAAAATCCAGCAAATTCTTGGTCATCAAATTGGTGGCATTCTTAGCTCGACAAAACCCCGCCTCCAACATAGCAAAACCTGGTTGCATGAACATCACCAGGAAGGCACAAACCAATATCCACACATAGTCTATCGCTATGTCTGCTGTGCCTCCTGTTCCAGTAGGGTCAGCACCCAGAACTACACCTCTTATTGCTGTCCACGCTAAACACAAGAGGCAGACAACTCCAAGGGTTAATACTACTCTAAGCACCACCCTCATTATCTTGTCTCTCAAACTCACAACAATCCTCTTCTCATCACATGGTTCAGTGGCATGCTGAGGTTCTCCGCTTATACTAAACATGGCTGCCCTCCTCTCATTGAATAAAAGGATAGCAGCCATATATTTCAAACAGATTACAGCCAGGTTAAATCTATGTTACAAAAAAGGAGTCTCGGAACAAGTTTGTAGCACCTAAACCATTGAACAGGATAGCGTTTTGTTCAATACTTCCGGATAACCATCACTATGGGGAAAATCTTCCTACTCTGCCTGCCTTGACCTCCCTAATTGTCGGGGGCTAGAGTATGGAAAATGGGATTATTTAAGCCAAATGTTGAAAAAATGAGAGCCAAGGATGATGTTAAAGGCTTAATAAAGGCGCTGGGGAAGAGTAATGACATTCGTGATGAGATCCGAATTGCGGGAGTGGTGGAGGATGCCCTTGAAGATATAGGGCATAGAACCGTTGAACCCTTCGTTAACAAAATGCCCCCTCCTAGTTTATTCTAATCGAATAATGAGCCTGAAGGATAGTGGTAACAGTAATAATCCTTTCTTTCTTTGTGGACAGTGGTGGATATGTGGATAAAAGAAAGGTGTCATCACCTCCTCATAGGGATAAGTTTTCTTGATCTTGCCTCTG
>JAUWOP010000063.1 GCA_030612045.1 Chloroflexota bacterium | reverse complement strand
GAGGAACTGTGGTCTGATTTATGGATATTGGAGGACTGGGGCTATCTTGATATTATTAATGCTCCAGATGGTTATGGCTACATAATAACTGCAAAGAAGAAGCCCGCTTGGCAGGTATCGAAGAGAGTTTCTAAATCAAAGCAATCTATCAAGGAACTCTGGGAGTTCTTAAAGGATAAGCCATCTCGGGACTTAGAACTATACGCAACAACCCATTTCGTATTCTCGGATCTCAAGGGGAAAGAGCGACCTTCAGATGAAGAATCTGTGGCAGAGAAAGTCATTGCTCTTAAACCTCATTTTCGTCCTGAGGACGCGGAACAAGCCTTAAGAACTCTCCAAGAAAAAGGTTACTGCTAACGGTCTGATAAGGCAACGGTTCCTGTATATAAGCTATGGGGGAAACAGACTGGTAAAGGCAAGAAGTATAAAATAAGGTAATCGTTCACCGAGGTTGAATTCTTGACAGGATAACAGGATAAAACAAGATGAACGGGAACTCTAAAAAATCTTGCTAATCCTGTTATCCTGTCGAAAGAGTCTCTCTGTGCTCTCGGTGTGCTCTGTGGCTGAACGCTTACAAAATAAGTTGCACGAGGGAAAACCTGGAATCCCGTAACTAAAAAGGGTACAGACGGAGAAGAACTAAGAAATGCCCACCCACGACATTATAGATAATCGCAATGAGAAATTAGTTGACCACATAAACCGCATCCTTCCTTCCACGGAGCAGGCTAAGTTCGCTGTGGGCTACTTCTTTTTGTCTGGCTTCGAACCTATCCAGAAGAATCTGCAAGGGGTAGCAGAGCTCAAGCTGCTTATAGGCAACACCACCAACCGTCAAACACTAGAGCAAATCAGTGAGGGATACAAGCGTCTGGAGCTGGTTGACCAGGCCCTGGAGGATATCAGGTTAAGCAAGAAAGCAGACCAAAGACAGCGAGCAAATGAGACCGCAGAAAATCTTCAAGAAGCCCTTGCTCTGATGGACCAGACTGACCAAGGAGAAGCTCTGGTTAAGACCCTGATTAATCTGATAGAGGAGAAACGGCTAAAGGTCAAGGTATATACAAAAGGACGCCTCCACGCCAAAGCGTATATCTTTGACTATAAGCAGCTTTACGATGATAAGGGCAATCTTGTCACTCTACCCAGCACAGGGACTGCCATTGTTGGTTCCTCAAATCTAACACTGGCTGGGATTTCAGATAACACGGAACTCAATGTAAGAATCGAGGGAGATAGCAATCATGCTGAACTTACCAGGTGGTTTGATGAGCTGTGGGATGAAGCCCAAGATTTTGAAGCCTACTTGATGAATGAGCTGAATCAATCCTGGGCATCTCGCCCGGTGCGTCCCTACGATGTCTACATGAAAACCCTCTACACTTTAGTAAAAGACCGCCTTGAGGAGGGAGAGGGAGCCGAAATCCTCTGGGATGATGAGATAACCAGAGACTTAGCTGATTTCCAGAAGGTTGCCGTCCGCCAGGCGATACAAAAAATAAGGGATAATGGCGGGTGTTTTGTAGCTGATGTAGTCGGATTGGGCAAAAGCTATATTGGGGCAGCTATCCTAAAGCACTTTGAGAGAATAGAGCATGCTCGCCCACTCATTATCTGTCCTAAAACACTGGAGGATATGTGGGAAAGGTACAACGAGATTTACCATCTCAATGCTCGAGTCCTGCCTATGAGTCTGCTTAAGGAAACGGGTGAAGCAGGTGTCAACGGACTTCTACAGGATGTTAGATACCGCGACCGGAATGTAGTTCTGGTAGATGAGAGCCATAATTTCCGTCACCACACTACACAGCGTTACGAAGTTCTGCGTACATTCCTCTCCACAGGACGGAAGTGTTGCTTTTTGACCGCTACACCGCGCAACAAGTCAGCAGGGGATATTTATAACCAGATAAAGCTGTTTCATCAAGAGGATAAGACGGACTTTCCTATAGACCCGCCGGACCTCAAGAGGTATTTCAAACTGGTTGATAACGGAGAAAGGGAGCTCCAGGACCTATTGGTTCATGTGCTGATACGCAGGACCCGCCGGCATGTGCTTCACTGGTATGGATATGCCGAGGATACCCACCAGCCTCTACAAGAAATGTCTGATATAGAATGCAGGCAATACCTTGATGGCACCAAACGGGCATATATCATCGTAGGCAGTAAACACCGATTCTTCCCCAAGAGGGAGCTTGAGTCACTCAGATACAGCATAGAGGATACATATAGTGGCCTCTACCAGCAGATTCGGGAATACTTAGGCAGGCCTCGCGGAGAGCATTACCGACCAAAACCAGGACAGGAGATTACCTATGCCCGCTATGGACTGTATAATTATGTTCTTCCAGAGAAACGAAAACAGAAGCCTTATAGCGACCTTCATCGTGCAGGGCTTAATCTGCGGGGACTAATCAGGGTGCTTCTCTTCAAACGGTTCGAGTCCAGTGTCTACGCCTTTAAGGAAACAATTCGACGCCTTATCCGCATCCATCAAGGCTTCCTTAAGTCTCTGGATGAGGGCATTGTCCCAGCGGGTGAAGATGCTCAGCGACTCCTGTATGAATCGGACCGTTATGAAGAAACTGACCTTATTGACCGGTTGCGGGAAATGTCAGGGCGCTACGATATAAAGGATTTCCATGAGGCAAGGCTATGCGAGCATATAGAGGCAGATAAGAAATTGCTTGAGCATATACTTGAGCTAGTAGAGCCAATTACACCTGAGAATGATGCCAAGCTGCAAAGACTCCTCTCCAGGATGAAGCAAGAGCCACTAAATAATGGTAAATGTCTAATCTTTACCCAGTATGCCGACACAGCTAGATATTTGTATGAGAACCTCAATCCTGGAGACAAGAAGCCTGATATTGATGTCATCTATGGTGCAGATAAAAGTAAGTCCAGGATGGTGGGCCGCTTTGCTCCTAAAGCCAATCCTGAATTTAGATTCCAAAAAGGTGAGGGTGAGGTTCGCATTCTCGTTTCTACAGATGTGCTCTCTGAAGGACTTAACCTTCAGGATTGCGATAAGGTCATCAACTACGACCTGCACTGGAACCCGGTTAAGCTGATACAGCGTATCGGTCGTATTGACCGGATTGGCTCTGAGAATGATGTGGTCTGGGCATTTAACTTTCTTCCCGAGACTGAGCTCGATAAGGGCTTGGGCATT
Source organism: Chloroflexota bacterium (assembly GCA_030612045.1). GTDB lineage: Bacteria > Chloroflexota > Dehalococcoidia > UBA2247 > JAUWOP01 > JAUWOP01. Next base: position 5,392 of record JAUWOP010000063.1, on the reverse strand, counting down.
AAGGATGTCCTACAAAGACGCATTCAGGAAATTCATGACACTATTGGTGAGGATGCAGCAATTCTTGACCAGAGTGAGCAGCTTAATGAACAGGCTATGTATGCCATCTACGAAGGCAAGGAGGGGCAATTATCGTTATTTGAAGATGATACAAAGGACCTGGTAGACCTTAATGAGGCAGAGGAGATGCTTCGTCATCTAAGGAGTGAAAACCCGGAGGAGTTTCGGAGAATATCGGAACTCAGGGATGGTATTCGGGCTGCTAAAGCCTCCGATTTTAAGGGGCATTATGTTTTCTGCCAGGCTGGGCGCTTTCAGCAGCTCTTTCTGACTGATGATGAGGGAAAGATTATCTCTCGTGATGCTCCAAGAGCTATCAACACCATAAGATGCTCTGCTCTCGAGCCGGCAGGAAAGCTCCCTGAAGGGTATAACCGCAAGACAATGAGGATTAAACACCTCTTTGAAGAGGAGGTTAAGCACAGGAGAGCAGAACGAGCGCAGACCCTGTCATTGACCCAGCCACAGCGATATGTTTTACGTGAGCTTCGTATACTTTTTGAGCACGCTGATGATGATACCAAGGCGCGGTTAAACATTCTGGAGAAAGCGTTCCGAATGAGCCCATCGCCCGCTGCGAATAAGAAGCTAAACTTCCTGAGGCGAAATGGCGTGGTTGGGGAAAATCTGCTAAAAAGTCTTACCGACATTTACTATGAGCATAGCCTGCATGAGCGTTTAGAGCAAAAGACCGTTTTCATTGAGACCGAAGAAATACCGCGCATAATTTGCAGTGAGGCACTCGTCTAACGTTCTCATATATTCAATCTCGATTGCCTAAGAACCTGGCGCAATTTCTGGCAGCTTCGGCTGGTATTCAGATATGCAATAAAAGCATAGGGTAATCATTCACACGGAGTGCTTCAATAGAGACGCTCAAGCCGTTCGTGATCTGAAGCATGAAGGAATCCTTTCCTTCACACCTCAGCAAACTCGTCGGGTATCGGTATGCCTTCCTTTCTGGCTACAGCTAGCCAGCCTTCCAGGGCATCCTTTATCATCTCCATAGCTTCCTCGAATGTCTCACCGTAGGAAATACACCCTGGCAGGGAGGGAACGGTTATTGTATATCCACCCTCAGGCTCAGGCTGAAGCTCAAAAATAATACCACTAGGAATTACTTGAAAGGTCTTCATGACTAATTACCCCCAATGGCACCTGATAGCCTTCACTATGGAAAGGTAACCGTTCACCTACCCCTATGTCATTGCGAGGAGCGTCGGCGACGAAGCAATGACATAGGGTGAACGGTTACATGGAAAGTATATCATCCGGTCACTTGGAGCAGCAATATAAAAATATTCCTTTTGGTCCTCCCTGTACCTCACATTATTGGCGCTCCTGGGTTGCCCCTGGCACTGCGAGGTTTATACTGATTTGCTGCCTCTACCACCAGAGCCAGGCTCATCAGGAAGTCGTCATGTCCTTCACTGCTATCTACAAAGAAATTCATGGTCTGGTTGGGGCGGTATTGTGCCTTAGCCTTCTCCATTTCAAACCAGAACTCCTGGTATTCTGGTGAGCCATCCCTGGCATACATCTTCAGTCTGCCTGCGTTGATAGCTGCCAGGAGCTCAAAGCCAAGCCCACTCTTGCTCTGCTGGGTGAACTTAAAGGGGATTACCCTTGAGCCAAGGCTTTGCCTTAAGAAACTGGCTACTGGCTCGCCGATGCCTGTAGCGTCTACCACGATGCGGCGGCAATGCCATATCTCTTTAAGAATGTGGAGCATAGCCTCATAGCTTTCCTGGTGCTTCTTGCCTATCCACGAATAATATTCTACTACTTTGATAATCGGGAGTCTTGAGTCCCCCTGACTATTGGCTCTTGACTCATGACTATAGACTAATTCAGCAATAGTAACCACAGTACTATCCCGCCGGGGTTTAAGGAATCGCAGGGCAGCGTCCTCGGCTCCCTCGCTTTCCCCTGCCAGGTCAATGCCTGCGACATAGGCTTTGCCCTGCTCTGGCTGTGCTCTGCGGGCGTGCTCACCCTGAAGCAAGGCTCGCTGCGTGTTGCTTAGTAGTCTGCCGCCTCCCTGGATAGGCTGAAGGGCATATTGAGTGAGAAACAGGGGATGATTCTCACCTAGTCGGTCTCTTTCCGCTTCTACATACCTGCCGTAATCGGGATTACACTTCGCTATCTCCTGCCAATCATACCGGAAGTGGCGTCTGATGTGGTCCTTCTTCTCCAGTTCAAGATTGGTCTGCTTGATTTCTTCCAGCAGTGTGGAATCATCCCAAGTAGTGCCGTAGTGAACGGTGGTGACATTGGTAGATGACCCCATCGGTCTGAATTCTTTGGTGTATTTATCCTTGCTGATATCCTGGGATTCATCGATTTCAAGCAGAATATCGGCTGTATGACCTACCACGGCGCTTGATTCCTCAGCGCTGAGGAAGACCGCTCTAGCTGCTCCTAGAGAAACGATGTATCCCATCTGGGAACGCCAGATACCATTGTAGCCGTAATCGTCAAGGCGGTTTTTGAGCCTCTCCATGCTGATAACGGTCTGGGGCTTGAAGGTAGGAGACGCTTTGATAATGCTGCCTCCCCTCTGGATGTAGAGGGTAAGCAAGGTCACCTCCAGGATAGCGGAAAGCTCGTTCTTGCCCCCCTGGCGGGCAATCTCCACAGAGAAGGTCAAGCCTCTACTCTCCCAAACTGAGTTAAGGATAGCTCTGGCTATTTCCTGCTGATAAGGACGGAGTTTAATCATTTAGTTAAGCTGAAGGTAGATAGGCTGAAGACTGAAGGCTGTTAAGCTCCTTCAGCCTTCAGTCTTCGGTCTATCTACCTAGGAATAAACTTGATGCCCAGCGGGATAGCCACCTCGGTAAGGACATTGGTAATGGCTTCCTTGAGGCTCTTCTTCTGCTCTGTGGTAATGTTGTAGCGGGTACGGCAGAGACGGGCAATAGCATTAGCGGCTTTCAATTGCAATTCTATCTGCTCAGGGTGCTGCTCCACGAGTTCCCTGAGCTTCAGACGCAAGATAGCGATTTCGCCGTCTAAGCCTTCAACCTCGGCTGCCTCGGCAAGCTCCAACTGCTCAGCTTCGTCCAGGGCTTGGGCATAGAAGCTGCGTCGTCTTCGGATATGGCTCACTGTGGTACATTCCTGTCCTTCAAGAGACACGATTTCTCCCCTCATGGCTTTCTTTCGTCCTCATAGGAATGAGGACGCTACATTTTCTTGCCCTTCTCCCTCCCTCCACCCTAACCAGCCCCCAAACGAGAGCGTGGGCAGCTATATCCCAACGTTGTTGCTCAATAGCAACCTTAAGCAATTTCATAATCTCCCACCTCACTTTTGGGTTTGTTGAGTTTGTTGAGTTTGTTGAGTTCCCCTCCCCAACTCCATGAACTCTATAACTCTATTAACTCAACAAACCCCATCGGTCTCTATCTGATATAATAGCTCATATGTTCTAAAATAAGCAAGCCCACCCTGTCAGCGCTAAATGAGAAACAAAAGGGAGAGACTAACTATCAGTTAGTCTCTCCCTTGACCATGTGCCTCCCGAAGAGTCAACCTGCTCCACACAGGTTTCTAAGTCAGCGTCACCCCCTAGTGACCAAAGTATGCGGTAAACGAAGCCGTAGCTATCACATGACCCGCCATTGCCTCTGTGAAGTCAAGATAGCTACTATCTGCTGTAAGCCCTGACAAATTCTCTACATCGAGAGCATACACGGTGAAGATATAGCTGTGAGCTTTAGCCCCTGCTGGTGGTGCCATACCAGCATAACCGACACCATAGCCAGGAACACCAAGTACTGCAAAGCTGTTTTTCAGTTCCTTTGCCCCTGAAGGTAGCGTCCCACCAGGACTTATTCCCTCATCAAGACTGGTTACATTAGCCGGAATATCATATATCATCCAGTGGATAAAGAGGTCTCCTGGTAATGTCCCCAGTGGCAGCAGTGCTGCCGGCACATCCGGGTCAACCACTGCCACAGCAAAGCTCTTGGTCTCAAATGACTCAACCCAAGCATCCGTCCAACTCAGTTGTGGTGAGATACCGGTGTTATCCGTATTATCTACGGTATACTTGGCAGGGATTATCCCCTGGTCTGCAAATGCCGACGACTTAAGGGTAGCCTCATCTCCTTGTATCTCTTCCACATCACATCCAGCTAACAGCCCCATTGCCAGGACGGCAACAACAAGGCAAATAGCTACAATCTTTTTACGCACTATTTTCTCCTTTCTCTTCCTCCCATGGGAGGAAGGATTTTTATTAACAGATTGTAATTAGCAAGTTGACTTCCCTCTGTGAGGCACGCACTCAGCCAAGATAATTCCAGTCTTTCCTACCCTCCAAGCTGGGGAGTCTTCGCTGGACCATAATATCCACTAAGGGTCGTTTTCTCTAATGCCTGAGCATCTACAGCCTGGGTGAAGGCGTTATAGTCAGCATCTGCTGCTAGACCCAGATTAGCCGCCTTGAGGGCATACAGGGTAAAAACATACTTATGCTTCGCTGGTGGCCACAGACCACCATAGCTGGCACCATAGCCAGGAACACCAAATGCCACAAAGCTGTTATTCAACTCTTTTGTTCCTGATGGCATGGCTCCACCAGGACTTGCTGCCTCGCTGAGGCTTGTTACAGTAGCGGGGATATCGCATGCCATCCAGTGCACAAAGGTAACCCCTGGTGGTACTGGAGCATCAGGGTCGGTTACTGCCAGAGCAAAGCTCTTTGTCCCTGCTGGGGCGCCGCTCCAACTGAGCGGTGGTGAACAATTATCCCCATCCTTAGTATACTTAGCCGGGATTACTCCTCCCTCTGAGAAAGCCGATGCTTCAAGCTTCATGATACCTCCTTTACTTTTTATTACTGCCTGCCATCCTTCTGGAATCGGTTGGTCAGGCGTAACTCCATAATAGCGATACCTGGCTCTGCCCCACCAGCAGCCCTGCGGTCCGAAGACCTTTAGCTCAAGTCTCTGGATGGCTCTGGCAACTCTGTTTCCTGCCCTTGCCCCACGGCAAACCGGGCAGATCTTCTCACAGAAAATCGGGGGTTTAGCCTTGTTTGTCATATTCCCTCCTTACGAAGATACCACCCCTTTTCAGCCAGAGCCACTATTTTAAGCCCCTCAGGAAGCATCACTCAGGTGCTGAGCCAGGACTCTTACCCTCGGCATGTCTAAAAACACCTAGATTTTACATCTTAGTATTAAGCCAAGTCAACAATCAGTCTCTTCCAATACTTTTAGTGCTTCTGGAAACTTTAGAATAGGATAGCCTCTTCTTATGATTAGCTATTGTAGCGCCGAGGTTTATCCTCGGCAGGGGTGGGGGACAAGCCCCCACG
>JAUWOP010000084.1 GCA_030612045.1 Chloroflexota bacterium | reverse complement strand
GGAGATAGCTGTCCCGCGTGTCGAGGCAAACTATCCTCGGCTCGAGGCATTGAAGTGGGGCATGTATTTGAGTTGGGCACCTTTATAAGCGAGAGGTTCGGAGCATCATTTCTGGACAGTGATGGCAAATCTCGGCCCATTATCATGGGTTCTTATGGCATTGGACTGGGGCGGTTGCTGGCCGCTATAGTGGAACGAAGCCACGATGACAAAGGCATCATCTGGCCGCTCTCTATAGCTCCTTACCAGGTCCATCTTTGTCCTCTGCATCTGGACAAGTCTGCTGTCTTTCCTACAGCAGAGAAGATCTATCAAGATCTAACGAAAGAAGGCATTGAAGTGCTCTTCGATGACCGTGATGAGTCTCCCGGCGTCAAATTCAACGACGCCGACCTTCTAGGGATACCGATACGATTGATCTTATCCCCGCGCACCTTGCAAGGCCGGAACGCAGAGGCAAAATGGCGCACAGCAAAAGAAGCTCAGCTTCTTCCTTTAGAGAACCTGGCTGCCGAGGTTAGCAGGCTACTGAAGGAAAAATTAGCTCAATAATCAGGATGTAAGCAACAAGGATAGCGGAATGTCTAAAAATGAGGAAATAAATCTCCAAAAAGGCCTAAAAGGAGATAGAGGGGTTGAGACAAGAGCCCTCTCTGCTTTGAGTGCTGAGGGAGAAATCCCTTGTGTTATTGTATATTCCGACAAGAAACACGTTGAGGGCATTAACCATATTCTAAACCCACTAAACGAATTACTGCCTAAGAAAGGGTTCAAACCTATATATTTATCGGATGAAACTGAACCGTTACAGAACTACGGAAAAAAATTTGAGCAATTAGCGGAGGACTGTGCACTTGGCATTGTAATTCTCGATGGCCTGAGGCCCAATGTCTTGCTGGAATTTGGCATTCTGATGGGAAAAAACAAACCCATTATTCCACTTCAGGATGAGAAAACTTGTGTAGCTATTAAGAGCTTCTACCGAGGAAATTGTCAAGGGTCAGGTTTGACTGAGAGTCAGTTTTCCAAATTAAAGGACCCCTCTCTTGGCTTTTTTTCTCATATTTCGGACCTGCAAGGTCTGAATGTGGAAGTAGTTGATAAAGATGCTTTGCTCTCTGACCCTAAACATCCTAAAAATGTGATAGACAAAGGAATAGATAAGCTAATGTCCCGAATAATCGAGGAATCCAATGAGCTGAGTTTAAAACCTGTTGGTAAGGTTAGCTCTGATTACTTGCAGAGATTTCATGCATTGTCACTTGAAGTAACAGAATATTATGGTAGTAGGGTCAGGTTTAGCGTCGAGGATGTTGAGAATGCTATTCAGGAGATAGAAAATTTGGAAAAGAACTCAGGCATAAAGATGCCTTCTCAGGTTTATCGTACTATTGCATCTCTGTATATCTCTTTGGCTGAGAGGACGGAGTGGAGAAAGGTTCATGAAATTGTGGATTATTATAATCGGTCTTTAGAGATATACGAAGGGATATTACAATCTGAGTCCGACCTTGCTTTGCAAAGCGAAACACAAAAGAAAACTGGAGATATCTATTGGAAACTTTCACAATACCAAGATAAGGCAGAGAACTGTAAGAAGGCAATCAAAGCCTTTAAAGAAGCCCTAAAAGTTTATACGAAAGAAGAATCCCCAGAACTTTATAAATCAGTAGCACACAATCTGGAGCTACTCCATGTGTTCTATGAAGGGGTATAGAGGAAATCAGGCTCGCACTTGGACAGTCAGTCCCGCAACGAAGCGCCGAGTTCTCGTTGCAGCATATCCAGCATCTGCTCTTGAGTCTGATCGACTTCCTCATCGGTCAAGGTATGACTGAGTGATTGGTAGATAATCCTGATGGCAAAGGATTTCTTGCCACTGGATATCTGCTCCCCTCGATAAAGATCAAAGAGAGTCACCTCTGTCACCAACGGAAAGCTCCGAATTGTATTCTCCACACTTCGATAGGTCACCTGCTCATCTACCGCTAAAGCGATGTCGCGGGTTACGCTGGGAAACCGCGGAATTGAGCGGTGCTTCTTCGTTCCGGTAACCTTTGTCAGCAGTCTCTCCAGGTCCACCTCTATAAGGTAGGCACCACCGGAAAGCTCAAAGGCCTGTGCTACTTTGGGATGTAGCTCGCCTACTATGCCTACTTCGTCTTCGCCAACGATTATGTCAGCTCCTCTTCCCGGGAACAGAGTCGCGTCCTCACTAGTGTCAAAACGCGCTTTCAGGCCCGATCGGTTCAAAAGACTCTCCACTACACCCTTACCATCGAAGAAATCGAGCATCTTCTTACCGGTATGCCAAGACAATTCCAATCGCGAGCCACTGAGCACAGCACAGAGCATCTCTCTTTCTTCCGGTAAATCCTTGCCTTTCATTAAGAACACCTTACCGATTTCAAAGAGTCTTATGCCTGCTGACTCAAACTTCTGGTTGTGAGCCAAGGGGGCCAGAATGCCTGCCCGTAGGCTGGTACGCAAGTATTCCTGTTCCTTCGTCATGGGGTTAGCGACCTTTAAGGGCGGGGCTTTCAACTCAAGCTTGGGGGAGAGCTTCTCTAACTTCGCCAGGCTGACTAGAGAGTAAGTCAGAATC
>JAUWOP010000083.1 GCA_030612045.1 Chloroflexota bacterium | reverse complement strand
CCTCAAGCCAGGTGGAAGCTATCCATGGAGTTGTGGTAGAATCCCTAACACTGGATACCTTAACAACAGACTCCCTGAGAGTAGCGGGACCCAATCTTAACATAGCCCCTATTCTGTCCTGATGATGGGGACCACCTCAATCAACTCACGAAAAGCGAGTTCTTCCATCAGAAACTTCACGAGTGGGGACTGCTGCCGATAGCAGCCGAAATAGAGAAGACCAAGGGTGAAACCCTGAATTGGGATTTGAGTCCGCTGGGGATATCAAAGCAGTCATGGAGCAAGGTTATTCATCGGGGTATCAAGCCAGTAAGTGTTTTTGCACATCCCATCATTTTGAAAAGCGTGCCTGGTTCTGTCGGATACTACCGAATGCTGTCAATGGTGTCTCAGAAGTCCATGAATCGGATAGGGCTTCCGGTTACTCGCTACGAGGCTGGCAAAGACGGTCCCGACGATGAAACTGCCTTAGCGATTGCCAAACATCTGAATCAGATTATTAGCCATCTTGTCGAACTCGATGAGAAGATAGACGCTCGTGAGTTTGACCTATGGCGAGGAATGGCGGCAGGCTCACAAGCTCAAGGTTCCTGGCAAAATACAAAGGGGAATAGAGTTGAAGCTATTGTCAAAGGAATTCTGCAGCGGAGGCTTCGGGAGAGGGAACTTGTGTCGGGCGAAAAAGAAGATGGGTTAAGAATGCAGTTGAAGGACGGGCGGGTCGTTATATTTGCTGATGAACCTGACGTGGCAATTTATCGAGATAACGAAATCCAGGTAGCAGTTGAAATTAAAGGTGGCATAGATGAGGCTGGCGTGTTAGAGCGAATTGGCGCCGCTATTAAGAGTCTCCACCGAGCCAAAGAGGAGAATCACCAATCTATCACAATTCTTATTCTTCAAGGAGTGTCAATCACAGAAAAGGCAAGGCATGACTTGGTAATCAATCGAGATGTTGTCAACCACTGGTTTACCATGGAGGATGTTCTGGAAAGTGAGAGTAAACGCGAGGAAATCTTTTTGCTTCTTGGTATCTGAAGAAGGTACCGCTATATTGCTTAACACAGCATATACGGCTCGCTTTGCTCCGCCCAAATCCAGCAAAGCTGGACTTCAGATACGCTCAGAACGTTAGCCGAAATTCCGCCATTAGTATTAAAAAACTTGATACCAATTCTTAATATAAAGGAGGTAGAGAGCCATGAGCAAGAATCTCGATGCGTATATAACACTCGATAAAACAGGCTTAGAGAGCAAGTACGTGATCATTGTAAATGGCGAAGTGGTGGCAAAGGGTAAGAATATTGAGGAAATGCTCGATAGAGTGCGGCAAGAATATCCTCATGAAAGACCCTTTGTGGCAAAGGTGCCTGAGGAAAGGATGTTGGTGCTATGATACGGTCAAAAGTTCAGAGAAGAAAGAGGTAATTTAGGGATTGTTCTTCGCCCTGTAGCAGAGGTGATTTTGGAAGAGGATAGTTTTGCCGTGGAAATACCAATGTACGTAGATTCAGGTGCTGATGTTTCAGTGATACTTTTTCATTTTGGCAAGGCTCTTGGCTTTAAGTAAGAGAAAGAGGATACCATCCAAGAAATTAAAGGGGTTTCAGGGGCAGGGGTTCCCTATATTCTCAAAGAGGTTACTTTGCTGTTAAATGGCAAAAGGTTGAAAATAAGGATAGCGTGGGCACTAGTGGAAGAAGTACCGATGCTTATGGGAAGAATGGACATATTTGATAAATTCCGGGTAGTCTTTGATGAAAGAAATGGGTGGATTGATTTTGAGGAATGACGGCAGAGATACCGTTAGGCGTAATATCTCAACTTCGCGAAAGATGGGAAACATGGCGGCCACCAGTGAGTTGGATTCCGTTGCTCTAACACATGACATTGAAAAGTATGGCTTGAAACGAGGGGATGTTGGGGTAGTAGTTCATTGTTACCGGGATGGTTTGGCATTTGAGGTTGAATTTGTGACTGCTGAGGGCAAAACGGTTACCGTGTTGACACTTAACCAGGAGGATATTCGAGCTTTGGGAGGCAAAGAGATTCTCCATTATTGAGTTTCTTGGGTTCCTTGGGTTTGTTGAGTTCCCCCCCACCAACTCTATAACTCATCCCCACCACCCTGCTCACCTTTGAGAAGGAGAGACACAAAGGATTACAGCCAGAGGGGGCACATGCGAGGTGAGTTTAGGATATGCTGCCGAATTTGGAAGGATATACGAGCCAGGTTCATTTGGGGATAAACGAAGTAGGTTCGGCTATCCATGGTTAGCCGACATATCTTTCTGTAAGGAGAAGAATATTTGTGAAGGTTCGGCAAACAAAAGATGAATTGGAATCTCACTTAAGAGAGCAGATTGAGTTTTTAAAAAGATCTTCACAAGCTTATGATGAAGGATATACAAGTGAAGCTAAGAGATTAGCTGTCGCAATCAGATTATTACTTCACGATACCCAAAATTCAACTTCTTTGTTAACTCTCTTAGAAAAGAAAGACATATTATGAGGTGGTCCCCAAATTTCGGACAGGTTGTTAAGAGCGGGTTTTGCTCCTAGAATACTAGAATACAAAGAGAGATAGGAGGAGCAGGACATGAAACAGAACCGCAGCAAGCACAGCCCATCATTTAAAGCCAAAGTAGCC
>JAUWOP010000054.1 GCA_030612045.1 Chloroflexota bacterium | reverse complement strand
GGCTACTTTGGCTTTAAATGATGGGCTGTGCTTGCTGCGGTTCTGTTTCATGTCCTGCTCCTCCTATCTCTCTTTGTATTCTAGTATTCTAGGAGCAAAACCCGCTCTTAACAACCTGTCCGAAATTTGGGGACCACCTCACCGTTCTTTAAAATCGAAATCATCCTCATCATCGGGCAAACCAACATATCTTCCCGGCGTCAGCACATAATCCAGTTCCCGCACCCGTTCGATGGAAGCGGAATTACAGAACCCTTTGACATCTTCATAGTCACCATCGGGATTGCGCCAGTTATGATAAGTGCCCGAGATGCAGGCTATATCTTTGTCGGAAAGCTCCCGTGTTCTGCGGTTGATCAAATGCCCCATATTGCGGGCATCAATAAAGAGGATTTCGTCAACGCGGTTGCGGAATTTGCCGTTGGCTTTGTTGCGGCTCAGAAACCACAAACTGGCGGGTATCTGCGTATTCAAAAACAGTTTGGCGGGCAGGTTGATGATACAGTCCACCAGGCGGGCTTCAATCAATGCTTGCCTGATATCCCCTTCACCTGAAGTTTTAGAGGTCAAAGACCCTTTAGCCAGAACAAATCCGGTCTGTCCGCTGGGGCTGAGGTGATACAGGAAGTGCTGTATCCAGGCATAGTTGGCGTTTCCGGTGGGCGGCGTGCCGTATTTCCATCTGCCGTCTTTTCGCAGTAGATCACCGCCCCAGTCGCTGTCATTAAAGGGTGGATTGGCAATCACATAATCGGCTTTCAAATCCTTGTGGCTGTCGTTCAAAAAAGAACCTTCGTTGTTCCATCTTACCTGGGAACTATCAATGCTTCTTATGGCAAGATTCATTTTCGCCAGCCGCCAGGTGGTCTGGTTGCTCTCCTGCCCGTAAATGGAAATGTCGTTTACCTTGCCCTGATGGCCTTTGACAAACTTTTCAGACTGGACAAACATACCGCCGGAACCGCAGCAGGGATCAAGTACCCTGCCATTGTAAGGCTCCAGCATTTCCACCAGCAATTCGACAACGCTCCGTGGAGTATAGAACTGTCCGCCCTTTTTGCCTTCCGCCAAAGCAAACTCACCGAGGAAGTATTCAAACACATGACCAAGCACATCGGCGCTTCTGGCTTTGGCATCACCCAGAGCTATATTCCCAATCATGTCAATCAAGCCGCCAAGATTGGTGGGGTCAAGGTTTCCCCTGGCATATACCTTCGGTAAAACATCCTTGAGCGATGGGTTGTCCCTTTCTATAGCATCCATTGCCGCATCAACGTCTTTACCGATTTCCGGGAGTTTGGCTCGGCTTAAAAGATGAGACCATCTTGCAGAGGGAGGGACAAAAAAGACATTTTCAGCTTTGTATTCGTCTCTGTCTTCCGTGTCTGCTCCGGCATATTCGCCTTCGCCCTTCTTTAATTTGTCGTATAGTTCTTCAAAGGCATCGGAGATATATTTCAGGAATATCATCCCCAATACGATGTGCTTGTATTCAGCAGCATCGATGTTTTTCCTGAGTTTATCTGCTGCTGCCCAGAGTTGCTTTTCTATGGGTTCTTCTTTAGAATTGTTGGTCTTTGCCATGTCGCGAATTCCTTTGTTTGTAGTTTGTATTGCTGAGTGATGCCTGATCCTACATGCAACCTGTGTTGCTCCCCTGGGTAAACCTGACGACTGAGTTCAGTGGCTGCAAAGACATATGCAATACATCCTTTGGCGAATACCTTATGGTACCATCGCAAGTCCTGATTTAGCTACTGCGCCTGTCCAGCCGCCGAGGGTATTTCAACTATGCTGGCTTGCAGGCCAACTTCAATTTGCGGCCAGGCCTGGCGGTCGGGTTCATTGACTGGTTAGGGGCCGACGATTTCATTTAGCCCTTCGATCAACTGATTCAATTGTTCAGGAGATACGGTGTCAAGCACCTCTCCTATTCGCTCCAAGGAAAGTGTCCTGATCTGGCTGATTTTGGCCCAAGAGCGCTTTGGAAGTTTATTTGACCCTAATTCGAGAGTCAAAGGAAAGCCTGCGCGTTGCGGTTGACTGGTAATGGCAAGAGCAATCACCGTACCGGAACGCTCATTGAAAACGTCCTGACTAATGATGACAACGGGCATCTGACCACCCTGTTTGTGTCCTCGTACCGGATTTAGATTGGACCATCGAATCTCTCCCCTCAGTATTCGGGCCATTGACTTAGTTCCTCAGATAGACCTTCCTCTGCCAGGGTTTGCTCAGCGTCCGGATCAAGCTTGGCACATTCCAGAGCAAGCCGAGTGTGCTCTAATCTGGCTAGCTTCTCCTCAACAGCCTCTTGAATTGCACTACTTCGGCTTGGGAACACTTGATCTTTGACAAGGCGATCAAGTCGGTCCAGGGTTTTCCTATTGATACTGATTGCGACTTTGGCGGCATCCATCATTGACCTCCAGTATTACTATAAGTCATACTTGACAAGAGAGTCAAGAGGATTTGCATAGCCATAAGGAAACGGACCCCACCAACAATTAGATAGAAAATAAGCCCCCCATCGTCTTGAATCCACCGGGCACATTCTTCTGCGATACGTTTTTGCTGCAGCCGATTTGCCAGTTCCAGCGTGTCATCTTCAATCTTAAACGCCTTCTTGTCGGTTCTATCGGGATCAAGCGATTTGACAAACCGTGGCTCACCGAAGAGGAAGTTGAGGCTTTCGATGTCAGTAAGGTGCTGTTTTAGGGCTTCGTACGCATAGATGGTGAAGTATGCGGAGACGATTGACAGGGTTGAGCCTTCCTGTATCCTGGCTTTCAGAAAATCGCCAACATTGCCACGCTGGTAATTGTCCCTGATTCCCGACATTGGCAGGAGGGGATTATTGGGTACGCTATTGCCTTGTCTCATAGAGCATTTCCTAACTTATCCAGAGCAAGAGTGCTTGTAGCTGTACCATCTTGCCTTTCATTATAGTGATGCCCGATCCTACATGCAACCTGTACTGCTTCCCTGGGTAAACCTGACGACTGAGTTCAGGGGACGCAAAGACATATGCAATACATCCTTTGGCGGCAATACCTTATGATACCATGGGCAACGCCTGGTTTACATAGAACGACATAATTAAATGCGCATACACTGGAATTAAGCTCTAATCCCCCTAAATCCCCCTTTAGAAAAGGGGGAGGCTTACATTCTTTCCCCCCTTTAGAAAAGGACTAAGGGGGATTTGAGGATGCCAAGATTAGCTTTGCGTCTTCGCGGAGTTTATCCTGAGCCGCATGTTGAGATTCTTCGCGGAGCCTGTGCTGAGGAACGAAGTACTCAGAATGACAGAAACGAAGGGCTCAGGGTGACATATGAGAAGTGGGTGAACTCTCACGTTTAGAGTTTAGAGATTAGTATTTAGAAATTCCTCATATACCCTACGCACAAATATTTGTGTCGTCACATATAGTAGGCGATTTATATTTCCCTGTATCTCTTGACCCCATATCTCCCCATGCCCGAGCTATCTCATGCTTCAAGAGTTGATGCTGAGGGTGTTCTAATATGGGATCCTTCTTAAACAGCCGAGATGCTTCTTGACGAGCTAGCTCCAGCAGACCTACATCGGAGAACTTTGCCATACGCAGGTCAGGGAAGCCGCTCTGCCTGGTGCCGAAGAACTCACCAGGTCCCCGTAACTCCAAATCATTGTTTGCCAGGACGAAACCGTCATGTAATCGTTCGACTAATTCCAGCCGCTCTTTTGCTTCGGTAGAAGGGCTCTCTGCCAGGAGAAGACAGTAGCTCTGGTGTTCCCCTCGTCCTACTCTACCTCGGAACTGGTGTAACTGGGACAAACCAAACCTGTCCGCCCCTTCTATAAGCATTACAGTAGCGTTAGGTACATCAACACCTACCTCTACTACTGGTGTGGAAACTAAAATATCATATTCTCCTGCTCGAAAACGCCGCATTACATCGTCCTTCTCTAAAGCACCCATACGCCCATGCAATAGTGCCAGGCGGCAATCGGGAAAGACCTCTTGTGAAAGGCGGCGATATTCAGTGACGGCAGCCCTTGCTCTGATGCTCTCCGACTCTTCAACTAAAGGGCAAATTATGAATGCCTGTCGCCCCTCATTTACCCTTTGCTTCAAAAAGACATAAGCTTTGTTCCTTTGTTCAGGTTGAATATACTTAGTTTGGACATTTCTTCGTCCCTTGGGGAGCTGGTCGATAACTGAAATATCAAGGTCACCATAAAGGGTAAGTGCCAAAGTGCGGGGGATAGGGGTAGCACTCATAACCAGAACATGCGGATTGAATCCCTTTTGACGCAATGAGGCACGCTGCATAACTCCAAAGCGGTGCTGCTCATCTACTACTACTAACCCTAATCTCTGAAACTCTACCCCTTTCTGAATCAGGGCATGAGTACCAATGACCAGGTCTATATTCCCTTCTCTCAGAAGCTCTTGTAAGTCCTGCTTTTGTCTCTGGTGAACCCTGCCGACCAGCAGAGCTACCTTAAAGGGACGAGGGAGGATGCCAGAGAATGTGCATAAGTAGTCTTCCCTCTTCTCCAGATGACCCATCTGAGAAAGCAGGAGAACAAGGTTATCAAAATGCTGCTCTGCCAGGATTTCAGTAGGAGCCATAAGAGCAGTCTGGTAATCATCTTTGGTAATGTTTACGCTGGCTACCGCCATAACAAGAGCAATGACGGCAATAACCGTCTTCCCGCTGCCTACATCTCCCTGGAGCAGACGGCACATTGGTTTGGGTTGCTCCATATCCCTCAGAATTTCCCCTTTTACTCGCCTCTGTGCAGGGGTGAGGGTAAATGGCAAAAAGGAGAGGATACGCTTCTCCATCTGTCTGTCAATACGAAAAGGGATGCCTTTTTGCCCCTCCTGCCACTCTCGCTTACGGGAGAGTACTCCCATCTGTAGCAGGAAGAGTTCATCAAATGCCAGGCGTCTTCTAGACTTCTCTTTCAGTAACACAGTATCAGGGTAATGCGCCTGTTGAATGGCATAAGGTAAATCCAAGAGAGAGCATCGCCGTCGTATTTCCTGGGGGATGAAGTCAGGGACACGAGGTGCCCAGGTGTCTACAACCTGCTTCATTAGCCGTCGTATCCCACGGGGGGTCAGCCCTTGAGTGAGTGGGTAGAGAGGGACCAGTCTCCCTGTGTGGGTGGACTCGCCTGGTTTCAGTGGCTCCCACTCTGGCGATTCAAACTGTTTTACCTTTTTGAATCTGCTCACCCTACCTGCAAGTGCTATTCGGCTATTACACCGTATTACCTTAGCCAGATAGGGCTGATTAAACCACACTACCCTGATGTTACCCGTCTCATCACTCACCACAGCTTCAGTGCAGCGCATTGTCCCTAGCCGCACTACATTAGTTTCCCAAACAGTGCCGACAATAGTATGCTCCTCCCCATCCCTGAGTTCTGAAATGGGTGTTACCCGACTGTAATCCAGGTGACGCCGTGGGAAGAAGTAGAGCAGGTCTCGGAGGGTATGAACCTCTAGCTTAGCCAGCTTCACTTGTGTATTTTTTGTAATACTTATGCCAAGCTGAGTAATACTAGAATCAAGGAAGCTATCATCAACCGGAGCGGGAGACTGACTTTGAGAGAGAATATCCTCAATCCATTGGCGGCGCTGCTCTCTATTTAGGTCAGCATAACTGAGGGCTGATGCCTGAAGGCTAATGGCATCTTCTTCCCGATAACGCTGTAAATAACAATCCAGCCCACCTATTACCGCCTGGTTATCAAATCCTCTCTTCTGCTCCAGCTCAAGGATTTTCTGTAGTTGCCCAACATTAGTCATTCTTCGCAGTTAGGTTAGGAATCTGACACTTACTGGTGCTCGCATTTTTCGTAACGCTTACATCAGTCCTCGGTCTAGGGTAATACTACTCTTGCGGGAATAGGGATGTCCAGAAAGGACAAGCATCCACCTGGTGTCAGGGAAGTGATAATAAGATTACTCTACTTTACTCACAATAACATAAGAGCAGGTAAATAACTACGACTATGCTTCCAGCACAGTGACAGCAATGACATGGGGGCCAACATGAGTCCCTACTACAGTACCAACCCGAGAAATATAAATAGGGACACTCGGAAATAACGGCTTAAGGCGCTCTACCAGTCTCCCTGCTTCCTCAGGAGTAGAGGCATGTTCCACGGCCAGGCTTACCACCTTTTCCTCAGTGCTTACACTACTGAATTCACTGGCAAACCGATATAACCGCTCAATTGCCTTACTGCGGTTACGTTCCCTGCCAATAGGAACCGTCTCCCCATCCTTTATCCCAACAATCGGATTAACCCGAAGAATAGAACCCAGGATAGACTGTGCCCTACCAATCCGTCCCCCGCGACGCAGGTATTCCAGGGTATCGAAGCACATGCATACATGCACCTTAGGAATCATCGCCCGGACAGCAGTAACAAGTTCATCCAGGCTTGCCCCCGCTTTAGCTGCCTTAGCTGCCTCAATTACCAGCAGCCCCAGCCCCATTATTGCCTCCCGTGAATCTATCACCTCCACGCGACAGTCTTTGTGTTTCATCTGCTCCTTGCCCCGCAAGGCTATCTCATAGGTAGCACTGTAATTTGAGGAAAGATAAATAGAGAGTATCTCATCCGTCTCCTCCGCCAACTCATCATACAACTGGGTAAATTCACCTGGAGAAGGCGCTGCAGTAGTGGGAAGAGTGGTTGATTTAATCAGTTTATGATAGAACTCATCAGTAGTAAGGTCAACTCCATCACGGTAAACCTCGGTACCAAAACGCACATATAAGGGCATTATGGTGATTCCTAGTTCTTTGGCTATATCAGGCGGAATATCGGAGACACTATCAGTAACAACCCTGACACGACTCTCTTGACTCATTCTACAGCGACAACATAATGATAGTGTGGCTGTCCACCAAACACTAATTCTACCTGCAAGTATGGATAGCTCTGCCGGATCTGCTCAGTTACCTCTTCAGCCTCAGTTTCCTTAATACCATTGCCATAGTAGATAGTGAGCACCTCCTTACCCTCTAAATCCATGCCCCGAAGAACATCCTGTAGAGCCTGTGAGGTCGTATCCCCGGCAACTGCCAACCTGCCATCAACAAGTCCAATAGGCTGTTTCTTCCTAACCTTTACCCCTCCAATTTGCGTGGTCCGCACTGCCCGAGTTACCTCTACTGTAGTAATCATCGAGATAGCCTCTGCCATTGCACTGACATTGCTTTCCAGGTCATCATCATAACGCAGGGCAAACAGAGCCGCTATCCCCTGAGGTACAGTCTCCGTCGCCACCACTCTTACCTTCTTAGAGGTCAAGCCCAGAGCTTGTTGTGCAGTAGGAACAATATTCTTATTATTGGGTAGGAGAATTACCTCATCCTGGGGTACCCTCTCTACCACCTCCAGCAACTCCACAGCGCTGGGGTTCATCGTCTGCCCTCCAGGAACAACCTCTGCTCCCAGACTACGGAAAACCTCAGTGATACCCTTACCGGAGGCTACTGTTACTACAGCAATAGGAGCTGTTGACACTTTCCCTTGAGAAGAACGCCTGAACTCCTTATGCTGGTCATCCATGTTATCTATCTTTATCCCATGCAGGATGCCCTGTGATGACCCATACTTGAGCACAGCCCCAGGGTCCAGTGTATGAATATGAATATGAATCAGGTGCTCATCTCCCACAACAATGAGGCATTGCCCCTTGCCCTTCAATCTTTTCCTTATCTTATCTAAATTGAGTTCCTCCCCTTCGATAAGAAATTCAGTACAATAGCCATAGGGTTCCTCATCCTCGGCAGAAAGGGTAGGCAGGTTAGTCTGTAGTAGTTCTCTACTGGCAACTATGTGAGGCTGAAGGTATTCCATCCGCTCTAAATCCCCCTTCACATAGTGAAGCATCCCATCAAGTATAGTATATAACCCCTGCCCCCCAGCATCTACTACACCAGCCTCCCGAAGAACCGGGAGGAGAGAAGGTGTATTAGCTACTGAGTCTCTAGCTGCCTCTACAGCCGTTTGCAGTATAAACTCCAGGTCATCATTTTGTAATGAGGCAGCATAAGCAGCTCTGGAGGCTTCCTTGATTACAGTAAGTATTGTCCCCTCTACAGGATGTGTCAGTGCCTTATAGGCAGCATCTGACCCTTTTGAGAGAGCAAGGGCAAATTCACTACCCCCAAAAGATTCGCTGTCATGCAATCCCTGTGCTAAGCCGCGAAATATCTGAGAGAGGATAACGCCACTATTTCCCCGTGCTCCCATCAGAGCGCCGTGTGTCATTGCCTGAGCTACACCAGTGGCGCTGTGGTCAGGAGCCCGATAAGCCTCCTCCAGAGTGGCGCGAAGTGTTAGCAGCATATTGGTACCTGTATCTCCATCAGGCACAGGGAAAACATTCATAGCGTCAATCTCAGGAACGCTTTTCTCCAGCCATGTAGTGGCAGCCTCAAACATCTCCCGCAGTTCCCGTCCACTACAAACACCTGCCTTGTTCATCTAACTCTCCTTTATCCTCACATTACAAAGGATAAATAAATATAATACCACACATCACCCCTCAACTAGAAGCCATACACTACCACCCTCTATTCTCTTTTGTCAAGTTTCTGTACTGAGATTGTTTATTAACTCCGACTTATCAGACCATTCAGAGATAACATCTATTTCACCGCGAGCATAGGCTTCATGCCAACACTCAGGAACGGGTAGTTTCTTGTACCACAGGATTCGCTCAGCCTCGAGTAGATTGCGGTGGAGCCCCATAAAGTCAGCAGCACAAACTACCTTATGCCCAGTAAGAGAAGAAACATAGTCCAGCCACTGTTCTCCCTTCTTAGAGCGCATCAGGTGATGGTCAAGAATCAGGGTATCAACCCTTTTAGCTAAACACAAAGTCCTGCATAAGGCTTCTTCCTGCTCCTTCAAAGTTAAACTCGGCAAATAGATGGGGGGTCCAGAGGCAAGCACTATGTTTGGCTGCCAGGCGAGAATTTGCCTAATTGCTGTATCATTAAGCATCTGGATGTCTGAGGCATGTACAAAGACTTCTCCATCCTCTTCGACCCTGGTCATCATCACATTGCCATTACGCCCCCCTCGCTTACCATGTGGAATAGGAGGAGAGAAAGTCAGCAATCCGTCACTCGTTCCTTCTGCAACTGGCATAATTCGGCCGAGACTTTCGGCTAAAGCCTTCGCCCGATGAGCCTGATTATATGAAATGTCTTTTGTCCCTTTAGCCCAGAAGTGGGGGCGCTGGCATAACTTGACTACTTGTTTTATGGAAAGCTGGTAGGGATTGGCATCAACCAATGGAATGTGGTCCCCATGATAGTGGCTGATGACTATATCGGTGGCATCTTCTAGAGCCTTTTCGATAAGTCTTTTGGTTCTTTCGGAAGCTGCCACCTGAACCGGGTGTGGCAGCAGACCGTGTCGCCTAAACCCCAGGGCAACCCCAGGGTCAATAACTATTTTGCGACCTCTAGCCAGAACTACGGTACATAAGCCACGAACTCCTAAAGATTCAGCGCCGAGTATCTCTATCTGCATTGTCAAACCCGCTTCAACTTCGAAGCTATTCTCCTTTTAACCCATATAGAAAATATGATAATGTAGGAAGAGGTCAAGCTAACGAAGGCTTATAAAAATGATAACTATAAAATGTGCTAAATGCAAGCGCAGGGTGTTTAGATATGTGAAGATTGGGAAAGGGCGAGTGCTACACTGTTGGAAGGACCGGATAGTTAAGGATTATAGCGTACATGACGGAAACGAAGTTAAATGTCAGTGCGGTAATTTAATTGGCATTGATGAGGGGAAGTGGGTTAAAATGAAGCAGCGTTCCTTTATTTACTAAAGTATAGAAGCAAGATGGTAGATATTCCGACTTTTTATAGTGGTGAGCCATCTGAATAAGACCAGGAAGAGAACTGAGAGGAATTACCAAAAATGAATTTGACCTCTGCCCAGTTAAGTATAGACACGGAAAAGCTAAGCCAGAAGCTGCAAAGATTCATCAAGACTAATATGGATAACCTTAATCGGGATGGGGCAATTATCGGCTTGAGTGGGGGGCTTGACTCTAGCGTGGTATTAGCCCTATCGGTTGCTGCCCTTGGTCCTAGTAAGGTTCTGGGATTGATTATGCCCGAGAGGGACAGCCAGCCAGCTAGTGAGTCTGACGCCAGATTCCAAGCTGGCGAACTTGGTGTGAAGGTTGAGAAAGTGGAATTGACGCCCATACTGAGTGATATGGGGATTTACCAGCATCTACCAAAGGCTGCCTTTGCCCAGAGAAGAATAGCCACAGCCGCGGTTAAGGCGGGCTATAAACTTTACACCAGATTCAGCGGTGAAAGACCATTCCTAAGTGGTCTTGGGGGAACAGGTTCCGGGCTCCTTAAGAGGGCTAATGCGTATTA
>JAUWOP010000060.1 GCA_030612045.1 Chloroflexota bacterium | reverse complement strand
TTGAAACCTAAACTCCTGGAATAGGACGAACTCCTCCCCTAGGATTGGATGAAGAAGGTGTTTCCTGGAGACGGGATTGAAACCCAACAGATAGAGAAGGGAGCCAGAGACAGCGAACGGGGGAGGTGGGGACTCTGTCTCGAATCTCTATCTGAGGCGGTTTTGATGGCTTATAGCAGGAGGCCAAAAATGACCACTAAAGAAAGCCTGGCTCTGGCTGTTTCGGAATTGATCAGACGTATGTCTGCCGAAGAGAAGATAGAATTGATGCGCTGCATTAGTTGGGAGGAACTGGAGGGGTGGAAGGCAACAGCGGAGGTTCTCTCCGATGAGGAATTGATGCAAAATCTGAGGCAGGGACTGCAAGAAGAGGCGGAGGGTAAGGTCACGGGAGTCGGTTTTTGACGAAGTGGACTGTGACCTGGACCAGGACAGCTCAGGACTATTACAAGAGAATGGGAAAGGAGCATCAGCTCAGAGTCCAGGAAGCTGTCCATGACCTGGAGCAGGACCCTTTTTTTCCGCCAGGAATGTTAAGCGTTTACACGGTAAATTGGAGGGCCTTCACCGGTATCGTGTCGGTAAATTCAGGATGGTCTTCAGAATTCTGGCAGAGGATAAGGAGATAAGGCTGTTAGCTATAGCTAGTCGGGAAGATATCTACTAGCCAATTGCTACCCATAGTCAATATCGGGGAGCTGTTTGGAACAGAGGGTGTTTCCTGGAGACGAGGTAATCGGTCTACCTGGTGTCGTTGCGAGGAGCGCCATGAGCCGAAGCCCAGAGCGAAGCGAAGGGGACAAAGACGCAAGCTAATCTCGGTAGTGGGAGGATGAGATTGCTTCACTTTGCTCGCAATGACAAGAAGCGAAAGGCTCAGGGTAACATATGAGGGGCGGGTGAACGCTCACAGCCGGTCAAATGACAGTTCGACATCCGATTTGCAAAATGATAGCGGGGTGATGTATTATCATTGTAGATACATAAGTGGGGTAGTCCAATGAAAACCCGTATACAAAGATGGGGTAACAGTCTAGCGTTGCGCATCCCGAAGGCCTTCGCTCAAGAGGTGGGGATTGACCGTGATGTTCTAGTCGATGTATCGCTGGAGAATGGGAAACTTGTTGTAGCACCTGTCATTGAGTTCCCCATGACTCTCGAACAACTATTGGAGCAGGTCACAGAAGATAACATCCATCGCGAAGTTGATACAGGTTCGGCTATCGGCGAGGAAGCGTGGTAAGAAATGGAGCATATGTTCCCAATCGTGGCGATGCTGTCTGGGTCACTTTGAATCCTCAGGCTGGTCACGAACAGTCCGGGCGCCGACCAGCAGTTGTCCTCTCACCCGATGCTTATAATGGCAAGGTTGGGCTTGCTGTTCTATGCCCTATCACAGGTCAAATCAAAGGTTATCCTTTTGAGGTTCTCATCCCTCCTGACCTAGCTGTTAGTGGAGCGATCCTATCTGATCAAGTGAAGAGCCTGGATTGGCGAGCGCGAAAAGCTGAATTGATTTGCAAACTACCGGGCAACACCGTTGTAGAGACACTTCAGAAACTGGGCACACTATTGTTCCAGTACAAGTAGCCATGGAGCAACATAACGCAGAATTACTGTTTGTAGTTTGCATCAAGAACGAGGGTTACGCTGTCTCATTGGAGCTAATGAAGATCTGTTAAGTGATACCCGATGCTCGCTCTGCTCAACACTATCTTATTCGGGTGGTTGATGAATCGGGCGAAGATTATTTGTATCCAGAGGGTCACTTCGTCATGATCGAGCCACCTCAGTCCGTAAAGGAAACCTTTCATTTGGCAATTCAACAAGGCTCCTGAGACTGATAGTGGGCAGGGTGACCTGTGAAGACCTTCGTGAACAGCACAAAGTACATTTCCTGGAGACGGGATATTGAACACAAATTGGGAGAATAGCCCGGATCTCGGCATTTTGACTGTGGCTCTGAAGCCTCTGGCTGATGTCAGGTTTAAGAGCAGCCCTGCTCGCTCTCTCCATGCAGCTCTGTTGCGCCGCCTGGAACTGGTTGCCCCAGACATCGCCCGCGCCCTTCATGATGCCCCTCTCGGAGCTCATTCCTCCGAACATCCCTGGACGGTTTCATCCCTTCTGGGTCCTCTCAACCACGATGGTGATGACTTGGTAGCAACCCCGGATAGAACCTACCATGTCCGTATTACCGCTCTGATTCCGGAGGTTGCCCGTGCCCTGGATATCGCCTTCAATCCGAGTCATCCCCTGGGCAGAGAACCCCTCGTGCTGGAGCATGTGCCTTTTGACGTCATGTTGGAGCAGAGCTGGTGGGAGAACCTCGCCACCTATGCCTCCCTGCTCACAGCCGCAAAACCCCACAGGCGTCTTGGTCTTGAGTTCTGCTCCCCCACGGGATTCCGCAGGAGTCGGGAGGGACTTGTTTCGCCGACACCTGACATTTGCCTGCAAGGTTACCTGCGAAAGTGGAACGCCTTCTCGAAGGTCGTCATCTCGGAAGAGTCACTGCTGGAATTCGTAGAGAACCACATCATTCTGGAGAAGACAGTGCTCCATCCCGCCGCACACAGATTGGGAAGTTACAGCCAATACGGATTTCTCGGAAGAGCCGAATGGAGGGCCGATGGCAGCTCACCCGGCCTTCTACGACAGGTCAATGCGCTGGTAGACTATGCGCTCTACTGTGGTACTGGAATGAAGACTGCTCTGGGTATGGGACAGACGAGGCGATACCTTATCGAAGAATAGTCCGGGATGAGCGGGCATGGAGTATCAAGGAGGAGAATTAGCGCTGCTTCTAGAGGGGTAGTTTGGCAGTCAGCTCAGCCTCGTGATTCTTGAGCCACTTCTTGTGCTTGCGCCATCGAGGGCAGTGTTCGGCTACCAGTTCCCAGAACCTCTTTGAGTGATTCATCTCCCTCAGGTGGGCAAGCTCATGGATAATGACATAGTCAATGACAGGCTCCGGTGCCATCATGAGTCTCCAGTTAAAGCTGAGGTTGCCTCTATGGGAGCAGCTACCCCAGCGGGTCTTCTGCCCTCGTATAGTGAGTTGGTTATAGGAAAGTCCTAATTGAGCGCTCAGCTCGTTTGCACTCTTGTTTATCAGTCTTGCAGCCTGCATCCGATACCACTGTTCCAGTAGCAAATTCAACTCGCTACTCGCTGAGCCCAGAGTTACTACTAGCCTGTTCTGCTCCAACCTCACGCTGTCAGTGTTCCCAAGATTCTGTCGCCTTACCACCTCCAAATTCCGTCCGAGGTAAGGAATGACATCGCCATTTTTGAGTTTGTTTTCAGCCGAAAGTAGCTGGGCTTGTCCGCACTTTGCGAGCTTGTCTAATATCCAGCTCCTCTTTGCCTCCAAAAGGCCTGGGATTTGCCCAATCTTATAAGATTTTGGAATCACTACCGTAAGGCCCGTTCCTTGTCTCACCTCAAGCCGAACATACTTCGCCCTGGTGCTACGCTTGATGATGTACGGAATGTTTTTGCCTTTGATGGTGATTTTGCCTTTTCCGGTGATGGTCAAGTGAGGACAGGTTGGCTGAACCATAGCTCTAGTTTACCTGTTCGGCGTGATGGGTGTCCACAGGGTGTACTCGTTCAGGAAGAAGGGGGTAACTACTCAAGCCACAGAGGACACCGGGTAGCAGAAACCCCAACGGAGATAGAGAGTTGAGATAGAGGCAGAGGAGGGAAGGGTCTCTATCTCTAACTCTGTCTCTATCTGATGCATATCCTGTTATCCTGGATGAGCAGTTACGAAGCACAAGGTATTAGTAAGATGATGAGATTCAGATGGTACGCCTGGTGGGATTTGAACCCACGACCCTCGGTTCCGAAGACCGATGCTCTAATCCGCTGAGCTACAGGCGCATGGGGTGAGCGGAGGGATTTGAACCCTCGATCTCCAGGGCCACAACCTGGCGCCTTAGACCACTGGGCTACGCCCACCATGCAAGGTACATTCTAGCTCCAGAACTGGGCGAAGGTCAAGGAGACAGATTATCAATATCCCTAATCTGGAAGCTGATGGCTGAACGTTTGCAGGAATTGAATCATCCGGTTAGGGAAAGTGGTAAAATAGTTGGGTGAATGATTACAGGAGATGAAAGGAGCTTTATCGTGTCAGGGATAATGATAGGAGTAGGAGCAGTTATCAAAGATAAGCTGGGAAAGGTCTTGTTAGTAAAGCATGTACCTCAGAGGGGAGGATTTTGGCAAGGAAAATGGATATGCCCTGGTGGAGGACTTCAGGTAGGGGAGACAATTGAGCATGGCATACTGAGGGAGGTAGGAGAAGAGACCAGCCTGAAGGTAAAACTATTACGGCCATTGGTACCTTTCGAAAGGATAGTAAAGGAAGGGGACGAGGTTACATTACATGTTATATATATTGATTATCTGGCGGAAATGGTAGGAGGAAATTTAACACCTGCTGATGATGTGGGGGAAGCAATCTGGGTATCAGAGGAGGAGCTACTGCAGAGGTGGGATGAGCTGCATGATGATACCAAAATTTTGTTCAGGATAGCAGGTATTGTTGGGGAGTGATATTAGGAGCTCTCGTTTGTCTGAACTGTGGGAGGCTTCCCCTCATATGAAGGGGCAGGTTCATCAAAAAGCCTGTTAAGCTCCTCACCCTCAATAGTTTCCTCAACAAGCAATCGTTCGGCAATCTGCTCCAGCTTGGCTCGGTTTTGGGTTAGTATCTCCTGTGCCCGCTGATATGCTTCACTGATAAAAGATTGGACCTCATCATCGATTTCCTCAGCAATCTTCTCACTGTAATCCTTGTGGTCAGCAAAGTCCTTACCCAGGAAAACCATATCTTCCCGTCGACCAAAGGTCCGACTGCCCAGCTTATCACTCATACCATACTCTGTAACCATCTTACGAGCCAGCTTAGTGGCTTGTTCAATGTCACTGGATGGACCCGTAGTCATCTCATTAAATATCAGCTGCTCAGCTACCTGACCAGCCAGGCTTACGGCGAGCATATCCTTGAATTGAGAGCGTGTCCACAGGTAGCGGTCTTCTATGGGGAGAAGCCTGGTATATCCACCCATCACACCTCGGGATATAATGGAGATTTTGTGCACCGGGTCGGCATGGGGAAGCATCCTGGCTGTGAGGGCATGACCAGCTTCATGATAGGCGGTCATTCTCTTCTCATTCTCACTGATACGGCGACTCTTTCTCTCAGGTCCAGCGATAACGCGGTCAACTGCCTCCTCTATATTTTGCAGGCTGATTTTATCCTTATCCTGTCTTGCTGCCAGTATAGCTGCCTCATTGAGAAGATTAGCCAGGTCAGCTCCCGTAAATCCTGGGGTTAATCTGGCTACTATCTCCATGTTTACTGAGCTGTCGAAGGGTTTGCCCCTGGCATGAACCTCGAGAATTGCTTTCCTACCATTAATATCGGGGCGGTCCAGGATTACCTGGCGGTCAAAGCGGCCGGGACGGAGCAGAGCAGGGTCGAGGATATCAGGGCGGTTCGTGGCGGAGAGGACAATGATACCAGTGTTGGTGTCAAAACCATCCATCTCTACCAGCAACTGATTAAGGGTTTGCTCCCTCTCATCATGACCTCCCCCCACCCCGGTGCCACGGTGCCGTCCTACCGCATCAATCTCATCCACAAAGACGATGCAGGGACTATTGCGCTTTGCCTGGTTGAAGAGGTCTCTAACACGAGAGGCTCCTACGCCGACAAACATCTCTACAAATTCACTGCCACTGATAGAGAAGAAGGCTACTCCTGCCTCTCCGGCAACAGCTCGTGCCAGTAGTGTTTTCCCTGTTCCGGGAGAGCCTACCAGGAGAACCCCTCGAGGGATGCGCGCCCCCAGCTTGAGGAACTTCTCAGGAAATTTGAGGAACTCTACCACCTCATAGAGTTCTTGTTTTGCCTCATCTATGCCAGCTACATCGTTGAAGGTTACTGAGGGTTTGGTACCAACCAACATCTGGGCACGGTTGCGGCCAAAGTTCATTGCCTGATTGCCGGCGCTCCGGGCTCCCCGCAGCAGGAACCAGAATAAACCGAGAAGTAAGAGTATAGGTAGAAGGGTTATCAGTATAGAACCCCAGTTAAATCCACTGGGCTCGCTTACCGTATTAATCAATCCATCAAATTCAGGGAAAGCATTAATGTCAGTAATGTCAGTATTAGGGGGCATAAGGCAACTAAATTTGTTCTTTGTGCCATAATCCTCGTAATGCTCGGGAGGGTGAAGAGGGGTATAGTCCTCTTTGGTAGTTATTGCCATCTCCGTTCCCGTCAGGTCAACATGGTCAATCTTCCCCTCTTCTGCTATATTGCAAACTTCGCTCCAGCCAAGCCCCGGAATCTCCTCACCACCCCAACCCTTAGTGACCGTAATCGCCAGGATTACGATAGCTATTATTATGATGAGGTAGAGAAATATGTGTGCTGGCCGTTTTGGTTTCATTAGTTTAATAGCTTCCTTATAATACTATTATAGCAGAGTAGAGCCAAGGAATAAATTGCAAGTCTCTTCCAATACTTTTAGTGCTTCTGGAAACTTTAGAATAGGATAGCCTCTTCTTATGATTAGCTATTGTAGCGCCGAGGTTTATCCGGTTATCGTAGCGCCGAGGTTTATCCTCGGCAGGGGTGGGGGCCAAGCCCCCACGCGGCCATGAAAATTCTAACTGGCTCAAGGGGGGATGTTTTCATCCCCAGCAAAGAATGAGCAAGGTTAGAGATGACAATGTCCCCAACAAGCGTAGAAAAGCTGAAATTATTGTTCGAAGCTGAGAACTGCCTGCGTCCCGGCATTATTTTTGAAAGTCTGGAAGCAGTCGCCAGTCAAATGAGTGATAATGAATTTGCAGAAAGGATGGTGAAGGCTCGTTCCAATCTCTTTCAACAAATCACCAGGTTAGCTAACCGAGCTGTCTGAAGCTGCTTCCTTTCTTTTATCCCCATATCCACAACTCTCCACAAAGAAAGAAAGGATTATTACTGCTACCACTATCCTTCAGGCTCATTATTCGTTTAGAATAGACTACATCATATGGTATCCTGCACGATACGTTATGAAATCACCATGCTATTTCGGGGTCATCGTATCTGGTATAATCGGGGTAGCAGGATAAAGATTATGGATATTCTTGAGGGACTCAATCTGGTGCAGCGAGAAGCTGTAGAGACTATCAAGGGCCCATTGCTCATTGTAGCAGGGCCAGGTAGCGGTAAGACGAGGGTTATTACTCATCGAGTTGCTTACTTAGTGAAGATCTGCGGTATCAATCCCCGCTGTATCATGGCAGTTACTTTTACTAACAAGGCAGCAAGAGAGATGAAGGAGAGGATTCGCTATCTCCTGGGGCAGTTATCTGAGGGGTTAAGTATAGGTACTTTCCATGCTACCTGTTCCCACATCCTTCGGCGGGATGGGAAGGAGATTGGCATTGACCCTTCCTTTGTCATCTATGATGATGAAGACCAACTCCGATTACTAAAATACTCTCTTCAGGATTTGAAACTTGACCCCCGCCAGAATGTTCCTAGGGCGATTCTTTCTGCCATTAGTGGGGCTAAGAGCCAACTTCTCGACCCAAACCACTACGCCAGCCAGACCCACAGCTATTTTGAAGAGGTGGTGGCGCGGGTGTATAAGCATTACCAAGAGCTTCTTTCACAGAGTAAGGCACTGGATTTTGATGACCTGATTATGAGCACGGTGCGCCTCTTTAATGTTTGTCCTGTGGTTCTCAATCGCTATCAATCCCGCTTTATTTACCTGCTCATCGATGAGTTTCAGGATACAAATGTGGCACAGTATAGATTGGCGAAACAACTGGCAGCTAAGTCTCATAATATTTGCGTGGTGGGTGACCCTGACCAAGCAATCTATTCCTGGAGACATGCTGATATAACCAATATCCTCAGTTTTGAGAAGGATTTCCCCGGCTGCAAGGTAGTTTATCTGGAGCAGAGTTACCGCTCTACTCGTACTGTTTTGAGAGCAGCAAGGAGACTTATCTCTGCTGACCAGCAACGCAGGGGGATAAGATGGAAGCAGCAATTGTTAAAAAAAACAGAATTATGGACGGAGAATGATGAGGGATTGCCTATTACTGTGGTGGAGGCTTACAATGCTGAAGAAGAAGCACGATTTGTAGTGCAGGAGGTGGAACACCTTAGAGAGCAAGGTGTGGCTATGCCTGGAGAATGTGCGGTGATGTACCGCACTAATGCTCAGTCAAGAACCGTAGAAGAGGCTTGTATCCGTTATGGTCTATCATATAAGCTAGTGGGAGCCCTGCGGTTCTACCAGCGCC
Organism: Chloroflexota bacterium; assembly: GCA_030612045.1. Lineage (GTDB taxonomy): Bacteria > Chloroflexota > Dehalococcoidia > UBA2247 > JAUWOP01 > JAUWOP01. The sequence goes on along the minus strand of JAUWOP010000060.1, from coordinate 994 downwards.
GTGAGGTTAAGGATGTGATTGCCTATCTCAAGCTCATTCATAATCCCTATGATACCGCTAGCCTCATGCGAGTTATTAATGTACCAGCACGAGGCATTGGTAAGCATACTGTGGAGGAATTATTCGGATGGACAAAAGCTCAGGGTATATCACTGTATGATGGTCTGAAAGTTATCGCTCATCAGGAGTCTGAACCATCACTTTCCCACCGTAGCACTCAATCGTTAGCCAACCTCTTCTACCTTCTTCAGGATTTGGTTCAAGAAAGCAAAGAGTTAGATGTAAGGGCTCTGATAGATGTAGTTCTAGAGCGAACTGGATATGAGAGGTATGTTAGAGACGGGAAGGATGGGGAAGAGAGGTGGAATAATATTAGGGAGCTTAGCGCTGTAGCTCAACAGATGCTCAACTATCAGGGAGTGGCGCAGGAAGATAGCCTCGCTACTTTTCTCGAAGGAGTAAGTTTGGTCTCCGATATAGACAACCTGGAGGAAGAAAACGAGGCAGTTACCCTTATCACACTGCATCAAGCAAAGGGACTAGAATTTCCCGTGGTTTTTATTATAGGGATGGAGGAGGGTCTTTTACCTCATATGAGGTCTCTCAGTGATAAAGTGCAGATGGAGGAGGAACGTCGCCTCTGCTATGTAGGAATAACTCGTGCTCAGCGTCTTCTCTACCTAGTATATGCTCATTATCGCAACCTTAGAGGTGATAAGTTCACTCATCCCTCTCGCTTTCTGGAGGACATTTCGGATAATTTCATCATGACGAAATTATGCTGCCCTTGAATCAGACGCCCACATGGTACAAAACCGCATTTAGTGAAACACCCTTGAGCCCTCTTGTTACATGAGGTGGTCCCCATCATCAGGACAGAATAGGGGCTATGTTAAGATTGGGTCCCGCTACTCTCAGGGAGTCTGTTGTTAAGGTATCCAGTGTTAGGGATTCTACCACAACTCCATGGATAGCTTCCACCTGGCTTGAGGCA
>JAUWOP010000055.1 GCA_030612045.1 Chloroflexota bacterium | reverse complement strand
CCTCAAGCCAGGTGGAAGCTATCCATGGAGTTGTGGTAGAATCCCTAACACTGGATACCTTAACAACAGACTCCCTGAGAGTAGCGGGACCCAATCTTAACATAGCCCCTATTCTGTCCTGATGATGGGGACCACCTCAATGGTTCTCTCGAATCATCTTCGGGAGAATAGAAGCCCAATTGCGAGATATTTATTCTTGCACGCTCAGGTAGCTTTCTAATACCTCGGTAGAACTTCAATGTAATTTCTATGTTAGATAGTAATTTTGTAATTCCCCCGACCCTCCCATGTGCCCCCCATGATTTCCCTTCTTTTCGTATTTCGATTGGCACATCGCTTTCCGGGACATAGTAAAGAAGTACAGTTTTACCCTGATAAGGTATAACACGTGAAGAAAATCTCACGGGTGGGTTAATATAACCTTTGGTTGAAAGTATTTGGCTGAGTTGATCATCTTTAGGTATGTCTTGGACACCAACTATTTTGCAGTCCTGTTTCTCATCAACTCCGACTATTATCAATCCACCGCGCGTATTAGCAAAGGATGAGAAATCCTTTCTTATTTCGTACTTGCCTTTATCATTAATATTTAATTGCCTTTTGAAATCATAGGCCTCTCTTTCAGGTCCTTGCGGATTTGATTTTGCAAAGTTGATTATTCCATAGAGTATACCCTTAAGCTCATTTTCTGGGAGTTCATCGATGGGGGGAATTTTGATGCCACCTATTATAATCATTTTACACCTCTATTTTTACCTAATCATGTCCCTTCTCTATATAATTTTAGATTCGCATTCTTTTCATCCTAAAAATGCATAGGGTATCTAAATTACCGCAAAAGTAACACGGAAATGAAGCTAGATGCATAAATGGAGTGCATCGGAAGGATTCCACAAACCGAAGGAAATGTTTTGTATTCTCTTCCTCCAAGATGCTTGCCAGGTTTCCTTTAAAATCCTTATAGTTCCACAAAACTGACGCTGAGGGCTTCTATTTCCTTCTCAGACTCAGGGGAATACACACCAAGGTCACGCATATTAACCAAGACCCCGTATTTTAGTTTTGCGTCTCATCAATCCAAGCACCAGAAGCATATTCTAAATAGGCATTAGTTTTTCCTTCCGAGTAATGCTTATAATCTACTGAATCCAGGATTGAAATAGTTTTTCTGATGATTTCCCTCTCTTGCCATACTTCCTCTAGCTCATTAGGGTATCACCCTCTCCCACCAAGGGAGAGGGAATTGAACAGGGCTGCAGACCATCCACTTATTACTCACAATGAGTAATGCCTATCCCTGGCAAGCAACCCACATGCCATACCGGCGGCACCGCTTGCCTGTATCACGCAATCGGTGATGTCCTTGGGTCCCTGACAGCATCCTGCCAAAAATATGCCCTCAACCCCACTTTCTATTTCTCCTAACTTGGGGTGAGACTCCAGGAGGAAACCATCAGAACCCCGTGAGATATTCAACAGGTTGGCTAGCTCCCTGGCATCTCCCCTTGGTACCAGACCAGTAGCCAATACTACCATATCAGCTTCCTCTTCATATGGCTCCCCCAGTAGCGTGTCCTCCGCCCTTACTACTACCCTATTCCCCCTCCTGTATACCTCAGAGACATTTCCCCTACGATAGATTACCCCCTCTTTCTGAACTCGCTCGATAAACTGCTCGTAGCCTTTGCCAAAAGCCCTGATATCTATATAGCACACCGTAACCTTTACACCAGGAACCTTCTCCTTTACGAGGTATGCTAGCTTGGCAGTATACATGCAGCAGACTCGGGAGCAATACTCGTTACCCACTGTCTTATCCCGGGAACCAACACATTGAATAAATACTACACCCTGTGGCTCTTTACCATTTAACTGTATCTTTCCTTCGGTAGGCCCAGAGGCACAACTCAATCTTTCTAGTTCCAGGGCGGTTATCACACTGTTATACTTACCATATCCGTACTCCGGCTTTAATCTGGCATCAAATATGTCATACCCTGTTGCTACGATTATAGCACCTGCTTCTATCTCTATCTCCCTTTCCCTCTGCTGAAAATCTATGGCTCCAGCTTCGCAAAACCTCTCACAGGCTCGGCAGGTGCCTTTCAGAAAGTAGGCGCAATGCTCAGGGTCAATCACAGGTATATTGGGCACTGCTTGAGGGAAGAGGGTATAGATGGCTTTTCTCTTGCCTAGTCCCATATCGAACTCGCTGTCCACCTTCCAGGGGCACTTCTGCTGACAGATACCACAGCCAGTACACCTTTCCTCATCCACATATCTGGGCTTCTTCTTTATTCTGACCTTGAAGTCCCCCACATGCCCGGTTGCGCTGATTACCTCAGAATAGGTGAGCAGCTCAATATTAGAATGAGAGCCAACTTCAGTCATCTTGGGGGTTAGTATGCAGGCGGAGCAATCCAGAGTGGGGAAGACATCATCAAGTTGTATCATGTGTCCACCAATGGAAGGTTCCTTCTCCACTATGTAAGCTTTGAAACCAGCATTACCGACATCTAATGCTGCTTGCATTCCGGCAATGCCACCACCTATTACCAGTACCGCAGGAATCATATTTCTCCCAACAGCTATCAACCGTCGTAACCGTTCACCTACTCCTTATATGTCACACTGAGCCACATGTTGAGATTCCTCGCTTCGCTCGGAATGACATGGCGAAGGGCTCCTCAGACACTGTCCTGAACAGAGTGAAGGAATGACATCGGGTGAACAGCTATCAACCAAGAACTATCAACCATCAAATCAAATCACCTGGGAGACCAATTCCATAATATCCATGACCTGTATTTTATCTTCGTAACCTATAGTCTTAGTGGCATCCTCCAGATTCAGCAGACAGAAGGGGCAGGCTGTGAGGATTATCTGGACACCCATTTCCACTGCATCTCTGACCCTTACCTCTGCCAGACGCTCCCCTGAATCTGACGCATCCACCCACATTCTGCCACCTCCTCCTTCACAACACAGGCTTCTTTCTCTTGACCTATCGAATTCTATGAACTTCACTCCGGGAATGGAGTCGATTATACTTCGGGGTGCGTCGAAAACCTTATTCTGTTTACCCAGAAAGCAGGGGTCGTGATAGGTTACCACCTTATCCACTTCACCACAGAAGGTGAGTTTTCCTGTGGCAATCAGGTTCGCTACATACTGGGTATAGTGTTGAATCTCAAAGTGTGTCTCTGGATACTCATTCTTAAAGGTGTTATAACAATGGGGAGATGTGGTAACCATCGTTTTGACATCGAGTTTTTGAAACACATTCGTATTGTCCTCAATCAGTATCTCGAAGAGACCCTCTTCTCCCATCCTGCGGACTTCATTACCGCAGCACCTCTCCTCATTCCCCAATATCCCGAAGTTAACCCCTGCCTTGTTAAAGCTCTTCACCAAAGCCCTTGCTACTTCTTGAACCCTGGGGTCATACGAAGGGGTGCAACCAACGAAGTAAACCACCTCGATTTCCTTATCCCTGGTGGCATCTTTCAGGTGCAAATCAGTTGCCCACTCCGCCCTCTTGTTCTTAGCCCCTCCCCAGGGGTTGCCTTGCTTGAACACACTTTCTAGTGCGTCTCTTATTGTCGTGGGAACATGCCCTTCCTCAACGAGGATACCCCGCAGGTTGATAATCAACTCATTAGGTTTTAGCTCCCTGGGGCAGTAGATGGTACAGGTCGAGCAGCAGGTGCAATCCCAAAGCTCTTTCATGGGTATTGGGTTGAGGCTTTCGTGGGTGAGGGCTTCCTGCATCAATTTTCTGATATTGAGATGGCTTCTCATAGCAACAGGGCAAGCCGCTGTGCACTTACCACACTGCATGCATCCCAGCAGGTCATATTCTTGGGCTAGGGTTTGTTTTTTTGTAATGCTTGTGATTGTTGTCTTCACTCAACTAATTTTCCCTATCAGGAGACGAGCGATGTTATTCTTCTGAATCTCTCTGGTACCCTCAACAATCTCTGTTACCCTGGCATCGCGGTAGAACCGTTCTACCTCATTCTCCAGCATATAGCCATGCCCACCCAAGATTTGAACGGCTTCCTCGGTTACCTCCACTGCAGACCTTGCTGAAAACCACTTAGCCATAGAGGAAATCTTGGGGTCAATCTTACCCTTATCAAAATTCCTGGCAGCTTTATAGAGTAAAAGTCGGGATGCCTCTATTTTGGTAGCCATATCAGCCAGTTTGTGTTGGATAACCTGAAAATCTGCTATTCTTTGCCCGAACTGCTTCCTTTGCTTGGCATAGTTTAGTGCCCTGTCAAAAGCACCTTGTGCGATTCCCAGAGCCAGGGCACCTATTTCTGGTCTGCTCTCGTTGACAAAGTCCATCATGTTGTAGAATCCGCGGTTTTCATCTCCCACCAGATTCTCTGCAGGGACTTTCACATTAACAAAGGAAAGTTCCGCCGTGCTATTCATCCTCATCCCCATCTTGTTCTCGAGTTCAGTAGCATCGAACCCTTCTTGTCCTTTTTCTACAATGAGGGTACTCTGCCCTCGATAGCTAGGCTTAGCCTCAAGGTCAGTCTGGCAGAGTACTACAGTGAAGCTGGCGATACACCCATTGGTAATGAAGATTTTTGTTCCATTAATTTGGTATCCATCTTTATCCTTTGTGGCGACAGTTGATAAGAAGGTGATGTCACTCCCATGCTCCGGCTCGGTAAAGGCTGCTGCAGAGATGGCTTCGCCTGTTGCCACAGGAATGAGATATTTCTTCTTCTGCTCCTCATTTCCATGTACCAGGATTATTTCGGAGCCTAGTTCAACTAAGCTTAATGCCATGCCGATTCCGGAGTCCTGGCGGCAAAACTCCTCTACCACCAGAACCTTTTCCAGAAGTCCGTATCCCTGTCCTCCATATTCTTCAGGGAAGTGTATTCCAGCGAAGCCCAGCTTAGAGGCTTTCCTCCAGAGTTCTTCGGGAAAGCTGTGGTTCAGTTCATGCTCTATGGCAAGGTCTTTATCAAACTCAGCAGTAGCGAACTCCCTGGCTGCTTTTTGAATATCCCTCTGTTCCGGAGTAAGTTCAAAGTTCAATTGCAGACCCCTCCTTAAGCATGGCAAATCAGGTAACTATCCTTTTCCTACCAGGGCACGGGCAATAGCGTTTTTGTGGATTTCCCTGGTACCCTCAACGATTTCCAGTGCTCTGGCATCACGGTAGAATCGCTCTACCTCATTCTCTAGCACATAGCCATGCCCGCCCAGAATCTCGATTGCTTCGTCGGCTACCTCTACAGCAGTCCTGGCAGAATACCATTTGGACATAGAGATGAGCTTACGGTTGGCTATTCCCTTATCTAATTCCCAGGCTGCCTTATGAGTCAGGAGTCGGGCGGCTTCTATTCGGGTAGCCATCTCAGCCAGCTTGTGCCGTATTATCTGAAAGTCTCCTATTCTGCTACCGAACTGCTCTCTCTTCTTGGCATAATCCAAGGCTCTGTCAAAGCTACCTTGAGCTATCCCTATACCTGTTGCTCCTATCTCAACCCTTATCTCATTGAAGTACCCTACAGCCTGGTAGAATCCCTGCCCCTCTTCACCTACCAGGTTCTCTTGAGGGACCCTTACCTCATTGAGAGAGAGCATTCCTGTTACGCTCATCTTCCAGCCCATCTTGTCCAGGAAAGAGGATTCGAAGCCCTTCCGATTACTTTCCACGATGATTGTGCTCTGCCCCTGACGGGGGGAGATAGCTTCCGGATTGGTCTGACAGAGGACTACGGCGAAATCGGCTTCCTGTATATTGGTGATAAATATCTTATTTCCGTTTACTATATACTCTTTGCCTTCTTTCACTGCGGTGGTAAATAACAGGTTGATGTCACTGCCATGGTCTGGTTCGGTGAAGGCACCTGAGCAGATAGCATCCCCTTGTGTCAGCGGGAGGACATAGCGTTTCTTTTGGTCATCCCTTCCATACCGCAGGATTATTCCTGAACCAAAGCAACAGAAGCTTAAGGCAAGACCAATCCCTGAATCCCGGCGGCAGAATTCCTCTGCTATCAGGCAATTTTCCAGATTCCCATACGCTTGCCCTCCGTACTCTTCAGGAAAATGAATTCCGATGAATCCCAGTTTAGCCGCCTCTTTTTTTATCTCTCGAGGGAAGCGGTGATGGTGCTCCAGCTCCATTGCCAGGTCTTTATCAAATGTCCCATTGGCAAACTCCCTGGCTGCCCTCTGAATATCCTGTTGTTCTGTAGTGAGTTCGAAGTCCATTATTAATTACCGCCGTTGGAGTAATTCCTTTGCCTTTTCTTTTAATACTGGCATGAAATCAAACAGGTCACACACGATTCCGTAATCTGCTACCTCAAAGATGGGTGCTCGGGGGTCCTTGTTTACAGCGATGATTACTCCTGAATCCTTCATTCCTACGATATGCTGGAAGGCACCACTGATGCCTAGGGCAATATAAGCCTTGGGTCTAACTGTCTTGCCTGAGGTTCCTACCTGATGTGCTTTAGGCAGCCATTTCTTATCTACGATGGGCCTGGAGCAGGCGAGGGTGCCACCAAGAGCCTTAGCAAGCTCCTCTGCCAGGGGGATATTCTCCTTATCCTGAATGCCTCTGCCTATTGCCACAATGATGTCCGCCTGGGTTATATCCACCCCACCAATGGCAGCCTCCACATATTCTATAAACCGCTGGCGAGATATACCCTCCAATGAAGGAGATTGTATCACCTCTACCTTCCCCTTGCGAGTTTCCTCTCCCCATGGTGAAACTACTCCAGCTCTGATTGTAGCTATGCAGCCTTTTTCACAGGAGCAGGCAACTTCGGCATTGACCTTGCCTCCATATATCTGTCTTACTGCTGTGAGCTCTTTCTCGGTGAGGGTAAGGCTAAGACAGTCTGTGGCAAGGGGCATTCCCAGTGCAGCAGCTAATCCAGGAGCTAAATCTATGCCACAGGCGGTGTGCCCTATCAGTGTTATGATTGGTTTGCGGGTAGTAATGAGAGTAGAAAGAACTTGCTGGTAAGCCATGCTGCTAAAATTTTGCAGTCTCTCATCTTCTACGAGAAGAACCAGGTCAGCCTGAGTAGAGAGCTCATCAGCTAAACTCTTCACTTCATAACCTGGCAATACGGTAGTCAACTGAGCCTCCATCTTCTCAGCCAGTTCTTTACCCAGAGACAGCATCTCCCATGTAATATCTCGAAGCACTCCCTTCCTGTGTTCAGCTAAGACAAGAATCTCTCTCATGCCAGCACCCCCTTACTCTTAAGGATGCTGGCAACCTTTGTGGCTATCTCCCCAGTGCTGCCTTTCAGAATCTCTGCTCCCTTGCCTGAGGGTGGAAGAGATAATCCTTTAATCTTTACCTTGGAGGCGGAATCGCCAAGCTCTTCCTCTGTCAGCCCCAGGTCTGAGGTATTTAGGGTCTTCATCTCCTTTTTGGCTGCTTTCCTGATACCCATGATGCTGACATATCTGGGTTCATTTATCCCTGTTTGGATGGTGCACACTGCTGGCATGTCAAGCTCTACTACCTCCATGAGAGCTTCCTCCAGTTCGCGATGTACCTGAACCTTTCTCTCCAGAACCTCTATCTGGGTTACCAGCGTAGCATGAGGCACTTTCAGAAACCCTGCCAGTATTCCTCCTACCTGAGCATATCCATCATCTTCTGCTTGCACCCCGGTGAATACCAGGTCAAAGGGTAAATCCTTAATTATGTGGTGCAGGGCTGTAGCAATAACATGAGCATCTGAGCCTCTGAAGGATTCATCCTTTACCATAATCGCTCTATCTGCTCCCATAGCTAGGCACTTGCGCAGAAGGTCCTCATCCTCATCAGGGGTCACGGCTACAGCAGTTACTGAACCACCAAGCTCCTCTTTCAGTCGGATAGCTTCCTCCACCGCATATCTATCCCACTCGTTGATGTCGCACACCAGTTCACCCTTCTCGATATCCTTCCCATCCTTAGTAATAATGAGTTCAGCTTCACGGGTATCTGGAACCTTCTTAACACACACTATGATGTCCACTGTTCCTCCTTGTCTTCCCTCCCCTATTTATCATTAATCACCCCTGACATAACACCCCCGAGCCTATCCAAAGTCCCCCCTCCGAAGGTGAAGCGGCATTGATTACATGGTTTGCATTTTCTTTATCACCTTGTTGACCCTTGCCTTCTGGGAGGTAGTTAGGTCATCCAACCGCTGCTGAAGCACTGCCTCAAATTTTTCCTTGTTCCTTTCATTTGTTGCTATTATACTCTTCTCTGCATGTTGCCCAACCTCTTTAGGCCTACATGTTTCTAAATGCTTCAATAGATAAGGAACAAGCTGCTTTTCATAGTCTTCCCTCGTTGAGGATACCCTGGAGATGACTGATATTCCGTTATCTACCGTAATAACAGACCCTTCATGAATTGCTTTCAATACCACACCGATTTCTGCATAAATTTCATCAGGCTTCTCCGATGCGATAGCTAATAGAGCAATCATCGCTCCCCATACCAGCCGATTATTCTTACTTTTCAATAGAGTAAAAAATTCCTCTACATATTGAGAAATAAGTTGTGGCTCTCTATACCCAATTTCATAGAGTGCCTTTATACAATCACTTTGGATTGCCCCACTTTTGCTGGAAAGATTCTCAACCAGTTCCTCAATATCCGCTCTATTTCTACCTTCGCAAAGCTCTAGAGCAAGCTCCTGGTTCGGTACTTCATCTCTGCTGCCCAGAGATGATGCTAAACGACTTATGACAGACATCGTCAAACTCCTCTATCGGTGGCAATTCGCCTAACATGATATTACCGAAAAATAGTCAGCATTCGGTTGCTCACTGGGATTCCTGCCGGAGTTTACCCCGTACCCCCACAATACGGGGCGGGAATGACATACTCTACTTTTTGTAGCGTTGCCACTCCTGTGGCAACGGAACGGGTACTCGTCCTCACAGGAGTGAGGACGCTACATTTTTTGAAGCAATGACACCGGGTGAACGGTTACAGGCGATGGTGGGCTCACCTTCAAGAGGAGATTCCACCTCCCCCACCTTCATTAGTCTTCCCCCTTTTCCACCCTGTTTTTCCTTCAATTGAAACGCTGTTAGGTGCATTTAACATTTTCCTCTTCAACTGGCAAACTTCACTAAAAATACAATATCCGTCAGCTCCAAAAATCAATCTGTCCTGTGGAATTAGACTTTCCAACTTTTTCTTACTGATGTTTTCTTCAGGTGGACAGAAACGCTTATTAGGTCGACAGGATTTTTTACCAAGTCTAAAGATTAGGTAATCCATTGATGCTGGAGTTGGAGGCAAGGTTGCCTTTTCTGATAAAGGATTCAAAAGACATATTCGGCTCTATGTTCGTAAAGACATTTCTCAACTAATGTGATAATTTTATTAAATTTGTCTTCTGAAATATCATTCCAATTACCCTCGGTAGTTGGCTCAATTTCCCACCCAAAACCATAATTGCTGTCTTGTGCAGACCAGTAATATGTTTTCCCTTTATCTTCAACCTTACCACCTGCAAGCCAATCATCGAATTGGTCACGATGATATTGGGAATCAATAATTATTTTGGTCATAATCTCTAGCCCCTTCTCTCAATAATTCCAAATTGTTCAGAGACATCAGGTTAGTGAGGTGGTCCCCATCATCAGGACAGAATAGGGGCTATGTTAAGATTGGGTCCCGCTACTCTCAGGGAGTCTGTTGTTAAGGTATCCAGTGTTAGGGATTCTACCACAACTCCATGGATAGCTTCCACCTGGCTTGAGGCA
>JAUWOP010000061.1 GCA_030612045.1 Chloroflexota bacterium | reverse complement strand
ACCTCCATATTGCAAATCGGTGATTATCTTGCCATCATAGTCCTCGACAGCCCATTCTGCTATTGCCATCTCGGAGTTGGTATATACCATCCTCTGGTTCAGCTCCGCAGCATAGATGGGGCTATCCATATTTGATACATTATTGGTAATCATAAAGAAGGGGATAATAAACATGATGCCTACTAATACTATACTGGCAAGCTTACGATAGTTTATGCTGCGAACAACTGTGAATATGGCGACTGCTGCTCCTACACTCAGAATAACATAGATAAAGGCATACCAACGGGAGTTCATGATGTTGCGCATCCCGAATACAGGGAAAGAAAGGGCGAAGACATTCAGCAGAACTAAGGCAATAATCAGGGCAACTCTGGTCCTGGTTTGGTGACTCCGTGAGAACCATAGCAGGCATCCCAGAGTGCCACAAAGATAAAGAAGCAAAAATCCCGCAATATTCAGGATCGGGTCCAGGTAGCCATACTCAGCCAATGGGGCTGCCTGACGCGCCAGGAAGCCAGCCTGCTCCGTCAGTGAGCCATAAAGTCCCCTGGTGACGGAGTCAAAGAAGGTACCACCCTCCGTATAACCAGCATACATCCAGTACCCTAGCATGGCTACGCCAAACATCACTGCCAGTGTGGGGGTGACCATACTCACTCCTGAAGTAGTTCGCCCTTTGTACGCAAGTTTGTACACATATATCCCGATGAGGAAAAAGAGAATAAAACAGAACATAACAAAGGCAGACATAGTATGGGTAATAACCATCGTCAGGAGTAACAGGATAGTCAGAGCAACAGTTGATACTCTGAGGTTACCTCTGTCCCGAATAAGCAGGTAAACAATTATGGTGAAGAGTGCTATCCCATAGGTTGTAGCTATAAGTTGAATGCCGAAGCTGAGATGGAAATCAGCCAGGTTAAGCAGCAGTGCTGCCAGCAAGCCAACCTTTACATTAGCCACATTACGACCAATCAAGAATACAAAGATGGTGCTCAGCATGAGAGGTAAACCGATGCCCAAGAACATTGCTGCCTTGTAGCCTACTCCAGTTATTAACTTCACTCCAACAGTGTTCAGGTGCATTATAGGGTAATTGAGGTAATAGATATCGCCATGCGTTGACTCAATGTGCCCCAGGTTCACAAAGTCCTTGATATAGTTCAGGTGAGCCCACGGGTCTGAGCCGGGAAGAGTAGGGAACACAAAATAGGCGCTGGCTCTCACACTCAGGGAGATGAGGAGTATCTCAAATAGTATCAGCCAGGTGGTGCCCTTTCCCCTGGAATAGAATATCTGGAGGGCTATCATAGAGGCAGCCACAGAGATTAGAATGAAGTAAATCAGGGGGCGGTGGAGTGTCTCGGTGCTCAGGCTGTATATGCTACCAGCCAGAGAAAGCCAGAAGATGATGTTTATTATCAGGATAAGACTGTGGCTTGCCTGAGGCTCTGAGGCGGGAGAGAGTAACTTTCGTCTGAAGACCAGATAGACCAGGCAGGCAATGATGAGCATGGGTCCTATAGTAATCAGGTAGGCATTGGAGTAGATGAGGTTCATACATGAAATTACTACCCCTGCCAGGACACCAAGAATGGCAGCGATTACATCTATCCTGTCTCGTGACCATAGGTGAAGCCCCTTGCTCATACTACACGAAATTCCACATCAGATTTTTAATTCGGTAGTCACTCCATGCTTCCATCTATTGCTAACCCTTATAAAATTCGGTAACAAAATCCTCTCCCCTCGGCCTCTTTCCTTTCAAAGAATCCTCGAACATCAATCAATATCGGATTGGCATTCATAATGGATTTGAGTTTATCCAGAGTTATTTCCTTAAAAGCTGCATGGGACACTTATGGCCGTAATGGGTGATGCGTTATGCGTGATGGGTGATGGGTGATGCGTAATGGGTGATGTGGGATAGGGTTTGATGCCAAATTCATGCTCAATATCATTTAGCAAGGGGTCATAGCCAAATATGTCAACGCCATATTCTTTAAGCTCCTGTATTATCCCCTTTACAGGGGTCTCTCTAGTATCGGCAACATTTTCCTTGTAGGTTAAGCCCATGATGAGAACTTTAGAGCCTTTTATTACCTTGCCCACATTGTTTAAGGCTTTGATGGTCATCTCAGCGACATGTTTGGGCATGGAGTCATTGATGGCTCTGCCTGCCAGGATAACCTGAGGGTGATAGCCAAGCTCCTTAGCTTTATATACCAGATAGTAAGGGTCAACAGGGATGCAGTGCCCACCGACAAGCCCCGGAGAATATCGGTGAAAGTTCCACTTTGTGGCTGACGCATCAAGGACATCTTTAGTGCTCAAGCCCATTTTATCAAAGATAAGCGATAGTTCGTTCATTAAAGCAATGTTCAAATCTCGTTGGATGTTTTCGATGACCTTGGCGGCTTCGGCAGTCCTTATGTCTTTTGCCTTGAAAACTTTGGCAGTAACCTTGCTGTAAAGCTCAGCGACAAGCTCAGTAGTTTCCTCATCCATCCCGGCAACTACCTTGGTTATTTTCCCTATGGCATGCTCTTCATCCCCGGGATTTATTCTCTCCGGGGAGTAGGCAATCTTGAAATCCTCGCCACATTTGAGCCCAGATTCCTTCTCCAAGACAGGTGCGACTATCTCCTCAGTGACGCCGGGATAGACAGTGGATTCAAGAATGACTGTAGCTCCTTTCTTCATGTTCTGCCCTATAGTTTCAGAGGCATTTTTAACATAGGAAAGGTCGGGTTCCTTGGATTTGGTCACTGGGGTGGGGACGGCAATGATGATAAAGTCAGCCTGGCTTATTTCCGCAGGGTCGGTGGTGAAAGTCAGACTTTGAGTCATGAGTAATGGGTGATGAGTGATGGGAGAATTCGGCGGAGCTTGTGACTCTTTACCCATTACTCTTAATGCATTACCGTCCAGTTGGTGGATTTTTTGGGTATCAGTGTCAAAGCCAATCACCTTCAGACTTTTGGAAAATGCCTCTGCTAAAGGTAAGCCAACATACCCTAAACCAACAACACAGACTATTGGGTGATAAGTTATGGGTGATAAGTTATGGGTGATCCGTGATGCGTTAGGCGTTATCGGTTGCTCTCTACTCATTACTTATTACTCTTCACTCATTACCCTTCTAGACATGCATCTATCATGCGTATACGAGCCTTCCTTTAGAAGTTGGTATTTCTCGCCCTAATGCTTTAGCTGTTTCTACCCACTCGGAAATTGCAATCTCAGCATTATGTATGGCTTCTTTATATGTAGCGCCGTCTGCCATACATCCGGGCAACTCTGGGATTTCAGCTACAAATAGCCCATCTTCTTCGCTCCAATAAATCAGTATCTCATACTTAAACATCTTTAACCTCCTCATGAAGCTTATATTTTAATATGTAACCGTTCACCCAATGTCATTCTGAGGAGTGAAGCGACGAAGAATCTCGGAGACCCTTCGCTTCGCTCAGGGTGACATATAAAGAGTGGGTGAACGCTTACAATTTTTCTTAACTCGCTAAATTTGATATTCTTATCTGAAAGTCCTGCTAAAACTTTTTGTAAAGCTCTTTTGCCCAAAAGGTTTTCCTATTCGCAAGGGGAATATTCATTTTTGTGTTCCTCATCACGCTTCTCCCAATAGAGTTCAGTCTAAGCCTAAAATCACCTTGAGGGCTATAACTACTTTCCTTAGATCCTCTTCCTCGATGTTTCCTATCCTTCGCACCAGTCTTTTCTTATCAATCACTCTTATCTGCTCGCACAAGAGTATCGAGTCTTCTGTGAGTCCACCAACTCCAGCTGAAATCTTGACATGAGAAGGCAAGATGGTTTCTCTTATTCTTGTGGTAAATGGTACGATGATTGTATGAGGGCTAGTGACATTTGCTCTATCTATTTGCACCACTAAAGCGGGTCTTATTCCCGCTTGCTCTGTGCCTACCACAGGATTCAAATCGACCAGGAAGATATCTCTCCTTCTTACCTCCACTTTATCTTCCCGGCAGCTAGCATCTCTTCATAGGCTGAAAGTTGGCTCAAATAGTCTCCCATGCCATATTCTGCCAGCTTAGGGTATCCTTCCTCTTTCGCCTCCAAGAATTCGACGAAGTCGCCGACCTCTTCGAGCCTGTCCTCCGGCAAAGATTTTATCTTCTCGATAAGGTGCTCCCTAATCGCCATTTTAACTACCTCCTGTAACCGTTCACCCTGAGCTTGTCGAAGGGTGAAGGATTCATGGTGAACGGTTACTATCTCCTTTGATTTCAATTCTTTCACCTTCCTTTGGTAAATTTTACCACATTTGGAGCTTAGCAGTTAATAGTCATTAGTCCAATTGAGTTTATTGGGTTTGTTGAGTTCATCCTCACCTTCAAAGGCAGTCCCACACAAACTATTGGGTGATGAGTTATGCGTAATGCGTGATCCGTGATGGGTTATGGGTGATGAGTTATGCGTGATGCGTTAGGCGTTATCGGTTGCTCTTCACTCATTACCCTTCACCCATTACCCTTCACTCATTACCCTTCACTCATTACCCTTCACCCTTCACCCTTCACCCTTCACCCTTTACTCTTCACTAACCTGCCTCTCAAGTACTTTATCAAACCAAGTAACATTCTTCTTATCTGCTCAACGCTTCCATTTAACTTCTCATCTTTGGCAAATCCTAATTCTCTGGACAATAGCAATTGCGTTTCTAATTCAGCTAGTGAGCCCAATGATACATGAAGGAATTGGATGAATTCCTTATCTGAGTTTCTCGCTGCCCCTTCGGCTATATTGCTTGGAATTGACACTGCTGCTCGCCTCATTTGAGACGCTAATCCAAAGGTTTCTTCCTTCGGGAAGTTTTCTGTTAACTTGTATACTTCCTTTACCAGAGCCATCGATTCTTTCCAAACATCAAGGTCTTTATGCGTTTTGATTTTATTCACTTCACTCTTCACTCTTCACTCTTCACCCATTACCCTTTACCCGTCACGCATCACCATTCATTGCCCTGATGGTTTCTCTCAATCCTTCCTCTAAACCATATTTCGGCTCATAACCGAAAGTCTTGGCTTTGGAAATATCCGCCAGGCTGTGTTTTATATCTCCTGTCCTTGAGTCTTCATGGATTGGACCGATGTTACTTCCCGCAAGCCCAATAACAAGCTCGACTAGCTGGTTTATGGTGATTCTCTCACCTCTCCCAATATTGAAGACACCAGCAGCCTCGCTCTCGGCAGCCAGGATATTTGCCCCAACTACATCTTTGATAAAGGTGAAATCCCTGGTCTGCTCGCCGTCTCCATAGATTATAGGTGGCTTTCCTTCAGAAAGCCTCTTGGTGAATATTGGGATGACCGCCGCATATTGCGACTCTGGGTCTTGTCTGGGACCATAGACATTGAAGTACCTCAAGCAAGCAGTGGGCAATGCGTAAACCTTCTGAAAGACCCTACAGTAGTATTCACCGGCAAGCTTAGTTACAGCGTAGGGGGACTGGGGGTTGGGTGTCATATCTTCCTTTTTGGGGAGGGTTGGGGTATCACCATAGACTGATGAGGACGAGGCATAGATTACTTTCTTTACACTGTTATCTCTTGCCGCCAGAAGTACATTGAGGGTTCCTGTGATATTTGCCTCGTGGGAAGCCTGGGGATTCTGTACGCTTCGTGGCACGCTGGGGATAGCTGCCTGGTGGAAGACATAGTCAACACCCTGGAAAAGCCTCTGGAGCAGGGGGAGGTCTGTAATGCTGCCCTGGATGAATTCAGTTCCTTGAGTTTGTGGAGTTATGGGGTTTATTGAGTTGATTAGGCCTGCGATGTTTTCTATCTTCCCTGTAGAGAGGTCATCAAGGATAATAATCTGATAGCCTCGCCTCCCCAGCTCTTCGGCGAGGTGCGAACCAATAAAGCCTGCTCCGCCGGTAACGACTACCTTTTTCATATTGACCTATCTTTGCTCCATGATTTAGATAATCCCAAGAGTATCTTGCCTGACTGCCAGTTATTATAACCGAGTAACCCAAGATAGACAAGGTATGTCTTTGAATTGGCATCAAAACCTTCCCTTCAGTTCTTCCACCACAGCGTGAGCGTTACGAAAAAGTATGAGGGGATTGGAGAGGTACAGGGGGATATTGGCAAGCTTGAGGTAATGGACGAAGGTATACTTAAAGCAGGCTATAATATATTGAGGGTTTGGTAGCAGCAGGCACAAAGGACCGGAAACTTATTGGTGGTCCCGTTTAGTTAGATGGGTGACACTTGGAAAAGAGATGAGAGGAAGGTTAAATGAGGTAGTAGATTGGGATAGATTCACAGGGAAGCTTCTTAGCTATTACAAAGGTAGGGGAGAAACAGGTCAGGCGCCATATAATCCCACCGTTATCCTGAAGATGCTGGTTCTCTCTCATCTGCGGGATGTTTCGGAGAGGATGGTGGATAAAGATATAGGGAAGGGGATATAGAGGTTGGCACCGTAGCTGGAGACAAGGGTTACGATGATGGAGAAGGGGATAAATTCAGCGAATATTGTCATTGCAACATATGAATGTGGATAACATATCGACATAGCGATGTATATATGCTATTATGGACAAGGAGGTGGCAACCTATGGGAACAGCACTAAAACGCACCACGATTTTCCTGACTGAAGAGCAGCATGAGAGGCTTCGCCGTCTTGCCTTTGAGCAGCGGACTTCTATGGCTAAGCTTCTCCGTGATGCCACTCTGGAGATACTGGAGGATGAGGAAGATGTTCAAGAAGGGCTGAAAGCATTATCCGACGAAGAAGGTACCGTAACCTGGAAACAGTATCAAGAAAGCAGGCAGGAGCGCCGGGGTGAGCTATGAAATTAAGCTGAGGCGAGCAGCCCACAAAGGGCTGGATACTATTCCAGAGCGAGATTATGAAATGGTTGCCAAAGCCATCTGCACCCTGGAGGAGAATCCCAGGCTACCGAGAGTCAAGAAATTGCCTGACAGCAGTCTGTGGCGTATTCGGGTAGGGCAGTACAGGATAGTATATGCCATAAATGATGAAGCCCAATTACTCACCATAGTAGGGGTAGCCCGGCGTAAAGAGGATACCTATAAAAGACTATAAGATGAGCACCCAACCGGGCTAACGGGGCAGAGCACGCTCGTGTGGGATAGGCTCAGCATTTCGCATAACAAGAGTAATGAGAAGTCATGCTACAAACAAGGTTGTGAGTTGCCAAGGCTAAAACGCTGCCTTCGTTCTCTGGCGCAAGCGCTCCAGTATCCACATGCGAGCAAGAGTCGTGGGTCCAATGCCAAGCTCACGGGCTTCTCCCCTCAGGTCCTCCCATTTCTCCGCCGAAAGCCGCACAGGTATCACCTTGTCCAAGGGCTTCTTTACCTCTACCTGGACGACTTCATCGGTCTTATCCCAAGCATCACCCTGCTCGATACGCTCGATTTCCCTATCTAAATCAGATATTTTACCTGTCTCCAATTCCCTTGATATACAGTCGCCTTTCGCTATCGGTCATCTCTCTGGCAGTGGCTACTCTCCAGTTGGCTCCATTTACTAATGTATACAAACTGTATACCAATGTCAAGGAATATCCAACGCATGAGCGTAATGGGGCAGAGAATACTGGTGTGGAATAGGTTGAGACTTCTATGGCAGGATTGCTAAGAACTATACCATAGAAGTCTCAACCTAGACTGCTCTACCTGAGCTATCAATTTTTCTACCCGTAACTACATCTTCGAATCTCAGGGGGTACTTTCGGCAAAGGTCAAACCATCCAAGAGGTTTTGTAGGATCCATGCCCTCGCTGAGAGCCAGCGCTTGGTAGGCCTGATTACGAGCCTTATAAACCTTGCCAGTCCAAGTATCTTTTGTCTCTTTGGGGACTTTAGGCTTTTTGTTATTAAATATTCCTGACAGAACCATGGTTAATTCCTCCTCCTCTCTTTGGCTGGCGTTGAAGTGCTTTCTAAGAATTTGCGCTCCACCATCTATCCAAGGCAGCATATCTAGGGTCATCAGGCTTAATCTCGATGAAGTTGTTGCCTCGCCTAGGCTGATATGGCACCGCTTCCTTGGGCAATGGTTGTTTTGCCATACCCATTGGGAATTCGTAGAATATTATCCCAACAAGAGGCCACCTAGGATAACACTGCTTAGTCAGATCATAGTCCTCACTGTAGTCCTGCTTATCTTTTTCTTCCAGTTCCCGAGCCTCCCCTTTAACCCTCCCAGCCGCCATTAATTGTCCAGCACCATATTTCCCTCGGAAACTTTTTGCACCTCCTTGATGCATCGCAATCATAGCTCCCTTTTTAAGTTTCCGTCTCGCTTCTGCAAAACGTGAAGGCGCCAATATATCAATTCCACTACAGACACGGCGTTCTGTAAGACGACGTCCGTTACGAGCGTTCTCGTCATTAGGATATTCTCCGGCTGCATTGATTACGATGAATATTGAACTGTTCATTTTCTTAGCCTCCTCCTTTAATTCAATCTCTTTTTCCGTTGGGCTGTTTTCTATTTCGGAGGATATTGGTTTATCTACCCCAAGTATTCTCCTAAGCACGTCATTCGGAGTATCAATCAGCGGCTTTGCCCTTTCTTGAAGTTGCTTCCAAACTTCATCATCTATGCGGATTACTGGCACCATTCAGCATCTTTCAAGATAAACACTCATGGGCGGCTGCCCACCATCGAACCATGAAAATAGTGCCTCCTTGCAACAACCTCCCCCCCTGTCATTGCGAGCCCTTTCCCCCTGTCATTGCGAGCAAAGCGAAGCAATCTCGGTGGGGTGGCGGTGAGATTGCTTCGTCCCCTTCGCTTCGCTCTGGGCTTCGGCTCACAACGCTCCTCGCAATGACAGATTTCGAAGCAAACGGTTGCAACAACCTCTCCCCTCCCTAATAAAAAAAACTGCTCTCTGACATGGGTCTATCGCCCTGCCAGAGAGCAGTTTCTTCTCTCAGGAGGCAACCCAACCATCATCTCCCCCTCTCGGGGGACTTTAGACTTGTAGCTTTGTGTCCCTGCCTTTCGGACAGGTTTACCTTTTTCACCTTACATTAAGCTTGGCATACCCTAACACAAACCTTTGTCAAGTTTTGTTGTTGTAATGTCGTAACTCTATGATAATGTCCTCTATATAACTCAATAGAAATGTCCTCTTTCCGAGAAAAGGAGTTAAATAAGAGGCAACTCAGTAGGAGGTGCCTTGATGGAAGGAGGACTTCTGGTGATGAACCAGAGAGAGCGCTCCCG
>JAUWOP010000080.1 GCA_030612045.1 Chloroflexota bacterium | reverse complement strand
GAAATGTAAGTATCTCACTCCCCTGGCTAGTGGTAGAGCCTTCGGGTGCTTTGCTTTTACCGAGCCTGCTACCGGCTCTGACCCCAAGGCTATCGGGGCTACAGCCATACTGGATGAAACACATGGTGCCTCCTGCTATATCATAGCAGGTCAGAAGCTCTTCATTGCCCTGGCATTTGTAGCTTCTATAGGCATAGTCTTTGCCAAGGATGAATTAGGGGGACTCAGCGCCTTTATCGTGGATACAACCCTCCCCGGCTTCACAGTGAGAGAGCCATGTGAAACCATGGGACTCAGGGGAATGGCAGCCTCAGTAGTATATCTTGATGGGATTCAGACCCCGCGGGAGAACCTGCTGGGTGAGAAGGGCAAGGGCTATGCTGTATTGCTGGAGGCTGTAAGTGGAGAGAGGTTGGGAGTAGCTGCCCAGGCAGTGGGGATTGCCCAAGCATCCCTTGAGCAGTCCATTTCCTATGCTCAGGAGCGTATCGCCTACGGTCAGCCTATCTCTAATATGCCTACCATTCAGTGGCTCCTGGCAGAGATGGATTCACGAATAGAGGCAGGAAGGTGGCTTGCCTACCGCACTGCTTTTCTGCGAGACCAGGGTAAGAATATCCAGAAGGAATCGGCAGTAGCCAAGCTCTACTGCTCTCAGATGGCAGTAGAGGTTACCCGCATGGCGATGCAGGTTCATGGCTCCTATGGCACCATGAAGACCCTGCCCATCGAGCGGTTCTACCGCGATGCCAAGATGACTGAGGTCTATGTAGGGGTCTCGGAGATACAGCGGGTAATCATTGCTAACCATCTTCTAAGGCAGAGACAGAGAATTGAGACAGATTACAGTCATTCAATCATTTGCTTCGAAAATAGATTCTTGCCCGTAATAACTGAGCCTGTCGAAGGGTGTTCATGGTTCGACAAGCTCACCACGAATGGTATGGACCGTAGCCTATTTTCATAGTTTGATGGTGGGCAACCGCCCATGAGTGTTTATTCCGAAAATAGACTGACCCTCACATCTGTCATTGTGAGGAGCATCCCCATAATGTGTCATTGCGAGGAGCGTAGCGACGAAGCAATCTCGGTGGGGTGGCGATGATGGGATTGCTTCGCTCCGCTCGCAATGACAGAGGGAAAGGGCTCGTAATGATAACCTATTTTCATGGTTCGCTGGTGGGTAGTTGCCCATGAGTGTTTGTTCAGGGTCTCCCCGTCCTGGTCTGGAGAAGAACCGCTTGACAAGTGTTGGCTAGTGCTGTAAAATCCTGGTGAAGGTTGGTATACCTTTGTTAGGAGGCATATCAGTGGAAGAGAAAACTATATTCACAACTAAAGAAGCGGCTAAATACCTTGGAATAAGCCCAGCCACTATTTATCGCATGGAAAAACAAGGGTTAATATCTCCCACAAGGACACCGGGGGGGCAAAGACGTTTTACTAGAGAGAGTATTGAGAGCTATTTGGAAGAAAGCCAGAACTTTGAAGCTCCCCAAAATCCAAGTAGATACAAAAAGGGAGATTCCTTAATACGAGAACCTGAATCAGTTTATCTCGTGGAAGGTGCAGAACAAGTTGGAATTGATACTCCTACCCAAGTTGATGAACTGGCTTTCCATAGGGATTCAATGGTGATTTATAATGCTGATATTTTGAAAACAAAAAACATCAGGGAAGACTCTGTAGATTTAATAGTGACATCCCCTCCCTATAATGTGGGCATCAAGTATAATTCTCATGATGACACTATGTCCTACAATGATTATTTGTCCTTCTCCAAAGACTGGCTGGCTAAATGTTACAAATTGGTTAAAAATGATGGAAGGTTCTGCCTTAATATCCCTCTGGATAAGAATAAAGGTGGTCAGCAAAGTGTATGTGCGGATATTACAACCATTGCCAAGCAAGTGGGGTTTAAGTATCACTCTACAATTATTTGGAATGAGCAGAATATCTCACGAAGAACTGCCTGGGGTTCCTGGCTTTCCGCCACGGCTCCCTATGTGATAGCTCCGGTTGAAGTTATAGTTATTCTTTACAAAATGGATTGGAGGAAAACTAGCGGGAGCCGAAAATCTGATATAACCAAAGGGGAATTTATGGAGTGGACAAACGGGGTCTGGAATTTTATGGGTGAGAGCAAGAAAAGGGTGGGGCATCCTACTCCCTTCCCTGTTGAATTGCCCCGGAGATGTATGAAACTTTTCAGTTTTGTGGGAGATACAGTGCTCGACCCATTCCTCGGAAGTGGTTCAACACTGCTTGCATGTTTGCAAACAGGAAGAAAAGGGATAGGGATTGAGATTGACAAGAAATACTGTGAATTAGCAAAACGAAGGCTCATAACTGAAGGGCACATAAATCAGCTCAGGCTTAATGTGAGAGAAGGGGCAAAGGAGTGGCAAAAAACAGAAGCATTAGCGATTTGATAATTGAGTATTTTCAAAGACACCCTAAGGAAGACCTTCAGCATGGACCGGTTGTTGATTGGGTAACGGAGCAATACCTCAAGGAGCATCCTGAACCGCCTAGAGACCCCTGGAGGGGAATCCGCAAGCTTCACCAAGAGGGCAAACTAATTAAAGTTAGAAAGGGTGTATATCGCTATGACCCTGACCGCATTAAAGAAGTTGAGCTATTTGACTTTCCCCCTGAGGTGAAAGCGGAGATTCTTAAGCGTGATAATTACAGATGTGTCGTCTGTCATAGAGGGATAGCAGATGGTATTGAGCTATGCGCAGACCACACAAAATCAAAGGATAAGGGTGGTGATAACTCTATTGATAACGGGCAAACTCTGTGCATGGAACACAACCTCATGAAGAAGAACTATTCACAGACTGAGGCAGGTAAAAGGTATTTTATCAAAATCTATGAGCAAGCTATCGCTAACGGTGACGAGAGGATGCTCAATTTCTGCAAGGGTGTATTTGATGTTTACGATGAGCACGGAATAAATGGGCACATCAAAAGACCCAACGGGAGATAAATTTGAAACCGAGGAGAGGAAATGTAAGTATCTCACTCCCCTGGCTAGTGGTAGAGCCTTCGGGTGCTTTGCTTTTACCGAGCCTGCTACCGGCTCTGACCCCAAGGCTATCGGGGCTACAGCCATACTGGATGAAACACATGGTGCCTCCTGCTATAT
>JAUWOP010000026.1 GCA_030612045.1 Chloroflexota bacterium | reverse complement strand
GAAATGTAAGTATCTCACTCCCCTGGCTAGTGGTAGAGCCTTCGGGTGCTTTGCTTTTACCGAGCCTGCTACCGGCTCTGACCCCAAGGCTATCGGGGCTACAGCCATACTGGATGAAACACATGGTGCCTCCTGCTATATTATAGAAGGTCAAAAGCTTTTCATTGCCCTGGCATCTGTAGCTTCTATAGGCATAGTATTTGCCAAGGATGAATTAGGAAGGCTCAGTGCCTTTATCGTGGATACAACCCTTCCCGGCTTCACAGTGAGGGAGCCATGTGAAACCATGGGACTCAGGGGAATGGCAGCCTCAGTAGTATATCTTGATGGGATTCAGACCCCGCGGGAGAACCTACTGGGTGAGAAGGGCAAGGGCTATGCTGTATTGCTGGAGGCTGTAAGTGGAGAGAGGTTGGGAGTAGCTGCCCAGGCAGTGGGGATTGCCCAGGCATCCCTTGAGCAGTTCATCTCTTATGCTCAGGAGCGTATCGCCTACGGTCAGCCTATCTCTAATATGCCTACCATTCAGTGGCTCCTGGCAGAGATGGATTCACGAATAGAGGCAGGAAGGTGGCTTGTCTACCGCACTGCTTTTCTGCGAGACCAGGATAAAAGCATCCAGAAGGAATCAGCAGTAACCAAGCTCTACTGCTCTCAGATGGCGGTAGAGGTTACCCGCATGGCGATGCAGGTTCATGGCTCCTATGGCACCATGAAGACCCTGCCCATCGAGCGGTTCTACAGGGATGCCAAGATGACTGAGGTCTATGTAGGGGTCTCGGAGATACAGCGGGTAATCATTGCTAACCACCTCCTGAGATAGAGATAGAGACAAGTTCTAACAGAGAACATAGTTCCTGGGGAAGAGACTAATAGGGGAAAGTCAGGTTAATATCTGCTATAATCGTAAGAAGCGGAGTTAGCAATTATAGGAGGAGGTAGGGATGAAAATATTTATTGATACAGCGAAATTAAATGAGATCAAGGAGGCTCTTTCTTGGGGAATTGTGGATGGGGTAACTACTAACCCTTCTCTGATAAAGCAAGCGATCGATGCTCTGGGGAAGGGGGTAGATATGGAGAATTATATTGGAGAGATTCTGAGAGCAGCAGGGGAGGGTCATGATGTAAGTTTGGAGGTTACTGGTTTAACTGAGGAAAAAATGTTTGAGCAGGCAAAGAGATTACATGATAGATTTAACTCAATTGCAGGTAATGCAGTAATCAAGATACCGGCTAACCCTTCTCTGAATAAAACTTCCTTGCAAGATTATGATGGGCTAAAGGTCACCAGGCGACTATCCGAAGAGGGCATTAGAGTAAATTACACCCTGGTAATGACGCTTGAGCAGGCATTGTTAGGGGCAAAAGCAGGTGCCAGGTATGTGAGCCCGTTTGCGGGAAGAATCGATGATTATCTAAGAGAAAGAGCGGGAATTAGTTTTGGTAAAGGGGATTACTACGAAGCAAGTGGGATGGGAGAGGGAGAGGAGATATTGAATGATGAGGGGATAGTGAGTGGAGTGGACTTAGTTGATAATATCGTTCAGGTTTTCAGGGAGTATCAATTTGAAACTGAGGTAATCGCAGCTAGTGTGAGGAATCCAAGGCAGGTGAGGGAGTTGGCATTGACAGGGGTTGATATCGCTACCATACCATTCGATGTGCTTAAAAGAATGACATCACATGAAAAAACCTATGAGGGTATAGTGAGATTTACCGCTGATATTGTACCTGAATATGCCTCGCTGTTTGAGTAATATGGCGGGCATAGAGGGTGTTTAGAAAAAATTAGCTATACAGCCACAGAGTTCACCAAGTTTATGGAGTTATAGAGTTTATGGGGTTGGCGGGGAACTCAATAAACTCTACAAACCTAATGAACCCTACAAACCTCTTCGTGTCTCTGTGAACTCTGTGGCTATCAATTGCTATCTGAGTAGTTACAGAAAAATTAGACTGCGCCCTATAGATAGCAGAAATTCTTTTGCACATACCTTTCTTTATCCTTTATCTTCACCCCCTCCTCCTTCTTTCCAGGTGCACCAGTAAGATGGCTACATCCGCGGGGGTAACCCCGTCAATGCGGGAGGCTTGACCCAGGGTGGCAGGATGGTAACGGTTCAATTTCTGAGATGCTTCGTAACGGAGCCCGTTAAGGGTGGTGTAGTCAATAGTTTGTGGCAGGCGTTTCTCCTCCAGACGACTTACCCGCTCTACCTCCCTACGCTGCCTCTCTATGTAGCCCTGATATTTGATTTCAATCTCTACCTGCTCCATGGTCCTGTTTGCCAGCTCAGGAGAGATTACAGGTGATGCTACTCCCATGGAAATCAGGCTACCATAGTTTGATTCAGGACGGCGCAAAAACTCCGCAGCACTGAGGCTGTGGTTTCCTCCCTGTGGCAAGAAGTATGTCTTCTCTAATCGCTTTATCTCCGCAGCAACAGTCTCACGCCGGGATTCTACCTCTTCATAGTAACTTCGAGGGATAAGTCCCACCTGATACCCTATTGGGGTCAGACGTAAATCAGCATTATCCTGGCGCAGTAGAAGGCGATACTCGGCACGAGAGGTGAACAGGCGATAGGGCTCAGTCAACTCGTGAGTTACCAGGTCATCAATCATCACCCCGATATATGCCTCATCCCGCCTCAATATCAGAGGGGGTTTCCCTTTGACCTTGAGGGCAGCATTAATGCCAGCGATAAGTCCCTGTCCTGCTGCCTCTTCATAGCCAGTAGTACCATTAATCTGACCGGCGAGAAATAGCCCCGGGACCAGCTTGGACTCCAGGGTGGCACTAATCTGGCTAGGGGGCACGTAGTCATACTCAATCGCATAGCCCACCCGAACCATTTCAGCCCTCTCCAGGGAGGGGATAGTGTGCAGCATCTCCAGTTGCACATCCTCAGGCAGGCTGGTATTAGCCCCCTGAACATATACCTCGCCTGTCTCCCATCCTTCAGGCTCCAGAAATAGAGGGTGTGACTCTTTGTGAGCAAATTTGACAATCTTATCCTCGATGGAGGGACAATATCGAGGACCAACTCCCTGAATTGCCCCTGTGAAAAGGGGAGCACGGTGCAGATTGGAGCGGATGACCTCGTGAGTCTTAGGGTTGGTGTAAGCTAGATAGCAGGGTAATTGGGGTCGCCAGGGGGTAGCTGGGCCTGGTGGATAGACAGGATTTGCTTGAGAGGGATGAAACGGTGGCTCAGAAGTATCCTCAGTAATAAAGCTGAAGTAAAGAGGCACCTCACTCCCTGGCTGGAGGATGGTCTGGCTGAAGTTAATAGTTCTGGCATCAAGGCGAGGAGGAGTTCCTGTCTTGAGACGCCCCACAGTAAATCCCAGGGCACGGAGACTTTGGGATAATCCGTAGGCAGCGAACTCCCCTGCCCGCCCCGCGGCGTAACTCACCTCCCCGGTGATTACCCTTCCTGCCAGTGATGTCCCTGTAGTTAACACCACCGTTTTCCCCCTGTATACTTGTCCCAGATTGGTCTTTAGCCACAGACAGGGGAGGGTATTATATCCATCTTCTTGCCCTATGCCTATTTCCTCAACTAAAGCCTGCTTAACATCAAGGTGTGGCTGGTGCTCCAGGGTATGCTTCATGGACAAGCCATAGAGTTTCTTATCTGCCTGGGCGCGGAGTGCCTGCACGGCAGGACCTTTCCCTGTATTCAGCATCCTAATCTGAATGAAGGTCTTATCAATAGTGTGTGCCATCTCACCACCCAGGGCATCAATCTCGCGGACTACATGACCCTTGGCAGGACCACCTATGGAGGGATTGCAGGGCATGAGCGCCACATTATCCAGATTTATTGTTAGTAGAAGGGTGCGGCATCCCATGCGGGCTCCTGCTAGGGATGCCTCACAGCCAGCATGACCTGCCCCTACTACCATGACATCGTATATATTATCTATCATGACTTAGCTCCTATAGGAGCGGTCTCCCGACCGCGATTATCACGGCAGGAATAACGTTAGCGTCCGCTCCTACATTGTGAACTATAATTGGTATTACGGGTAGAAGTGTCAGCCAAGCTTTGACTACCCCATTCAGCCAAGAGTATACTATTGGTTGATAGCGACCGCAAATAAGGGGCTTATGGAGGGATGGTGAGATGACCACCGAGAAGGGAAAGGCACTGGAGTTGGCTATTGAACAGATAGAGAAGCGGTTTGGCAAGGGCTCAATCATGAAGTTAGGTGATGCCTCTGCCAGACTGGCAATAGAGACTATTCCCACAGGCTCACTCTCACTCGATTTAGCCCTGGGAGTAGGTGGTATCCCCAAAGGGAGGGTTGTCGAGATATTCGGGCCGGAGTCATCGGGTAAGAGTACTCTGGCTCATCATATTATGGCTCAGGCTCAAAATCTGGGGGGAACAGCCGCTTATATAGATGTAGAGCACTCCCTTGACCCCACCTATGCTGCCCAGTGTGGTGTGAAGATAGACGAGCTGCTCATTTCTCAGCCAGATACGGCAGAACAGGCACTGGAGATTACTGAAACCCTGGTGCGAAGTGGAGCGGTAGATATAATAGTCCTGGATACGGTAGCTGCCCTGGTGCCGCGAGCAGAGATTGAAGGAGATATGGGAGATGCCCAGATGGGATTGCAGGCACGGCTGATGTCGCAGGCACTGCGGAAGCTTACCGGTGCCATCAGTAAGTCTCATTCCTCAGTAATTTTCATCAATCAACTCCGTGAGAAGGTAGGTGTATTCTTTGGTAGCCCTGAGGTGACCCCAGGAGGAAAGGCACTGAAGTTCTACAGTTCGGTACGAATTGACCTGCGACGGATAGATTCTATCAAGCAAGGGGGAGGGATAGTGGGCAACAGGGTCCGTGCCAAGGTGGTCAAGAATAAGGTTGCTCCACCCTTTCAGACTGCTGAGTTCGACATCATGTTCGGCAAGGGTATAAGCAAAGAGGGAGATATCGTTGACCTGGGGGTCAAGATGGGGATTGTCAAGAAGTCAGGAGCATTTTTCTCTTTCGATGATACTCGCCTGGGGCAGGGAAGAGAAAATGCCAAGGAATATCTCCAGCAGAATCCTGAACTTGCTCACGAGATAGAAACCCAGATTCGGTTTCAGGGCTGCCTGGCTCCCCTCACCCTTCTAGAGAAAGAAGCTCCTGAGACGGAGATAGCACAACTGGAATCCGAGTAGAGACGATGGTTCAATTACACTCTCAGTCCTGTTTGGACGCAGCTTTTCGCTATCTGAGCTACCGCTCTCGTAGTGAGGCGGAACTGAGGCTCAGACTGAAGCGCCGTAACTTCAACCCACAGGTTATTGAGGAGGTACTTGACTACCTAAAGGAGCAAGGGCTAGTAGATGATGCAGCTTTTGCTCAATGGTGGAAGGAAAATCGTGAATCCTTCAGTCCCCGTAGTAGGATGGCATTAAAAAGAGAGCTCTATCAAAAGGGTATTAGTAAAGAGATTACTGCTGCCGTAATTAGTGAGGTGGATGAAGATACCAGCGCCTGCCGGGCAGCCCGGAAGAAGGCGAAGGTTCTGTCCACTCTGGATTATAATCTTTTCCGAAATACCCTCCTGGCTTTTCTAAGGCAGAGGGGCTTCAGCTATGAGGTATGCCGGCACACGGTGGACCGAATATGGGAAGAGAAAATAGAAAGCTACGGAGAATAAAATGCCTGAACCACCACGCAGTCACATACCCAAGAGTCCCCGAAAAAGGAGACGTCGTCCCACCGCCTTTCCTGCTACTCGTATGGGGGTGGGTGCTTCTCCAAATGCCTCCTCCGTTGGCAGCCCTCCCACTCCCTTGCTACCTGTCACTACCTATAAGTATGTGCTCAGTGATATAAAAAGGATTGGGATAATAGTAGCTCCGATGATTATTCTCATCATTATTCTTTCCTTCTTCTTGTGAGCTAGCCATGACTAGCTATTACTACACATGGACCATCGGCTGCCAGATGAACAAAGCCGATACAGGATGTATTGCCAGCTACCTGGAGTACCTGGGATACTCATTCACACCCACTATTGAAATTGCTGACGTCATTGTAATTAATAGCTGTGTAGTGCGTCAGGGTGCTGAGGATAAGGTAGTCAATAAGCTCAATGCCCTGCGGGGAATAAAGCGAAGCCGGCCTGAGACTATCATTATCCTCACTGGTTGTCTGGTGGATTCGTGCCACAGTAGGCTGAAGCAGTACTTCCCCCAGGTTGACCTGGCGTTTCCACCCCAAGATTGGGAACCATTACTGGAATGGGGAAGCAAACATAAACCGGAAAGCAGTCATTGTATGCCATTCCCTTCTCATAGCAGTATCAGCGCCTTTGTTCCTATCATCCAGGGCTGTAACAACTTTTGTTCCTACTGCATTGTTCCTTATCGCCGTGGCAGGGAGAAGAGCCGTCTCCCGGGGGAAATTGCCGACGAAGTAAGGAAACGAGTACAACAGGGAACGAAGGAGGTTACCCTGCTGGGGCAGAATGTCAACTCCTACGGATATGATTTACCCCATAAACCAGACCTGGCAAGCTTACTGGAAGAGCTGAATCAGATTCATGGGCTTCTGAGGATACGATTCCTCACCAATCACCCCAAGGACATGAATCTGAACCTCATTCAAACTATGGCGCACCTTGATAAGGTATGTGCCGCTATCAACCTTCCTGTTCAAGCAGGTGATGACGAGATACTGAAGCTGATGCAGAGGGGATATACTGTGTCTCAATACCGTAGTCTTGTAGAAGACATACGCTCTGTCATTCCTGGTATATCACTAAGCACTGATGTCATTGTTGGTTTTCCAGGGGAAACCGAAAGCCAGTTTGAGCAAACTGTCAAACTCATTGGCGACCTTAGATTTGACAAGGTGCATGTTGCTGCCTATTCTCCACGGCCGCAGACTACTGCCTGGCGGAAACTTGAGGATAATGTTCTCTCTGATGAGAAAATCAGGCGGAGAGAGAAGATTGAGACACTCCAGAAGGAGATTGCCACTCAAATCAATGCTCGGCTACTAGGCAAGGTTGTAGAGGTCCTGGTAGAGGGGAAACGGAAGGAGAAATGGTATGGCCGTACCAGAACAGACAAGCTGGTTTTCTTTCCTGAAGAAGCAACCCCAGGGGAGTTGGCATGGGTCGAGGTAGAGAAGACAACCCCCTGGTCGCTCCAGGGGAAGATGGTCGGGTAACTACTTTAGTCGCAGTTGCATCATGGGTAACCGTTCGCCCTGTGTCATTGCGAGCCCTTCGTCTTCTGTCATTCTGATGATGCGCCAATGTGTAGGGATAGACCTTTAGGTCTGTCCGCTAGATTCAACGGACATGTTTAAAAACCTGTCCCTACAGTGTTCATTTTTGCTAAGCCAATCAGTCATCTTCGAGGAGTTTCCTTCTGATTATAACCCGCCCGCCTCAGCAGTGGGTCGGATGTTCGTAATGACATAGGAGTAGGTGAACGGTTACCATCATAGTAATCCTTCTCATCAGGAAGCTTGTACAGAATTTTGCAAATTAAAATCCCTTTGGTGTATACTGTTTATGGTGGTTTCAGTTCAGGTTATTATATACTTAGTTAAATTGAACCTTAGATTTACTCAAGTGGTGGATGACCATAACTTTAACCAACTATTTAGAACAGGGGGAGTTATCCAGTGAGCTTTCAGGATAAGTCGATTCAGTGCTCCGATTGTGGAGTTACCTTTATTTTTACTGCTGAGGAGCAGGAATTCTTCGCATCTAAAGGGTATACCAATGAGCCTAAGCGCTGCCCTTTATGCCGGCAGTCGAGGAAGTCAGAGCGTTATGGAGGAGGAGGAGGTGGTGGCTATGGTGATAGGCCCCGACGTCAAATGTTCCCTGCAGTATGTGCACAGTGTGGCAAAGATACTGAAGTGCCATTTGAGCCCCGCGAAGGTAGGCCGGTGTATTGTAGTGAGTGCTACAATAAGATGAGACTGAGCAGAGACCGCTAGTTCAGTATTAAGGATATACACAGACCAGGTATCCTGAGCTGATGTACGCTACGGGAGTGAAGTAGTGCCTCATACTAAGGGGGATCTCTGTGTGTGAAGTAAAACTCAAGACTTCATGCTGGGATATTCCCAGGGAGTGGTGTGGGGCACAGTGTGGAATATAGGAAATTAACCTCTGGAAGCTGATACTTAAGCCTATTTGGTGGAGACGGGGGAGAGTCGAACTCCCCGTCCACAGGAAGATGCTCCGGATATCCTACAGGCATAGTCAACTCTTTAATTTCACCCTCTCAGCCTCTGTTGACCAAGTCTGTTAGAGCTAGCTGATTTATCTTAGGCAGCCCTTCATCAGCTCCAGGAACTGCAGCACCCCAGCTTTGCGGCGCCCTTTCCCATCCCACTGGGGTAAGGTCGGGAAGGACGGCTAGTTTTTATTAGCTAGCGTAAACGAATTCAGGTTCGTGAATTCACTTTTTGCTGCCTGTTTTACGAAGGTGACAGCACCTCGACCTGCAATCCGGCTACACCTTTCCCCTGTCGAACCCACGCGTCCCCATTCAATTTCTCTCAGAGCGACGGCTCTTGATTGTCCTCTCTACCTGGCGTTCTGTCTCCCGCTGAATAATAACCTGTCTTTTATCATAGAGCTTCCTGCCTCGTGCCAACCCCAGTTCTACCTTGGCAAGGTGACCCTTGAGATACATCTTGAGAGGCACCAGGGTAAAGCCCTTCTCATGAACCTTTCCTGTAATAGTGTCAATTTGCTTGCGATGGAGCAATAACCTTCTCGGTCTCCCTGGCTCATGGTTGCTCCGATTCCCACCGGTATAGGGTGCAATATGCCCACCTAGTAACCACAACTCACCCTTGTCGGGTCTGGCATAAGCCTCCTGAAGACTGACCCTACCCTCACGCACAGATTTTATCTCTGTACCTTTGAGGGCAATACCCGCCTCTATAGTCTCCTCGATACTGTAGTTGTGACGAGCTTTACGGTTTAGGGCAACAACCTTCAGTGTTTCTTCTCTCTTCATCGTACTTGCATTATACCATAAAAAAGCTCCCAAAGCTATAAGTATTATATCCAAATCTGGATATGGCAGGCTGATGCCCCTGTGTCAAACAACATCTTTCATTTTTGCCCTCTGCTGGAGCTTACCACCATAAACTCTTTCCTTATTGTTCCCATTGCTCTATCCTCCCCTTATACCCAGCAATTCTGCCACCCTGTCCATGATTCTGTCAGCTACCTCTCGCTTGGGCAAGAGGGGAAGCTCTATATTACCCTCCTGGCTTATCAATATTACCCTGTTGGTATCAGCACCAAAACCACTGTCGGGTACGGTAATATCATTAGCTACAATGAGGTCGAGGCCCTTCTCTTTTAGCTTGGTAGTGGCATTTTGTATTATATTCTCGCCTTCAGCAGCAAAGCCCACCTTAACTATACCTGTTTTCACTTCACTGAGAATATCAGGGTTTCTTACCAGATTCAGCACCAGGGTGGGGGATTCCTTTTTTATCTTGCCACTGGCTACAGTATCAGGACGGTAGTCAGCCACCGCAGCAGCCATAATCAAGGCATCAGCTTGTGGGATAGCACCGAGGACAGCATCCCGCATTTCTAGCGCTGTAGTTACCTGGCGTATCTCAACCCCCTGAGGAGGTAGGAGATAGGTGGGAGCAGTAATTAGGAGTACGCTGGCTCCTCTATCCCTGGCAGCTTCAGCCAAGGCATAACCCATCTTACCAGAAGAATAGTTGGTGATACACCTCACAGCATCTATAGGCTCCTGTGTTCCACCGGCGGTGAGCAGGATTCTCTTACCTTTGAGGTCGTTCCTTTTCTCCAATACCCTATTTAGTGTCTCCAGTATAAAATCAATATCTGCAAGACGTCCCTTACCCACATCGCCACAAGCCAGAGGGCCTGTGGAAGGTTCGACTATAATCATGCCTCGACTACGAAGCCTACTAAGGTTCTCCTGAGTAATTTGATTCTCGTACATGTGAACATTCATTGCTGGTGCTATAATAACTGGAGCATTAGTTGCCAGCACGACACAGGAGAGTAACTCATCGGCGATACCTGTTGCTATCCTGGCAATTGTATTGGCTGTGGCTGGTGCGATGAGTACGGCATCAGCCTTCTGTGCCAGGGCAATGTGCTCCGCACGGAATTCTGTCCTGGGCTCGAAGATATCACTTACTGCGGGCCTGCCTGTAATGCTGCGGAAGCTCAACGGAGCCACAAATTTAGTAGCAGCTTGAGTCAATACCACATCTACCTCTGCCCCTGCCTGTGTCAGCCTGCTACTCAAATCTATTGCCTTATATGCAGCGACGCTGCCAGTCACACCTAGAATAATGGATTTACCTGCTAGCATCTTCCCCTCCTGTAGCCATCATCCCCTTCATTACTCTCCCCAGAATAATGCGGGGTGGCTAGCGTTGGTTCATTTCATAGATTAGCCTCAACCCGATGAGAGTAAGGTCAGGGTTTATCACCTCGATTAAAGGTATTTCCCTGGCGATAATGTCGGCATAGCCACCAGTGGCAATAATCTTAGCATCTCCTTCGATTTCTTCACGGAGGCGAGCTATTAGTCCCTCCACTAACCCTATGTAGCCAAATACCATTCCCGACTGTAGTGCAGTCACGGTATTTTTGCCGATGACATGTTTAGGACGCACCATTTCCACGCGGGGTAATTGTGCTGCTCGCATAAATAATGCCTCGGCGGCTACTTCCATCCCGGGAGCAATAGCACCTCCGAGGTAATCACCGTCCTTAGCTATTACATCAAAGGTAGTAGCAGTACCAAAGTCAATGATAATAATAGGACCACCGTAGAGCCGGTGAGCAGCTACAGCATTTACTATCCTGTCAGCCCCTGCTTCTCTGGGATTGTCGAGGGCAATTCGTACCCCTGTCTTTATTCCTGAACCTACCACCAGAGGTGAGAGCTTGAGATACCGTTGGCAAAGGTCTTCAAAGGTTGTGAGCACCGGGGGAACTACACTGCAAATGATAGCTCCTTTTAATTCGGATGTATTTACACCATGGTACAGTAGCATATTGGACAGCAACACAGCGTATTCACCTGCCATACAGTGCAGGTTTGTAGCTATGCCCAATGTGGTGAACATTTCTTTCCCCTTAAAGACACCTACGGCAATCCTGGTATTTCCTATATCTATAGCCAGCAGCATAACTTCCCTCTATTTCAGAATCTGATTACCTCAAGCTAATATTCATGCTCCTTGATAGTCTCTATTTTAACACTGAAGCCTGAAAATGAGCTATCTCTTTCCTCTGGAGAGGAGGGCAGCTATCTTACCCCATCCTCCTAAGCTCTTCCTGATAGCACTGTAGGATGTCTCCCCACATATTAATCTGGTGCAACCTCGCCATACCCGTTCATCTTTCTGGAGTGCCTTGAAGGTTAGGAATGGGAACCGCTTGAAGATGCGGGAGGCAAGGTATGCTGCCTCTAGTTCGGGCATTATTTCACTCTCTACGCGGAGGGCATAGTCCCTCAAGTCAATGTCATCTCCTGGGGAACTATCCAAGAAATTCCTTATCACAGGGGCGGCAAGGTGGGCACTCCATATAGCATAATAGATTCCCTCACCACTCAGAGGGTCTATAAGTCCGGCAGCATCTCCCAGGAGTAACACTCTGCCCTGCTGGAGAGGTGACTTTACTCCTCGTATTGGCATTAGGTGACCACTAAACTTCGTAATAGCATAATCTCCAAGCCTCTGGGTAGCAAGAAACTTCCCGAATTGGCGCTTTAATTTCTTCGACTGAGGAGATGAACAGCCGATGCCAATGGAGAGATGCTCTCGCTTGGGAAATGTCCAGGCGTAATCCCCGGGGATACATCCCAGGTCAAGTGATACTGTTGCTCTGTGCTTTTCCATCTCAGCAGCAGATATGGCAACCTCTGCTTCTATAGCTGCTGTAGACGGTCCCCCATCGGTGCCCACCCTGATTCCCAGGGACCTTGCCACTGCACTGTAGGGTCCATCGGCACCAGCAACTACCCTGGCATGGAACCTGCCCCTCTCTGCCATAACAGTTACCCCATCATCTTCCATCCTCAGACCCATTACCCTACACTCATCTATGATAGTAGTACCCTTCTCCCGTGCCTTCTCCACTAACAGGTTATCAAAATTGCTCCTCATCACCATGTATGCCAGAGGTCTCTCTGACCTTCCTACATATTCATCTTTGAACTTATAGGTTACTCCAGCACTATAGATGGTGTCTTCTACTGTGTCGGAGGCATCAAGGTCCAGTAGTGCAGCACAGTGCGCGGTTACTCCCCCGGCGCAACATTTATATCGGGGTAGTTTTTCCTTCTCTAGTAGTAAAACACTCATTCCCTCTCGGGATAACTCGTAACTCAGTATGGCTCCTGCGGGGCCGGCACCTACGACAATTACATCATACGACGGCATTGTAGTTTACTCCAGGCTTCACACTGTTTGTTTAGCTTGCCATTTGTCTCCTGAATAGTATAATGCCGATGGCGAAGAGGACAACTGTCCAGCCAATGAGCCAGTATAAATCAGGCAGGATGGTGGTAAAGGAAGCCCCACCGGTAATAACCTGTCGGGAGGCATCCATAGCATGAAAGAAGGGAAAAGCGGCAGCAATCCTCTGGAGAACCGAGGGCATCTGCTCTGTGGGCCACCACGCTCCTGAAATCATTGCCATAGGCAGCAGGAAGAACCAGCAAGCCGGTTCCCCCTGAGCTTCGCTGGAGAACAGCGCGCCCAGTATCATAGCTATTCCGATGCAGCAGAGGCCGATAATGAAGAAGACAAGGAAGGCTAATCCCAAATTGCCCACCATGCTTAGTCCCATTCCCATCCCTACACCAAGATAAATCATGGTGGAGACAGCTACCACAGGGACAAGCGCCAGGGCATAGCCCAGGATAAAATCCCAGGGTCTCGCCGGGGTAGTTAACAGACGAGAGAGGAAACCTTTCTCCTTATCAGTCACAATAATCCTTACCCCGGTAGGCACCAGAATCATCAAGCCAAAGACAATCATCCCCGGAACCATGTAGTTAATATAATTGTCTTTTACCTCTACCCCCTGCCCCAATAGCTTAATATCTAATGGAGAGGAAATTTGCAGGAACTTAGCGGCAGCCACCCTTATTACTGGCTCAACCCGCTGGGCGGTCATCGGGTCAGCTTCATCGAAAACTAATTCCAATTTAACAGGTTGACCCTCTTGTTTTGCCTGTTGGGCAAATCCCTCAGGAATGACCAGGTAGGTGGATAGCTTACCAGTGCTTAGCTCCTCTTCAGCCTGAGATTTCTCGGAGATTCGATTTACCTCAAGGTTTTCCATATTCTCCAGACATTGCACAAATGCCTCGGAGGTAGCACTTCTGTTGTCCTCATTTACCACAGAAATATTAAGAGGGCTGGCGTGTTCTCCGCCGAAGGCAAAGGAAAAAATCACGATAAAAGCAATTGGCATCCCCAGAAGGAAACCCAATGCCAGAGGGTCTCTATAGATTTCCTTTAGATTCCTCTTGCCGAATGCCCAGAACCTCATTCTCTCAACTCCTTCCCTGTAATCTGGATGAAAACATCGTCCAGGGTAGGCTGTTTCAAGGCAGCAGAGCGAATAGTAATACCCTGAGAATAAAGATATTCTGTAATTTCTTTGAAGTCCAACTCACTGGCGGATAGTATTAGCTCATCATTCCTTTGCTCCACTTCTGCATATCTACCCCGTAATCCACTCATGACTTCAGCAGTCAGATTCCCCACCTTAATGACCATTGTCTGTTTATCTGAGAGATTTTTCTTGAGCTCTTCAGGTGTGCCCAGCACGGCAATCTTCCCTTCGTCAATAATAGCCAGCCTGTCGGAGAGCACATCAGCCTCCTCAAGGTAATGGGTAGTGAGGAGGATGGTCTTCTTTCCCTTAAGCTGAGCGATATATTCCCAGATGGCTCGCCTTGACTGAGGGTCAAGCCCCAGGGTGGGTTCATCGAGAAACAGCACCTCAGGGTCATGAACCAGTGCCATTATCAGGCTGAGTCTCCGTTTCATTCCACCGGAGAACTTTCTCACCTGATCTTTCGACCTCTCTATAAGCCCCATCCTCTCCAACAATTCCTGAGACCTTCTCTTAGTCTCGGTGCTAGTTAGTCTATGAATCTCACCTATAAGGCTGAGGTTCTCCCAGCAGTTGAGTCGCTCAGAAATAGAGGTCTCCTGGGGTGACACACCAATAAGCTCCTTGACCTTGAAGGGCTCCTCTGCAATATCATACCCCATTACCTGAGCAGTACCGCTGGTGGGTTTAAGTAAGCAACAAAGCATCCTGATAGTGGTAGTCTTTCCCGCCCCATTGGGACCCAGGAGAGAGAAAAGCTCCCCCTTCCCAATCTCCAGGTTAATATGATTCACTGCTACCAGGCTATTAAAATGCCTGGTAAGCTCAAAGGTTTGTATTGCTTCACTCAACTTAACACCTACCCTAACATTCATAATATCGTAACCGTTCAACCAGTATCATTGCTTCTTTCCTTATCTCATCATGCGACGACCAAAGGTCATCACAAAGAGAGCCATGAAGAAAGCTCCTGAGAAGGCTTCTGCCATAACCAGAAACTTAATCCAGTGCTCCGGGCTGGGATACCAGGGTCCACCAAACCCCAGGGTAACAAAGGTGATGCCACTAAAATAGACAGCATCTCCTATTCCAAATGAGTAGCCCGCAGAGGTGGCTTCAATATGACCAATGAAACAATAAAGGAGAGCACATAAGCAAATAATGCCCAAAGCCCAGTAAAACACCCAAAAAGGTCTCTCTCCATAGCCACAGGTTGACCAGAAAACCCAATCAAGTAATTTCCTGAAAAAAGATTTAGACCTCCATTTTAAGCCTTGCCGTCGGGCTACCATTTCCTTATAGTAGCAATCCCCCGCCTTCTCATAATCACCTGCCCGCTGATAAGAGGTTTTGGATAAACGATAGGCGATTTCTTTATCCTTGGGACGCTTAAATTTCGCATCCTCAAAATCAACCTCTCTCCTGCACTCCATGGAATAAAAGTCGGCATTCCCTTTAAAGGTTGCTTCCCCAAAGTAGGCATTCCCTTTAAAGGTTACTTCCCCAAAGTAGGCATCCCTTTTAAAGGTTGCTCTCCTAAAGTAGGCATTCCCTTTAAGGGTGGCTCCCTCAAAGTTGGCATTCCCTTCAAAGGTTGCTTCCCCAAAGTAGGCATCCCTTTCAAAGGTTACTCCCCCAAAGCTGGTGGACTGCGGGAAATAGTAGCCGGTAAAGTCATAGTCTTTATTCTGGAATTTCTCGGTTACTCTCCGCTTAAACTCCGCAGCATCTTTCTCCCTCTCATGAAAGATGCAGTAGTCCTTCCCTGGTAAGGCAGGTTCGGGGCAGTGATAATTAGGTCGCTCCTTGCTTTGATACTGGCACACTCTAATGCAACTCCTGGTCATCTGGCATTTGTCAGGTTTAAGGGAAAAAGCCTACATTACTCGTTTAAGTCGGGGGTTAGGGGTGATGCCGGGGATTCTGCCCCGCTTGGCAATGGGCTTACCGTCTATCTCATGGATGTCAGCAGTGAAGTCAACAGGTTTGGTATCGCTGATGTAGCTCCCTACGCCAAAGGTATCTACAGGCGCTCTATTTTCTATGAAATACTTGATGCGTTCCGGGTCAAGCCCTCCACTAACAATGATGTTGACCTCGGGGAAGCCTGCCAAATCGAGCCTTGCTCGGGTTTCCTTGACCAGGTCGGCAGTAACCCTTCCTCTCTCAAGCGGCGTATCCAGTCTTACTCCCTGAAGTCGTCCCTCCATTGCCTGGGCTACCAGTATGCTCTCCTCAGGCTCATCCTTAAAAGTATCCACCAGCGCAATACGAGCCACCTCCGGTGGCATATGCCTGTCAAAGGCAAGAGTAGCAGCTACAGTGTTACCCATAGTGATGATAAGTGCATGAGGAATTGTCCCTGTAGGTTGTATACCCGCGAGTTCTGCCCCTGCAATAGTAGAGCAGCCAACACATCCGCCTACCACCGCAGCGTAGTCCATAATCCCCGCCATAAGAGGGTGAACATGTCGTGCCCCAAAGCTGGTGATGGGAATTCCCTGGGCTGCCTCCACGCACTCTCGTGCTGCCGTTGCCCAACCGCTGCACTGTGATAATATTCCCAGGTAGATGGTTTCGTAGGCTCCGTAGCTCTGGTAAGGAGCCTTTATCCGCAGCACTACCTCCTTGCGCCGAAACTCTTCCCCTTCTGAGAGTGCCCACACCTCCCGACCTTCTTCAGGCAGTACCCTGGAGAGAAGGGCATGTACCTCATTCATACCACAAAGGATACCATCTCGACTGGGGAAGACCTCCATAGTGGCTACAGGGTTGATTCTTTCCTTCTGGAGAATCTCCACAGTCCGCACAAAGTAGATATCAGCAGTTTCTCCATGCAGGATGGATTCAGGTGTCTCAAAGCGAGGTCCTGAAGCCCTGGGGGTGGGCAACTCTCGTGTTAGTTTTACCCCTAAAACCTGTTCCATATGCTCCAGGGCAAAGTGATGGGCTGAAGGATTAAAGGAGGCGACACACTCGACAGGAACCTCTACCTTGTAGTTACGGTTGCGGGCATCAGCTACGGTGTGTAATATACAAATGTCAGTGCACACCCCACAAACTATTAGCTTATCAGGGTGTAGCTCACTCAGCCTTTCCTCCAGAGATGTATCGAAGAACCCACTGTAGTATTTCTTGGGTATTATCTCCCCCGGGTATGCTGAGAGTTCAGGGATTATCTCAGTCTCAGGAGTACCCTCTATACAGTGAGGGGGAAACAAGGCGAATTCAGGGTCGTCAGAGGTATGGCAGTCACAAAGGTAGAGTACTCTCGCTCCATGGGAAATCTCCCGTTCCAGCAACCTCTTTACCGAAGGGATAATACGGCGAGCTGATTCTCCACAGAAAAGGGGATATCCCCTCTCCAGGAATCCCTTTACCATATCCGCTACTATGACTACACAAGGCACAATATCATAGCCAGCAGGTTTATTACTTACCACCTGTAGCCTCCTCCAGAAATTATAACTCTTGTAACCGTTCACTCGCTTACCAGGTGTCACCCTGACCACTGAATGCGGTGAGAGGGGAAAAGGGAGCAGGCTATTTCCACGAGAATGACACCAGGTGAACAGCTACATAGCTCCTATAATTCGAGCAGAAAAGAGCTAAGTTACAGAAACTAAATACCCCTCTCTATCGAGGTAAGGGTAGCAGAGGGTAGAATAAATGTCAATGTGATTAGGTAGAGAACATTGAGGTCACGGAGAGATTCCTTTAACACTTTTCCTAAAGGAGGTAGTGAGTAGCCCTATCTCCTACTAGCTACTATCTACTATATTAATAAATGTCTTCCCACTAAAGTTGACAAG
This sequence comes from Chloroflexota bacterium, assembly GCA_030612045.1. Taxonomy (GTDB): domain Bacteria; phylum Chloroflexota; class Dehalococcoidia; order UBA2247; family JAUWOP01; genus JAUWOP01. The sequence continues at coordinate 5,774 of JAUWOP010000026.1, read as the reverse complement.
GGATGCACGAGTTAACTCTTCATCCCTTTTCATTCCCTCGGTGGTCTCTGTGAACTCTGTGGCTATCAATTGCCTGGCTGAGTAGTTACTTTGATTATAACCAAATCGAAATCCTGGCTCTCTATAACTATATTTATTGTGTTATGGGGAAGTTTTTCTGTTATAATAGTAATTAGGCTACTGTATTTAAAGGCGCAGAATTCATTTCAAGAAGCAGTCGCAAGGATGGCATGGAACAAACTAAAAGCCATCGGTGACGGAGGAGTGGAGGTACTTCTCAAGTGACAGAAAGGAGTGTGCATAATGAAGACAGGTATTTTTTTCACAGGCTCAGGTCCCCTTCTAATTCTGACCTCATATGATTCTCTTACCGACCCTCGTCTAATTGAGAGATTAAAGGCAAAACGAATCGAGAAGTTCATCGCTTGTGAAGTTCCCGAGAATGTGGTAAAGGAAAGATACGGAGTACACTATGATGTAATCATGGGTGACCTTAGACAAGAGGACGATTTGCGTGTCCTCGACTATGATGGACATCATGTCTTCTATAATTTTTCCTTTAAAGAGATGGGGAAACCAGCCTATTACGAGCCTTAAGAGAGTAGAGTAATATGGGGACAGCTAAGATTGAGGGTTTTAAGGGATACACGCTTGACTACTTGATGGCTTAGTAGGTCACCGTAGCCAACTACTAAGACCAGTGGTAAACTAACTCTGGGCAAGGGGGGTGGTATGGTAGGTAACTGCCATGGCTGCTATCACTTGCAAGTTGAAGAGGATAGCCAAACCTCCCTTCTATTAAGGCTGTCACGGAACCTCCACTCCAAGCTTGGGAGCTTCTCCGAAGGGGTAAAGCCATGTTCTTTTTAGTGTGAGGATGGTCCAAATGGTTTGGAAGGGATAAGAAGAGAATAAACCCTCATAGGCAGATGCCCACCATCGAATTATGAAAATGCGGGAGCACCCCACTCCGGGTAGGTTGACCGACATCGGTCAACCTACCCGGACGATAGTGTGAGTCTATTTTCGGAACAAAGATGGGATGAGTTAAAGCTGAAGGATATGTATAGAGTATTTGTTTAGATTAGTGGACGGGAAATTCGATTACTTGCCTCGGAGGCGGAGTCCAAAGGTAGCCTTTTCAGCGGTCTCATAGCATACCCCCTAAGAGTCAAGGGGAAGTGGAAAGTGCTGCAGGTTCATAAACACAGTATGGCTCCGACTCAAGGTAGTCACCAGTAGCTTCATAGGCTCGGGCACGGCACCCACCGCATACCCTCTTGTACTCACAGATACCACACTTGCCTTTGAGGTTTGAGAGGTCTCTCAAATCTCGAAATAGCGGTGAGTTGAACCAGATTTCGGCAAAGCTCTCCCTCTTCACATTTCCTGCCTCAATATCAAGATAGCCACACCCCTGCACTCTACCTCGATGGGAGATAAAGCAGAAACCAGTTCCAGCCAGACACCCCCGGGTTAGAGAACTCATGCCATTTCCTGCCGAAGTTCTCTGCTCTTGTCTCAATTCCATGTCTCTTTGCATGACTACACGGAAGTATTGAGGAGCATCCGTGGGCTTGAAGAACATTCTGTCTCCCAGTTCAGCCTGCTTATCATAAATCCAATTGAGTACCTGCTCATACTCCTGGGGTGTTAGCTCAACGGATTTCAATCCCTTGCCCCGCCCGGTAGGCACCAGCATGAAGGGATGGAGGGCAACTGCTCCTGCCTCCAGTGCCAGGTTGAGCAAGTCACCCAGGTATTGTGAGTTCAGCTTAGTAATGGTGCTATTAATTTGAACCTCTATGCCAACATGGCGAGCCTCTCTTATGCCTCCCAGTGCAGCCTCAAAAGCGCCAGACTTACCACGGAATTTATCCTGAAGTTCTGGAGTAGGGAAATCCAGGCTTACTCCTACCCGTGATACACCTGACTCTTTTAATCTGGCAGCAATCTCCCTAGTGATGAGCGTTCCATTAGTACCCAGGACCACCCGCATTCCCTGGGCTGTGGCGTATTGAGCTACCTGGAATATATCATCTCGTAAAAGAGGCTCTCCTCCAGTGAGTATCAGGATGGGCTTACCCACCTCTAGAATACCATCAATGAGGTGAAGGCACTCCTCAGTAGAGAGTTCACCTTTATAGGATTCATCGGTGGATGATGCTCGACAATGGGCGCAATACAGATTACAACTTCGGGTTATCTCCCAGGCTACAAGTTGCAACCTGGGTGTAATACTAGCTGGCATTAGAGCCCAATCTCCTCATCAGTCAAGTAGCAAGCTGGGTCCTCAGCCCAGATGTCACCATAGGTTGCCTCAGCCCGTATACGCAGGTTACCATTACAGAGGTCAAGGTAATTACAGCGGCTGCAGCGTCCCTTAAGGAAATTCTTTCGCTCCTTGAGTTTATATATTAAAGGGTTTGAGGTGTCCATCCAGATGTCACCAAATTCCCTTTCCCGCACATTACCAAAGGAACAGCTTCTCCAGAATTGGTCAGGGTGTACATTTCCCAATTCGTCTACTGCACCTATACGGATACCTGAGTTGTTGCCACCATTCTGTCTGAGAAGTGATAGAACTCTCTCGGCACGCCTTGGGTCTTGCTTCTTTAGTTTGAGGTAGATATAGACGCCATCGGCGTGGTTATCTACGGTGAGGATTTCCTTCTGAAGTCCACGCTGGTAGAGGTCAATAGTACGGTCACATATCAGGTCGACCACAGCTCTGGTTTCAGGATGGCTGAGGTCTTCTGTGCTTATGTTTGCACCTCTGCCTGCATAGACAAGGTGATAGAAACATATTCGACTGATATCTTCTTGCTCTGCCAAGTCGAAGATGGTGGGGATTTCACGGTAACTGGAGCGGGTGATAGCCAACCTTAGTGACACCCTTTCTCCCAGTGCAATACAGTAGCGGATACCTTGCAGGGCTTCCTGGTAGGCACCATTTCTGCCACGAAATAGGTCATTACTGTGCCCGATGCCATCCAGACTAATCCCTACTTCCCTGAAACCTACTTCATGTATTCTGGCTGCCACATCTTTGGTGATGAGGGTACCGTTAGTGGAAAGAACAGGAGCCACTCCATAGCTCTTGGCAAAGCTTGCCAGCTCGAAGATACCCTTTTTTAACAGGGGTTCTCCTCCTGAAAAGAGGAGAACAGGCACACCGAAGTCAGCCAACTGGCGAATGAGAGCCTTTCCCTCTGTAGTATTCATCTCTCCTGGAGGGGCTTGATTGCTGGCATCAACATAGCAGTGAGCACAATGTAAATTGCACTGTCTGGTGCAATTCCAGACTACGACGGGTCGTCTATTATTCTGGTGATGAAGGGTTGTCTCTGGATATGTATCTTCCTGGGTATCATATCGTAGCACATCGCCCGGAGCAGTTGCCTCGCAGAGCAAACTTGAGATTGATATCACCTGATGATACCTCCATTCATTTTCTCAGTAATTGGATAAAGAGAGGTTGAAGCAAGCGCTCCAATACTTCATAATACCACAATCAGATTGAGTAGATAAACATAAATAGAGATGCTGAAACAAACGCTCATGGGCGTCTGCCCACCAGCGAATCATGAAAGTGGTATCTTCTTGCGACGACTTTGCCTGTCATTCCTGCGGAAGCAGAGCCTGCCCCTGCGTAGGCAGGGGAATTCAGGTGGGGTGGGTGTAGATTCCCGCCGTAGTTTACCCCGTACTTGATATGGGGCGGGAATGACATACTCTATTTTCGGAATAAAGGAGGGGAGCTGGATTGCAGAGTAGAGAGAGGAAGATTGGTTTAGCCCTGGGCAGTGGTGCTGCCAGGGGATTGGCTCACATTGGAGTGCTGGAGACACTTCAGAGGGAAGGCATTCATATCGATATGATTGCTGGTACCAGTATGGGGTCCCTGGTTGGCGCTCTTTATGCTCAGGGAAAAAATATTAATCAGATAAAAAAGTTGGCAATAGACCTGGGTTCAAAGAGGTTCTCCTTTTTGCTAGACCTGGGTTTACCCAAGACCGGTTTGATTCGGGGACGGAGGGTTGAGGATGTATTGAAGCTAACCTTCGGTGATGCAGAGTTTAGGGACCTGGACATACCTTTTGCCTGTGTGGCTACTGATATAGAGAGTGGTGAGGAGGTGGTGATTAAACAGGGATTAGTGCGGGATGGAATAAGAGCCAGTGGCTCTATTCCGGTAATACTTGCTGTAGCCAAATGGAGAGGCAAGTATCTGGTTGATGGTGTATTGGTAAACCCGGTGCCAGTGAGCATTCTCAGGGAAATGGGAGCAGACTTCATCATTGCAGTGAATGTGACACCGGATGCGCAAGAGAGACTCTACGAGGCAAGCGAGGGAGAGATGCAAGTAAAGGAACCTAATATCTTTAATGTAATAATGCAGACAGTTTATATTATTGGCTCTCAGAGAGCGAAATTCAGCATGGTTGGGGCTGATGTAATAATTGAACCCCAGGTAACACACATTGGCTGGGGTGATTTCCACCGAGCTTCAGAGTGTATTTTACAGGGTGAACTAGCTGCTCAGGACTCTATTCTCGAGATAAAAAGAAAATTAGCCTGAGCGGGGGATGACAGTGCCCTTCAAAGTAATTGACAACTTGTTCACATGGCAGATATACTTAGAGTCTAAGTGGGAGCTTTGGAGTATGCCTCCTATTGCAGAGTGTATCCCGACTTACAAAAAGGGGCCATTAGCTCAGTTGGTTAGAGCGCAGTCCTGATAAGACTGAGGTCTCTGGTTCGAGTCCAGAATGGCCCACTTGCAAAGGTAGTATGAGTTAGCCCGTAGGGGGAAGGATATGCTTACATCTTATGAGATTGCTGAAGCCTAAACTCTACCCAACTACAAGGCTGAAGGTTCTATCTGTTTAGCTTCCACTATCATGGGGCTGTAGCTCAATTGGGAGAGCGCCTCCCTTGCACGGAGGAGGTCAGGAGTTCGAATCTCCTCAGCTCCACTTGCTAAATTCCGCTATAATTTAGTTAAAACTTTTGCAAACTGCTATAGTTGTTGGGGAGAGGTTTATGAAGTTCGCCATTACCCTTGAGCAAGATGAGGGTGGCTTCATTGTAGCGAGTTGTCCTGCCCTTCCTGGATGCCATTCTCAGGGGAGAACTAGAGAAGATGCCATTGCCAATATTTCAGAGGCAATCCGTGGCTATATAGCCAGTATATGTAAGCATGGAGAGCCAATACCTGTAACTGAGGTTGCAGTTTAGTGACTCGTCTTCCTGTAACTTGGCAATGTTAAATTAGGTTGCGGGCGATGAAGCCCCACCCGTCATTGCGAGCCCTTTCCCTCTGTCATTGCGAGCGAAGCGAAACAATCCCCCTTTTCTAAAGGGGGATTTAGGGGGATTAAAGAGATTGCTTCGTTCCCCTCACTTCGTTCAGGGCTTCGGCCCACACGCTCCTTGTAGTGACAGATGTGGGGGTCAGTCTATTTTCGGAATAAATTTTAATGACCAATTACCAAAATCTCAAACAGAGAACCGCCAGGGTTTGATTATTGGAATTTGGTTATTATTTGGGAATTGAGATTTGGTCATTGGAATTTCTGCTACTCGGTGTCCTCTATGGCTGAGTAGTTACTAGTTATCATCCTGCACCTGCTAGTGCAGTGTCTCTTAAATGACCTGACAATAGGGTACCCCATGTCATTCCTGCCCCGTATCAAGTACGGGGTAAACTCCAGCAGGAATCCAGAAGGTCTAGGGGATGGATTCCGTGTCAAGCACGGAATGACAAACTG
>JAUWOP010000042.1 GCA_030612045.1 Chloroflexota bacterium | reverse complement strand
GTTCTATTATCAAGAAAACTTATCCCTATGAGGAGGTGATGCCACCCTTCTTTTATCCACATATCAACCACTGTCCACAAAGAAAGAAAAGATTATTACTGTTACCACTATCCTTCAGGCTCATTATTCGATTAGAATAGACTCTAATGCAACTGAAAGTCTCTTGATAATAGAACATCTACAAACTTGACTTTTTGGTATTCTACGGTATATCATCTATCATAAAATTGCCTCTGTAATTTGGAATTCAGTAGAAAATTTGATAAAACTACCTCATTGGTGGAGGGGTAGTGGTAGACTTGTAGTAAAAGGTGAGGAAATCGTGGAAGGGGGTAATGACCTGTGGCTGTCAGCGTAGATAAACTGGCAAAGGATATGGTAAAGGTTGTGGGGGAGGAGCATGTGTTTACGGACAAGGCTACGAGAATGGTGTTTGCCACGGGTCCCGTGCCTTTCGACATAGAGGAGCATAATATACCCTATGCAGTTGTGAGACCCTCTAATGCGGAAGGGGTCTCACAGATATTAAAGTATGCTAATAAAGAATCGATGCCTGTTCATATACATGGTTCGGGTACTTCGCTTCGTGCACAATTTGAGTTCATAATATGATGTAATTGGTAACTGAAATGGGCTTGCGTGATTTTTTGGGTTTAGGGTAGCTTTTGCATAAAATGTGTTGTACATCAAGAAGGGGAGGGGGGCTCATGGACGAGATAGAATCTGCCAAGGTTGAAAGTATAGCAAGTAGCTTAAGGAAAATAGTTGGTGAGGAGTTTGTGTCTGCTGCTCTATTTGAGAGAATAGTTAGTGCTGAGGATACTTACCCATACATGCTAAGAGAGGAGGAGGTGCCCTATGCAGTAGTGATGCCAGGGTTCAAGGAGGAAATCAGCAAGATACTGAAATTTGCCAATAAGGAAAATGTCCCGGTGTTTGTTAGAGGTTCAGCCTCTCAACTAGCAGGCTCTACTAGACCGCACACTCATGGGATTATCCTCAGCATTAACAGACTCAATAAAATGAAGATATTTGAGGACTACAACTTTTTTGAATGTGAACCCGGCTGTGTAGTAGGCAAGGTAGCTGAAGAGATTGGAAGATTAGGCTATTTTCTCCCTATTCACCCTGGCAGCCAAGCATTCGCCCGCATAGGAGGCACGGTATGCAACAACACCAGCGCCCACCTTGTTGATACCTCTATTGGAAAAATGGGAGATTATATCATGGGGGTAGAGGTTGTTCTTCCTAACGGAGACATTATGGAAACAGGAACTAAAGGCATGAGGAGACCGGCAGGCACCGATTTGACCAAATTCTTTGTAGGCGGTGATGGTTTGTTAGGGGTGATTACCAAGATGCGCATGAGACTTCTCCCTGACTTCAATCATGCCTATGCTGCTGTTTACTACAGCAATGTGAGGTCCTTAGCTCAGGGAGTTCAAAGATTATATTATGAAAAACGGCCTATGCCCTTGATGATGGAGTTGATGGATGAGAAAACTGCCAAAGTTGGGTTTGAAGTCAAGGGACTGCCTCCTCCCCCAGGAGCTGTTACCATCTTTGATAGCATCGGATATAGTAAAGAGGATGCGGAAAGAAGGAGAGACCTGGTACTCCAATCCTTGAAGGCTGAGAATCCTCTTGAGGTAGAAGTAATAGAGGATATGGATAGATGGCGTGCTCTCTGGGCTACTAGAGAAGTTATCAGTTCATTTCTCTCGCAAAGTAGCGGAATGCAGTGGAAATCAGCCGAGGTGATCCCCAATCTTAAATATCTGCCTGATGCGGCGGAGGAATGTGAGCACTTCAATCAGGGATTACCAATCTGTGGCTCTCTACAAAATTACCTTTATGGTCACATTGGGGCAGTATCTCTGCACCCGGGGATATTAGTTCCCCGGGATTGGGATGGTGAAATGCAGCGGGCAGCCTATACTGAACTGTTTGAGAGAGAAGCTGAGCTTACACTCAAGTATGGTGGCTGTGGTGGTGAGTGGGGACAATTTTCCAAGAGGAAATCCTTCTTTGTTCGTCGCTATGGTGAGGTAGGTTATGAATTTGTAAAGAGTATAAAGAAAGCCATAGACCCCAATAACATCCTGAACCCAGGGATATTGGAAGGCTACCGATGAATGCAGGGAGGATAATCAATGAATGAAGAGCATTCTCTTGAGAACTTAATAGACAAGCTTTCAGATACGATAACTAGATGCCGCGGCTGTATGCAATGCTACACCGTTTGTCCTCTCGTTGAGTCCACCCATGGCTTCCCAACCCAAGGAGCGCGGGGGATATTGCGTGCCATCCTTTATGGGATAAGGTGGGACGAAGTATTAGGGACTGAGGACAAAAATGAACTAAGGGATATTGTTTATGCTTGCACTACCTGTGCCGCCTGCGAGATTAAGTGTAAGTCATCTGGGGCAGGGGTTCCTATAGTAGAACTGATAGAGGATGGCAGAAAGTTATTAGTAGAAGGGGGGGTCGGTCCTTTAGAAAACCAGCGCATAGCCTTAAAGTCGATAGAGAGCCTGGGAAACCCTTACGCGGCAGCGTCAGAAAGTAGACTGGACTGGCTTAAGGCTTTTTCTGAAAGGAGAAGGCTCTCGTGTAAGGTTGTCCCTGATGATAGGAATGTTGACCTCTTATTATATGTGGGGTGTACCGCCTCCTATGATGAGAGCATCCAGAAAGTGGCTTGCTCCTTGGTTACTTTGCTGGAAGAAATGAAGATTAATTATGGTGTCCTAAAAGAAGAGAGGTGCTGTGGCAGTCCCGCAAATAGGGCCGGTGAGAGGCGGATATTTTCTGATACTTCTGCCGAGAACGCCAAAAGGTTTGAAGAGTATGGTGTGAAACATATTATTACCATTTCCCCCCATTGTTACAATACCTTTGTCAATGAGTACCCTGAGTTAATGAAAAAGATAAAGATACAGCACTATACAGAGTTTCTCTCTGACATGATGGAGGAGGGGGCGCTGGTTCCTCAAAAAGAACTTGGTAAGAGGGTAACCTATCACGACCCATGCTATCTGGGAAGAAGAAACAATGTCTATGAGGCGCCAAGAAGGGTTCTTAAAAGCATCCCGGGGTTGGTGGTGGTGGAGATGAAACGCAATAGACAGGACAGCCTATGCTGTGGTGGGGGGGGTGGCAGAATGTGGGCTGCGGTAGAGGAGGTTACCCGCCTCTCGCAGATAAGACTGAGAGAGGCTATGGAAGTTAACGCAGAAATTATAGCTACTGGGTGTCCCTGGTGTCATATCCAGTTAGAAGATGCCGTCAAGGATACTAATAATGAGGATAAGATAACGGTTAAGGATATAGCTGAGCTTGTAGCCGAGGCTTTATAAAGAGAAGGCTAAAGCCTAAAGGGAGCTACCTGAGAGAGGTTCTTCAGGCAGGAGGGAATAAGGTGTCAATGAGGGATGAGGTTACCCTCTCAGTAAGTTGCTGGTATATCTCGTGGTATCGCTTGGCTGTTCTCATGATAATATCCTCAGATAGCATTGGTGCGGGGGATTCCTTATCCCATCCTTGTTCTATTAGCCAGTCCCTTATCAGTTGCTTGTCAAAGGCTGGCTGAGGCTGTCCTGGCTGATAGTCCTTTATATACCAGAACCGACTGGAGTCCGGGGTAAGAAGTTCATCTATTAGAATCAGGTTTCCATTTATTCCATCTACTCTACCAAATTCCAGCTTGGTATCGGCAATAATTACTCCTCGATTGCGAGCATACTCAGTAGCAAAGCTGTAAAGGGCAATACTCCTCTCTTCTAGCTCCTGAGCTAACCTCTTACCTGTTAGTTTCAGCATCTCCTCTGGTGAGAGGGGAAGGTCATGCCCACTCTTCGATTTGGTAGAGGGAGTAAAGATGGGATGTGGCAATTCCTGAGATTGTTTGAGCCCATGGGGCATAGGAACACTATTAATTGTACCCTTGTGACGATATTCTTCCCATGCAGAGCCTGCCAGGTAACCTCGGACTACACACTCTACAGGGATGACATCCGCTCTCTTCACAATCATTGCCCGCCCTGAGAGATAAGCAGGATAGGTATAGTGCTTCTCCTGAGGGTAACGGGAATTGAGCAAGGACACATCCTCTACTACCTCGATCATATGGTGGGGTGCTATATGGGATGTCTTCTTAAACCAGAAGGCGGAAAGCTGATTAAGGATTACCCCTTTGCCTGGTATCCCGCAGGGGAGAATAGAGTCAAAGGCAGAAATACGGTCTGTGGCTACCATCAACAGGTGTTCTCCCATGTTATAGGTATCTCTCACCTTTCCACGAGAGAAGAGGGGAAGGGGGAGTGCTGTCTCCATCAGAACTGTCATAGAGTAGGTCACCTGAAGAACATCTGTACTGCGCGGAAATTGTGTTCTATCTTTTCCTTACCCTGGATAATGTTACCAAACTCAGTAGAATGTCCTGGCAGCAGCCATTCTGCATCTAGCTTAGAAAGCTTTCTGACACTCTCTCCCAGTAATGCAATATCACCCCCGGGGAAGTCTGTCCTGCCTACACTACCGTAGAAAAGCACATCACCAGTAATCAGTACTTTATTCTTGGCACAATAGAGGCTCACCGAACCTGGAGAGTGGCCTGGGGTAAGTAAAATCTGAAAGGTTAACTTACCCTCTTCACCTAGAACGAGTTCACCTTCAGAAAGGTAGAAAAAAGGCTCAAACTGAGGCTCCTTAGCTCCTAACGTCTGATAGAGCTTCTTCTCAATAGTCTGCCGAAATTCCTCTTCCTCTCGTGAGATAGTGACCAGAGCCTCTCCTACTCCATTCCCTTTCGTCTGAGTCTTTTCTACTACCAGAGGAGTGGCATCACAATGGTCAGGGTGAGTATGAGTATTGATGATTAGTCCGATATCCTCTATTCTAATTCCATCCTTTGCCATAGAATTGAGGAGAAAATCAAAACATGGCTCTCCCAGTTCATCGAGCACCTGACCTGGGTCAATTATCACATGTGGTCGTTCGCCCTGGAGGATGTCGGTAAATATATAGGTATTACAGTTATTACCCATCCCCTGCCAGATGTAGCAGTAGAGGTTGTTCTCTATTTTAAATGGCTGATAGTAAGATTTATGGCGGTGCATTATTCTAAGTTTTAACCTGCCTCTATTATATAGTAGAATAGAGGGAAATGCCATACCGTGAGAAGGAGATAGTTAGCTATGGGGGAGATAAAAAGTGCCTGGGAGATTGCTATGGAGAAGGTGAAGGGTTTAGGGAAGCTTTCCCCAGAGGAGTTGCGGAGGAAGAAGGAGGAGGAGTTTGCTCTCAAGGGGAAGACTCTGGCAAATAAATACCTGTGTGGTCTCGACTTGTGGCAGCTCGGAGTGGAACTGGACAAGTATAAGGGTGAGGATAGGGATTTGATGCGTCAGTCTACTATCTCTAGCATGGTCATGGAGATTAAACTGGAGGATCACCCTGACCAGTCAAGAACTCTAGATGCTCTCATTTACCTGAGGGGAGAAGAAAAGGTTGAGAGCTTTACTCGGGACCTGGCAGGACTTGTGCGGGAATACTCTGCAGTAATAGAGAGGGTAAGAAAGGATGCAGAGGGAGAAGGTAGAAAAATACTGCAGCAGTTGGGAATATCTGGAAGTGCTGTGGCAGAGATAAATCCCAAGGCACAAACTAAAGGGTATCAGGCTCTAGAGGAGGTGATGCAGCCTTATCAAGAGAGGCTGGAAAGGCTCAAACAGACCTTTCTGGAATCAGAGTAATTAACTCAGGTAGTCATATTATCCTTGCCAGAGTAGTGGTAAATCTGGTGTAATGGAGTAATTGAGAATCAGGTAACAGAGAATAATCCGAGAAAAGGAGTGAACCATGTCAGAAAAGCGGAACCCTAAAGACCTGAAGGAGCTTATCCGTGACATCCCTGATTTCCCTAAAGAGGGGATAATCTTCAAGGATATCACTACGCTTTTAGGTAACAAGGCTGCTTTCAAAGAGGTAATCGACGCTTTAACTAACCCGTATCTAGGTAAAGAGATTGACTATGTTGTAGCTGTTGAGACAAGGGGGTTTATCATAGGGGGTGCGTTAGCCTATAAACTGGGGTGTGGTTTTGTCCCCGTAAGGAAAAAGGGTAGGCTTCCCTATAAGACACATCAAGTAACCTACGATTTAGAGTATGGCATAGATACGCTGGAGATTCATCAAGATGCGATAGGTTCTGGAGCAAGTGTGCTGATTGTTGATGATCTGTTAGCTACAGGGGGGACAGCCGAGGCAACTATCAAGTTGGTAGAGAAACTAGGTGGAAAGGTCGTGGGGATTTGTTTTATTATCGAGTTGACCAAGTTGAAGGGTATTGAAAAGCTGCAAGGCTACCCTGTGCATCGTTTGATACAGTATTGAGCCCCCTTGTAGCTGAATACTTGCAATAAGACTATTGGAGGACAATGAATCTAAAAGAGTTGGAAGATTTGGTTGTATCTGCACTCCTCTTGGCACTTGCCTTTGGGGTTGCTTTTGGAGGAGGATTTCGAGCCATCCTTGAGCCGGCCATACTGGTGAGCATGTTTCCCTTAGCTCTGGTTGGAGTAAGCACGGGATTTATTCTCCACGAGCTAGGGCATCGTTTTGTTGCCAGAAGATTTGGTTGCTTCGCCAGGTATGAGATGTGGCCCACAGGTCTAGTGATGGCACTTTTCTTCTCACTCTTTGGTTTTGTATTTGCTGCTCCCGGTGCAGTTGTGGTTCGTCCCGGGGTCGACTCATGGGGAAGAGCTACACTAACCAAAGAAAGGTATGGCATTATCTCCATAGCTGGGCCATCAATGAATATCTGTCTGGCAATAGTTTTTATCTTATTAGATGTGTTTTACCCTTCTCTCGTCTTTTCCCTGGGAGCCCGGATTAATGCGTGGTTAGCCATATTTAACCTGATTCCATTTGGACCACTAGATGGAGCCAAGATTTTTAGCTGGGATAAGAAAGCTTGGTTAATAGCAATAATAGCAGCAGTATGTTTGTTCGGCATAGAGCTCTTGATTCTTTAGATTGCTGGAGGAAGTTGACTACTACCCTGGTAGGGAGTAGCCTATATAAGGTCTTCACCAAGCATATAGCCAGGAAAAGTTACTCCGAAACTGAATGTGTCCGGAGAGATTAAAAATAAGGAGAGAATGTATTATGAAGAAGGCAGATGTAGTAGTTATAGGTGGAAGTGCTGCAGGAATACCTGCAGCACTAAGTTGCCGCAGAAATTACCCCGAGAAGAGTGTGCTTTTAGCTCGTAGGGAGAAACAAGCTCTTATCCCCTGTGGCATCCCGTATATGTTCGGAACCCTAAAAAAACCAGAGGAGGATTTAATCCCCGATTCTGTACTGGAACAAAATGGCATTGAGCTTGTTATTGCTGAGGTAACGGAAATAGACCGAAAGCAAAAGACACTCTCAGTTACTGATGGTGAGCCGATTGGCTATGATAAACTTGTTTTAGCCACGGGTTCCCTTCCAGCGACCCCACCTATTCCTGGTATAGAGAAGAAGAATGTCTTCACTATAAAGAAGGACATCGCTTATCTAGCTGATATGTTAAATGTTATCAATAATACCAGAAACCTGGTAATAATCGGGGGTGGCTTTATCGGTGTAGAGTTCGCTGATGAGTGTAAGAAAAATCGTGATATTAGTGTTGCTATTGTGGAAATGCTACCCCATTGCCTGCAACTAACTCTTGATGAGGAGTTCTGTATTGAAGCTGAGGATATCCTTACCAAAAAGGGCATTAACTTGCTTGCTAATAAAAGAGTGGAATCTATCCTTGGTAATGAACAGGTTACTGGCATCAGACTTGCAGATGGTCAGGAGATAAAGGCTGATGCAGTTATTATAGGGATAGGTGCTGTGCCGAATGTTGAGCTTGCCAAAAAGTCCGGTTTTAGATTGGCGACATCCACAGGGGCAATTCTGGTTGACCGGAGTATGCGAACAAGAACGGATAAAGATGTTTTTGCTTGTGGTGATTGTGCTGTGAAAGCTTCATTCTTTAGTGGGGAGCCGAGCAATATTATGCTTGCTTCTATTGCCAGTGCAGAGGCACGCACAGCGGGAGCTAATCTCTTTTCCGTTCACCAGCGCTATATTGGCGAAATCGGCGTTTTTTCTACCGTGGTTGGTGGACGCACTTTCGCTTGCGCTGGTTTAACGGAGAAAAAGGCGAAGGATGAGGGCTACAATGTTGCTATCGGTAAGGTATCTGTCCCCGATAGACACCCTGGAAGCATGCCAGGGATGACCTTAATGAAAATGAAGCTGGTGTTTTCAAAGGACAATGGTGTAATCCTGGGTGGTGAGATATCAGGGGGTCCTAGTGCGGGTGAACTAATAAATGCTGTCAGCGCATGTATACTACATAGAATGACCGCTACGGATATTTCGGTATTTCAGATGGGAACGCATCCGGCAGCAACGACATCACCAATTATGTATCCTTTGGTGAATGCCGCTGAACTCGCTGTCATGGCAATAAGGTAGGCTCTGCTCAACCTAAAAATATTCACCACAGAGACTGGTGAGTGGTAGCTACTAATATTTAGTCCTCAGCTTCAGCTATAGATTTAGCAGTTAGCTGAAAGCTGATGGCTAAGTAAAGATTTATCTGTATACTCAGTGAACCCTGTGGCGAAGCAGGCAGCGGTGAAGTAAGTGAAGCTAGTACAATGGCAAATTGAGGAGGTAGTATCCCGTGCCCTGGCTGAAGACCTGGGTAAAGGTGATGTTACTACAGAGGCGCTGATACCACTACACCTCCGGGGCAAGGCTGTTCTGCTCGTCAATACCGCTGGTATAGTAGCAGGAATCGAAGTAGCCGCTGCCGTATTCCGCCAGGTTGACCCTTCAGTCCAGTTTAAAATCCTGCTGCCTGAAGGGAAGAGGGTAAAGCAGAGAAGTATTATAGCTAGTATTAGTGGGAGTGTAGCCAGCATCCTTAAGGCGGAACGCACTGCGCTAAACTTCCTCCAGCATCTTAGCGGCATCGCTACCGAAACTGCTCGCTACGTGGAGGAGGTAAAGGAGCTACCAATTCGTATAATGGACACCCGTAAGACTAGCCCTGGCTTACGAGTGCTGGAAAAATATGCCGTTTCAATTGGAGGAGGAACAAACCATAGGCTTCACCTTGGTGATGCTATTCTCATCAAGGATAATCATCTTACCATACTCTATTCCCAGGGAATGACTATGAAGGATATTATTGCCATGGCCAGGCAGAAGACACAGGGGCAACTAAAGGTTGAGGTAGAGGTTAAAAATACCGAAGAAGCGGTGAAGGCACTCGAAGCTGGTGTAGACCTCATTATGCTGGATAATATAAATCCTCTCGAAATGAAGCAGATTGTCAAGCTAATCAAGGGACGAGTACCTCTGGAGGCTTCAGGTGGGGTAACTCTGGAGAATGTACGGGCAGTAGCCCAAACTGGTGTAGATTTTATATCTGTAGGGGCTCTCACACATTCTGTCAAGGCATTAGACATCAGCCTGGAGCTAAATTCCCCTCGTCACAGCCTGAATTCAATTAGATTACTGACAACTACCCCCATGACAAAACCCAGGGAAGCTAGGAGACCACCACCACTGGACCCAGAGTTGGACTTACATCGTTTTACCACTGATGAAGCCCTCTATGAAATAGAGCAATACCTCTATGAGGCATATGCTGCAGGTCTATCCACGGTAAGACTAGTTCATGGTAAAGGTACAGGGACGCTTCGCCGTGCGATTCGCCATGAGCTTCATAAATATTCTCTGGTAAAGTCTCATCATCCTGCTGCACTACAGGAGGGTGGCGATGGTGTTACCATTGTCGAGATAATTGATGGGTGGTATGACCAATAGCCATCAGTTGCAACTAAGGACTATCAACCTTTTGTGCTATCAGAAGCCTGTTTAGAGCATTTAAGCATGCTCTGGCACTGGCAACAATAATATCGGTAGAGGCACCCCTGCCAGTATAGGTTACCCCATCACACTCAATGCGTATTATCACTTCTCCAATGGCATCAATTCCCTCAGTAACCGACTTTACGGTGAACTCGGTAAGCTTGTTGGGTATGCCTATGATACGGTTTATGGCTTTGTATACTGCATCAACGGGGCCTGTTCCCAGTGCAGCATCGGCATAGATTTCTCCATCTGGAGCGACAAGTCTCACAGTAGCTGTAGGGATACATGGTTCACCACATAAAACCTCTATATGGTCCAGGTGATATACCTCAGACTGAGTGCGTCTTTCCTGAGCTACCAAGCTTTCCAGGTCTCGGTCAGTGACCTCCTTCTTCTTATCTGCTAGCTCCTTGAATGCCCCAAAGGCACGAGTGAGTGCCTCATCATCGAGGCTGTACCCTAGTTCGGCAAGCCGTTCCCTGAAGGCATGGCGACCACTAAGTTTGCCCATTACCAGACTGTTGGCAGGAATACCTACATCTCTGGGGTCCATAATTTCATAGGTGATAGCTTTTTTAATCACCCCATCCTGGTGAATGCCAGATTCGTGTCGGAAGGCATTTGAGCCTACGATAGCTTTATTAGGTTGAACCACAAAGCAGGTAAGTTCACTTACCAGGCGGCTTGTTTTATAAATCTGAGAGGTGTCGATGCCAGTATTCAGATGGAACACATCACTTCGTGTCTTGAGAGCCATCACAATCTCCTCCAGGGAGGCGTTACCAGCTCGTTCCCCAATGCCATTGATGGTGCACTCCACCTGACGTGCCCCCCGTTGCAATGCTTCTAGACTATTGGCTACTGCCAGTCCCAGGTCATTGTGGCAATGCACACTGAGCACAGCACGGTGAATATTGGGCACATTCTCGACGATGCCGCCAATAAGGTTGCCAAACTCCGCGGGGGTAGCATATCCTACAGTATCAGGTATGTTCACGGTAGTAGCTCCAGCATCAATCACCGCCCGGATGATTCTATACAGATACTCTGGGTCCGTGCGGCTGGCATCCATAGGAGAGAATTCCACATTTTCCAGGTACTTTCTGGCTCGTGCTACCATCACTATGGCAATCTCAAGAATTTCCTCCTGACTCTTTTTGAGCTGGTAGAGGAGGTGAATATCCGAAGCAGAGAGGAATACATGAATACGAGGGTCGGCAGCACATTTTACTGCCTCCCATGCTGAGTCAATAGCCTCTATCTGGGCATGACTCAGGGCACAAATCGTGCAATTCTTAACTTCTTGGGCGATAAGATTAACTGCCTCAAAATCCCCCGGTGAACTACTGGGGAATCCTGCCTCGATAACATCTACCTTGAGTCTCTCCAGTTGCGTGGCAATCTCTAACTTCTCATGAACATTGAGACTCCCTCCCGCTGCTTGCTCTCCATCTCGAAGAGTGGTATCGAAAATGATGACCCTTTTTTCTGACATCTGTCTAGTCTCCATATGCGAACCTTGAGTACTATTACAGGAGCATGTTCCAACCCTATTCCTGTCACGGTTTACCGTAGATAGCTGCTGTTTTGTCTCTAGCTCTCAGTAACTGTGTGGGAGACAAATCCCCATACTATGATTCAAGGGAACTATTACCATTAGAGTTACTGCCGATGGTGCTAATTACCAGAGGATGAGAGCGATTTAACTTCAGAGCCTTATATTTCCCGGCATGGAGATAGCTCTCGAAGATTTTCTCATTAACCATCTGTGAAACAAAGTCTGCGCTATGTTTAGTGGATACAAATTCAAACTTAGAATCTGTGAATGCTGCATCACTGATGTATTTGAAGGTAATATAGGGTCTGGTAATCTCTAACTGGTTTATCTTCCTGATTAGATCTTCCATCCTCTTCTTCTCGTCTACAGGTGGTGGCACAAGGGGTTCAAATTCCCCTCCTGCAGCGTCAATAAGGTCCTGAGAGACTGTTCCCGGAATCCCGGCAATTACTACTCTGTGCTTGAACCTGTTTCGCGTCAAAGTAACTATCCTGATGTAATCACTATCTCCTGCTGCCAGAAGATAGAGGTCTATAGATGGTTGTTCTAGAAGGGTGTCTACCATATCCATGATGAGATGAATATCAGCAGAGTTTTTCCTCTCATAACGACTGACCTGACGTTTGGAAAGATTCACTGCCTGAATACCAGCGATATAGAGTTGACGCATGAATTTCTCCGGGTGCTCAGTAGTAAAATCGGCATATGCTTTGGCAACTCTTACTGGTCCATAGGACATTGCCTTTTCCATTATAAAGTCAACCCTTAACTCCCTGTGGTAGGTATTATTCACTCCATATCGAATATTCTCAAAATCTACAAAAAGTGCTACTTCACCCATTTTAAACTTTCTCCTCGATTAAATTACTACAGAATATTTAAAGCTTGCCTTCTGTAAAGCAAAGATTCAAATTCCCACTTTTTGCTTTCTATTCCCATACTTATAAATCACAATCCTTTGGCTCTAATCCCTCCTTTCCAGGCTTACAGCTTATTCGATAACTGAAGAAGCCTCATTTATAATTGCCCCTCTCTGTTGAGTATGGTTAACTGACAGGCTATGCTGACTTATGGTTGCTTGGCTATCTATCCCTTCAGCCAGGGCATCATATCCCGCAATTTTTTGCCCACTACCTCAAGCATGTGCTCGGCATCTTTCCTCTTCAGGATGGTGTAGCTGGGACGCCCTGCCTGATTCTCCAGTATCCATTCCCTGGCAAAGGTGCCATCCTGGATCTCACTAAGAATTCCTTCCATTTCTTCTTTGACAGATTCATCAATGACCCGTGGTCCTCGAGTATAGTCGCCGTACTCAGCAGTATCACTCACTGAATAGCGCATGTAGCTCAATCCACCTTGATGGATGAGGTCGACGATGAGCTTTAATTCATGGCATACCTCAAAGTAGGCTATCTCCGGCTGGTAGCCTGCTTCTACCAGGACTTCAAAAGCAGTCTTTATCAAAGAAGACACACCGCCGCAAAGGACAGTCTGTTCCCCAAAAAGGTCAGTTTCGGTCTCTTCGGAGAAGGTAGTCTCCAGGATTCCTGCCCGAGCGCAGCCAATTCCCCTACCATAGGCAAGGGCAGTATCCTTGGCTCTCCCCGAAGCATCTTGATAGACGGCAACCAGGGCAGGAGAACCAGTGCCCTCTGTATAGAGGCGGCGTAGCATATGCCCAGGACATTTGGGGGCAATCATACTGACATCGATATTCGGTGGAGGAACAATTTGAGCATAATGGATATTAAAGCCATGGGCAAACATCAGAGTCTTGCCAGCCGAGAGATACTTCTCTATTGACTGATGGTAGACCCTGGGGTGAATGGTATCAGGAACAAGCAGCATGATGATATCAGATTGTCCCGCTACCTCATCAGCGCTAGTTACACTGAATCCATCCTTCGAGGCACTCTCCCACCCTTCAGTAGCAGGCATTTCGGCTACCATTACATTGCAGCCACTATCTCTCAGATTCTGAGCATGGGCATGCCCCTGGCTACCATAGCCAATTATACCAATGGTCTTTCCTTTTAGCAAATCCAGGTTGGCATCGCTCTCATAGTAAATCTTAGCCACAGGTCTTCCTCCTTCTTCATAGTATGATGTGGTATATAAACCATTATAGGTCATCTTGTAGTGAGAGATGCAACTCTCGCAGTTGCTCTGCTGATATCTCATCAGGAGCACCAAATAACAGGTCGGCACCACTCTGAGTTTTGGGGAAGGGGATTACCTCTCGGATAGTTTGTTCACCTGCTAAAAGCATCACTAACCTATCAATTCCCGGGGCGATACCACCATGAGGGGGTGTTCCATAATCAAATGCCTCCAGGAGTTGACCAAAACGCTGTTCAGTCTCAGTGGGACTATAGCCTAGTAGTTGGAATATCCTCTCCTGCAATTCACGAGTATGTATCCTGATACTCCCGCTAGATAGCTCGCAGCCATTACATACGACATCGTAGTGTCTGGCACGAACCTTTTCAGGAGTAGTATCCAGCAATGGTACATCTTCCTCTCTGGGGGCAGTAAAAGGGTGATGCATCGGGTCCCAGCGACTCTCCTCCTCATTCCAATCCAGAAGAGGGAAATCTACGATGAATACAAAAGCGAGGAGATTCGAATCTATAAGTCCTAACCTCTTGGCCATTTCTACTCGTAATTGACCCAATACTCTATCCACCACGGCTTCCTTGTCGGCTACCATTAGCAGAAGGTCTCTGCTCTCAGCTTGCAGGCGAGATGCTATTCCCTGGATTTGCCCTGGAGTCAGAAACTTGGCTGCCACAGACCTTGATGTATCAACACTTGCATCACCAGACTGGTTACCTATGGGTAGGGTAACCAGTCCTTTGGCACCATAGTATTTTGCCAACTCTGTTAGTTCGATAATCTGATGACGAGAATAACTCGCACAACCAGGCAGGCTGATACCCTTTACCCTGCCACCATTATGCAAGGTGCGGCGGAAAATATCAAAGTCAGCCTGAGCCACTACATCACTTACATCACGCAGCTCTAATCCGAATCGTATATCGGGTTTATCAACACCATAACGGGACATGGTATCTTCATAAGAAAGGTGCGGGAATGGCGTGATTATATCAAAGGAGGGCTTGATTGTTTTCACCAGTGAGG
Source organism: Chloroflexota bacterium (assembly GCA_030612045.1). Taxonomy (GTDB): domain Bacteria; phylum Chloroflexota; class Dehalococcoidia; order UBA2247; family JAUWOP01; genus JAUWOP01. The sequence goes on along the minus strand of JAUWOP010000042.1, from coordinate 1,110 downwards.
TGAAGAGTTCCTCTATCAGGTTGAGTATATCCTCTTCATCTACGAAGCTCATTTCTATGTCCAGTTGAGTGAACTCTGGTTGTCGGTCGGCTCGAAGGTCTTCATCACGAAAACACCTGGCTATCTGAAAGTATTTCTCAAAACCAGCCGCCATCAGCAACTGTTTAAGCTGTTGAGGAGATTGGGGAAGAGCATAGAACTTACCTTTCTGCAACCTGCTGGGAACCAGGAAGTCTCGGGCACCTTCGGGGGTACTCTTAATCAAGATAGGGGTTTCTATCTCGATAAACCCTCTCTTGTCCAGGAAATCTCGCATAAATTTTATCACGCGGTAGCGGAGTATGATATTCTCTTGCATTCTCTGACGCCGTAAGTCAAGATACCTGTAACGTAGTCGGAGGTTCTCATCTACCTCAACATCTCGATTGATATAAAAAGGGGGAGTCTTTGAAGTATTCAGCACCCTGATAGCAGAGGCAATAAACTCTATCTCGCCGGTAGCCAGGGTAGGATTCTCTGTACCTGGAGGACGAGGGGCAACCTTACCTTCTACTTGAACTACATACTCGTTACGCAGGCTATCAGCTATCTGATATGCAGGCTTAGATACCTCAGGGTTAAATACTACCTGCACTATCCCTTCCCTATCTCTGAGGTCAATAAATATCAATCCACCATGGTCTCTACGACGATGTACCCAGCCTGCAATAGTTACCTTCTGCCCGATAGTTTGAAGGGATAATTCACCACAGCTATGAGTCTTCAACATAAGCCCTCACATCTCCCACCTCTAGAAGTAAGCCTTGTCATACTAGTTTCTCCGCCTCGGAGTCATTCCCTGCTGGCACTGAGTCACGAATATTCATTATACCATTATTATTAAGGTCGGTGGAAAGCAAAGTCTCCTCCAATACTTTTAGTGCTTCTGGAAACTTTAGAATAGGATAGCCTCTTCTTATGATTAGCTATTGTAGCGCCGAGGTTTATCCTCGGCAGGGGTGGGGGACAAGCCCCCACGCTACTATGAAAATTCTAGCTGGCTCAAGGGGGGATGTTTTCATCCCCAGCAAAGAATGAGCAAGGTTAGGGATGACAATGTCCCCAACAAGC
>JAUWOP010000041.1 GCA_030612045.1 Chloroflexota bacterium | reverse complement strand
ACAGAGGCAAGATCAAGAAAACTTATCCCTATGAGGAGGTGATGACACCCTTCTTTTATCCACATATCCACCACTGTCCACAAAGAAAGAAAAAGCAGCAAAAGAGAAAGAAAGGATTATTACTGTTACCACTATCCTTCATGCTCATTATTCGATTAGAATAGACTGAGAGTGTACTCGCCTCTGCAATTTGCAGAACTAAACTATATTGATGTAGAATCGGCATAGAGGTGAGTAAGATAAAACAAGCCATCATTTACACTGATGGTGCCTGCTCAGGAAACCCCGGACCCGGTGGTTATGGAGTGGTACTGCTGTGTGAGGGAAGCAGAAGGGAACTTTCAGGGGGATTTCAGAATACTACTAACAACCGGATGGAGATGTTAGCAGCCATTAAAGGACTGGAATCCCTCAAAGAGAGACATAAGGTCACGATATTTAGTGACTCGAAGTATCTGGTTGATTCCATAAGCAAAGGTTGGGTATTCCGGTGGATGGCAAATGGATGGATGCGAAATAAGAGGGAGCGGGCCCTAAATGTGGATTTGTGGAAACAGCTATTGAAACTATGTGAATTTCATGATGTGGAATTTCAGTGGGTTAGAGGACATTCAAGGAACAAAGAAAACGAGCGATGCGATTACTTGGCTGTTCAAGCTTCTAGAGAGACCAGATTACCTATAGACAAGGTTGGGGTGGATAGGTTGTCCACACCTCAAGTCATGTGAGAACTGAGGGAGCCTTTACCCACCCCCTCCATGAAAGGAAGCCATTCCTTCATGTTTCAGAAGACTAACCTCAGTGAGGATAATAATAAATGGTAGAAGAGAAAAGATGCTGTGTGTGCGGTGAGCCTTTGGACCCTGATAATATCTCCCAGTGTAACCTCTGCGGTGGATATTTCCACATGGCATGGTCAGTTGATGTTCAAATGCACGAGTGCGGGCGTTACTGGTTAAATGAGCAAACCTGTAGCCTGTGGTTTATCTGTACTAACTGTGAGCACCGTCTCCCCTCTCAGTAACAACCCGTGGGATAAGATTCTGCGATAACATCTCAGGCTCTACATTATCTTAGAGTTACGACACTACATTATCTTAGAGAAGACAAAGAGTACTGAAAATGAGATACTTCATTAATATTTTATGCTGGTAAGTAGTAAGGGAGAATAGCAGGAATGGTTTCTCGTGGAAACTTCATCTACCACATGAATACTCAAAGGTTTGAAGATTATTACTTTGATATAGGGCCAATGGGTCCCCCGAGTGAATGGGGCTCACTTCTCCTGAGGGTAACCCGTAACTGCCCCTGGAACAGATGCCTGTTTTGTCCTGCCTATAAGAATGAGAGATTCCAATATAAAAAGGTAGAAGAAATAAAGAGAGATATAAATGTAGTACGGGCACTGGAAGATGAGATAGTAAGAGCTATAGCTGAGTTTGGTTATGGTAAAGGAATGACTGATGCCTTGGTAAGAAAAGAGGTCTTGAGCGGAATAATTCAGGGTAATCCTGAAATCTATGGTATGGCTGTTGAGCCCGAAACTCGTAGTCTGAGGTTATCCAGCCTTTACCAAGTAGCCTATTGGCTTAGCTTTGACGGGAAAAGAGTATTCTTGCAGGATGCTAATTCTCTCATCATGAGAACTCACGAATTAGTTGAGGTGATAGGATATCTGAGAGAGAGGTTTCCAGTTATTGAGAGGATTACCTCCTACGCCAGGTCAAAGACCTGCGCTAAGAAGTCTCTCGAAGAGATGAGAGAGTTGCATGAGGCAGGTCTCTCCAGGCTACATGTCGGGTTAGAATCTGGTTGTGACGAAGTGCTTAGATATATGCAAAAGGGTGTAACCGCAGAGGAGCACATTAAAGGGGGCAGAAATGTGGTTGCCTCCGGTATATCCCTCTCAGAATATGTAATGCCAGGGTTGGGTGGTAAGAGATGGTCATCAGAGCATGCCCTGAAAACTGCTCAGGTTATCAATGAGATAAATCCTGATTTTATCAGGATAAGAAGCCTGGCAGTTCTCAAGGATTCACCACTCTACGAGAGATATTGCACAGGTGAGTTTGAACAACTGACAGATGATGAGATGGTCGAGGAGATTAGGATATTCATTGAAAATCTGGACTGTAACTCCTATGTGGTTAGTGACCAGATGACAAATATTCTAACAGAAATAGAAGGTCAATTACCCCAAGATAAAGGGAAACTGCTTACGATTATAGAGCAATACAAGGCGAAGCCCCTTATGGAAAGGCTGGAGTTTAAGTTGGGTAAATACTCAGGCTCATACTGTGATTATCTTGATGCTCAGGGAAGGTTTGACCTGCAATTAGAGCGCCTGATTCAAGAAGCTCACAAAAGCATTCAGAACTCATATCCTGATGCAGAAACAAAAGTTGACCGAGCAATACTGGCTATAAAGGAGAGAGGCGTGCCTTGAATATCTATGACAACCATTAGCTTCAAAACATTGGAGGACTAAAATTGAAAACTTATCTTGATTGTATGCCATGCTTCTTCAGACAAGCTCTGGGAGCAGCGCGGATGGCAAGCAATGATGAAAATATCCACCGCAGGGTGCTGAATTCAGTAGCGAGCTTAATTCCAGAACTTCCTCTTGATGTTACTCCTCCTGAGATTGCTCAACAGGTCTACCATCTTGTTGCCAATATTACAGGCAATAATGACCCATACTATAAAGCAAAGCGAGACGATAATCAGCTAGCTTTGTCCCTCTATTCGTACCTCAAAGAAGCTATAGCTAGCTCAGGTGACCCTTTGCTTACAGCATGTAAGCTAGCTGTTGCGGGAAACTCTATAGACATGGGACCTCAATCTGATTACGGTGACCTCAATTCGATTGTGCAGTCAGCGTTAGTATCTCCACTGAGTATTGATGACTATGAGGAATTTAAAAGGGATATTGAGAAATCGCTCCATATTTTATACCTGGGAGATAATGCTGGTGAAATTGTATTCGACAGAATACTCATCGAAGAGCTTCGGCAGATTAAGGATTTCGATATTTATTTTGTGGTAAGGGAAGGACCCATCATAAACGATGCCACCCTGGATGATGCCATATCTGTCGGTATAGATAGAGTAGCTAAAGTCATCTCCAGCGGGTCTGATGCTCCAGCCACCATTCTTTCCTGGTGCTCTCCCCAATTACAAGAGCTCTACCACTCTGCTGACATTATAATTGCCAAAGGGCAAGGGAATTATGAATCATTGAGTGAGGAATCAGGGAACATCTTCTTCTTCCTGAAGGCTAAATGCCCGATTGCAGCAGAGTTGCTGGGGGTAAAGATTGGCGATTTCATCCTTAAGAAGCAGGTGATACAGAACAGGAAGGAGGAGGGTAAATGAAACTTACCATTATTTATGATAATGAGGTGAGAAAGAAAAGTCTGGTAGCAGACTGGGGTTTCTCATGTCTTATAGAAGGAGAGAACATACCTCCAATTTTGTTTGATACTGGAGGTAGTGGCTCCATATTATTGCATAATATGAGGGAGTTGCAAATTAACCCCAGTGCTATCAGAATAATAGTAATTTCACACCCTCACGGTGACCACACTGGTGGTCTCTATGATATTCTGGAGTTAAGCAAGGAGGTTGAGGTCTTCATTCCAGCTTCATTCAGAAGAGTAATACCGCAGAAAAAGGTAACAAGTGTTAAAAATGCCCTCCCAATTTGTGAAAAGGTCTTTAGTACCGGTGAACTTGGGGGTATAGAGCAATCTCTAGCAATTAGTACAGATAAAGGGATACTTGTGGTAGTAGGGTGCTCTCACCCTGGAGTAGGCAATATCATAGATGCTGCTTCGACCTTTGGAGAAGTTTACGGTATCATTGGGGGCTTACATGGGTTCAGTGATTTTAAGAGACTGGATGGCTTATCCCTAATATGTCCCTGCCACTGCACACAATATAAGTCGGAGATAATGCATCGTTTCCCTGAAAAGTGTCTGGAGTGTGGAGCAGGAATGGTACTCGAGGTCTAGAGAGGTATCTCTCCTGATGAAGGTAGTTCTGCATATATGTTGCGGAGTTTGTGCTGCAGGGGTAGTGGAAAGGCTCAGTGCCGAGGGCCATCAAATCCTCGGCTTTTTCTATAATCCCAATATCTACCCCCCAGAGGAATATGAAAAAAGGCTAGAAGCCACCTATAGAATAGCTGAGGAATTGAAGTTTCCTCTAGAAGTAGCCTCCTACACACCGGAAGAGTGGTTCAGGGAGACTATTTCTTTGGAGCACGAACCTGAAGGTGGTAAGAGATGCGAGGTCTGTTTCAGGCTCAGGCTTAAGAAGACATACTTTTACATGGTGGATTCGGGTGGAGATGCCTTCACTACCACCTTAACGGTAAGCCCCCATAAGTCAGCTGAGGTAATTAATATGGTAGGGCAGGAGATTGGTGGGGATAGCTTCATGACAAGAGATTTCAAGAAAAGGGATGGCTTCAGTCGGTCTATCCAGTTAGCCAAACAGTGGGGCATTTATCGGCAGAACTACTGTGGCTGCATATATAGCATGAAATAAATGGATGGAGATTTGAGATTATAGTGATACAGTGACAAGAATTATCAGCCAACTGAGATTGCTGAGCCCTCAGCGGTCTTGATGACATCAATACGCACAGGGAAGGCATCCTTGAGTTCCTCCAGATGTGTGATAACCAGAATCTTGTCAAATTCATCAGCGATGGAGTTTATTGCTCCTATCAGTTTGTCCAGCCCTTGATTATCCTGAGTGCCAAAGCCCTCATCAATAAATAAAGTGGTTAGAGGAGCACCAGCTCGCCTCGCCAGTAACCGCGAAAGGGCAACCCTAATAGCAAAATCAATACGAAATGCCTCCCCACCACTATACATCTCATAGTTCCTGATACCCAACTCATCAGAAATCTTTATATCTAGTGTCTCTATCGTCTCTCCCTTCCTGCTCTTAGCCTCACGCTGAGTCTCAATCTTCACATGCATACGATTATCAGTCATACGAGTAAGCAGTCTATTTGCTTCATTCTCAATCTCAGGGATAACCGACTCAATAATAAAAGCTTGTATACCCTTCTTACCAAATGCCTCTATCAGCTCATCATATATCCGCTTCTCTTTCAGGGCCAATTCAAGGAGATGCTTCTTTTCCACTTTTGACCTTTCGAGTTCATCACAGTATGCCAATTTTTGCTGCATCACCCCTACATTCTTCTGGAATTGAGCACAGCACTGTTGTAACTCATTGTAGCTCCTTTCTAATTCCGAGAGCTTCCGAGCTACCTCAGGCAGGGCAGCAATCTCAGTTAGGAGTGCCGCCTTTTGCTGATTGAGCTTTCCCATAGCTTCGCTACTCCAAGACATACCCTCTTTTGCTTCAGTGAGAGCCTCTTTTTCGGCTGGAGTGCATTTCTCTGCCTCTCCATGGCTATACTTAAGGCTATCATACTGCTCCAGGCTACGAAGTAACTGCTGTAGTTGCTGGTGCTGCTTTGTCTCATATCCTAACTCGGCTATTTGCCTCTCTGTCTCCGCCAGTGAGTAATGCTCCGCAGAAGCAAAATCCCCCTGTTTTAATCTTCGCTCCAATTCAGCAAGCCTTTTAAGCTCCTCATCTATATCTTCAGGCACTTTATTACAGTGGCTCAGCTCATTTTCCAGTGTCGCCAGCTTCTTCTGGATGAAGGGACGCTCCTTCCTCACCAATCCTTCTACCACTCCAACCTCCCGGGATAACCACTGTTGCCGGTTTTCAGCCTCCCTTCTCTCCATCTCACTCTTTTCCCATGACTCCCGATAGTTCTGGAGCTCGGCACGATACTTTTGCTCTATACGCCGCTTGCCCTCCACCCCCAACTCTACTTCACATAATGGGCATCGTATTCCTTCCTGTCCAGTACTATTATTACGAAAGAGGGCAAGTTTGACCTGCAGGTTACTTGCCTCATCCTTCAACTTGACGGCATCAGATTTCAGGTGTTGAATCCGGAGCATTACCTCATGCAGTTCTTGCTTCCGTTCCTCCAGTTTACCTTCCTGCTCCTCCAGTTGCTGCAACCTGGACTGAACTTGGTCAAGCTCTTTCTCAAGTTGTGGCTTACGGGCAAGCTCTAACTGTAACTCCTGTAGCCTCTTTTCAGACAGCCGCTGCTCCGTAGCCAGCGTTTGTTCTGCCTTAGATATAGCCTGCTCCAGGTTACCACGATGTTGGGTGAGGTCAGCCCACTTCTCAAGTTTGATGTTCAGTTCTTCAATCTGGCCTCTTACATTCTGGAGTTGCTCATAGCCCTTCTCTATCTCAGCACGCCTCCCCAGCAACCTGTTATATTCCTCAATCCTATGGCTGTGCTCCTCCACCTGCCTCTGCCAGTAGTCCAAGTCCTTCTTACTCTGGATAATCCTTTCCTCCCAATCAGCTAGTTGCTGTTGTTTGATATCCAGCACTTTCCTCTCGTCTCTTAACAGGATAATCTTCTGCTTCCGCTCTTCAGTATCCCTCTCCAAACCAGCTAGTACTTCCTTCAGGTGAGCGTACTCTATCTCATATTCATCCCTCCGCCCAATCTCTTGCTCCATCCCAGCTAGCCCTCTCTGGAGAGATTCCTTCTGTCCCTCCTTTTCACGAGCACACTTCCTTGCTCTCTCTTCAAGCTCATCATAGAAGGACAGACCTAATATATCTGCCAGGACCTTCTTGCGCTCCGAGGGTTGTTTGAGGGTAAACTCATCGGCATGTCCCTGTCTCAAATAGGCGCTGTTAACAAAAGTAGGGTAATCCATCCTCAGGAGACGAATAATCTTCTGCTGTGTTTCACCCACGCTATTTCCACTGATAGACCTGAACCTGCCACTATCCTTTACCTGAAGCTCCAATACTGTCTGACCTCGTTGTTTCAGTCCTCCCCTATGCCGCTTACGCAGGATACGATAGCGATTGCTCTCTAAATCAAATTCAAACTCCACCCCCATTTCATCTCGACCCTGGTGAATAAGTTCATCATCACTCTTCGCCCTCGCCTTACCCCACAACGCCCAGGTAATAGCATCCAGGAGCGCTGACTTACCATTACCGTTCTCGCCACAAATACAGGCAATCCGAAAACTATCAAAACGGATGGGGTCTACATCCTCTCGGTAGCACATGAAATTATGTAGTTGTAACAAGATAGGAAGCATTCTCTCATCACTCGAAGATAAATAACCAAGTTAGACAGGATGTTGAGAACCCTGCATAAAGGCGCAAACTACTTCATGGAGTTGACATTGAGCGGTGGGAAAATCAATCTCCTGTCTCTCGCAGGAAGTGACAATCCTGCACACCCTTTCTCTTAGCCCTATTTCCTCCAGCCAGTCATAGTTTAATATCCTCACAGGTGGCTCAAAGAAGATTTCCAGACTAAAGTAGCGTTCTACTAGCTCGGACAGGTGCACTGCGGTATCATACATGCCCACTCCCCACAGCGCTCGAAAGCAAAAATAGAGCCTGCACTTAGGAGGACGGAGCCCATAGATAGGACACATCCCAAATTGAGGGGAATAAAATCCACACTTAATCTTTTGACAACACTTTCCCCCACACGACTGACACCATTGGTCAGTAGAACGCCTTATGGACTGAACCAGTTGGTTTATCTCTTCACCAAAGATAGCTCTAAACTCTGCATCGGTCATAAAAGGATAACCGGGAGCATGCCATCGGCGTGTCCTCTTTTCAGTAGAGGTTTTATTTTCCAGGCGCGTCTCCTCTCTCATCCATAGCTGCGGTATGAGGCATGCTACCTTCTTGGGGTTGGTTTACTCTATGTCAATCTTGGTTCTTTTCTTTTGACTCGACTCTTGCGCCTTGTCCAGACTCTCCACTGCAGCATCCAGAAAACTGCGCAGCCCTAACAGAAGCTCCTTCTGCGCTGCCAGGACATGACCCTTTGTCTCACCCGATAACATTCCTACCTTAGGAGCTCGGAAATGCAGTGTGAGTCCCTCTGCATCATGCTCTACCTCAAAAATCTTCTCTGCCATTTGCCCCTTACCTCCTTCCTCTTAGTTCATTGGGTTGGTTAAGGTTCCCCACCAACTCTATGAACTCTATAACTCTATAAACTCAACAAACTCTCATTTCTTACTCTCAAACTTTATCTCTAGCCTGCCCTGCTCAAAACTGGCTCTCCCTACCTCAAGTTGGCGTAGCACAACTGGTAAAATAATATTCCGCTTGAAGTTATTCAGTTGGACAATAAGTTCACTGCCGCTTCTCATCAAGGAGACCTGTCCCTTCTCCAGGGAAGGCAAGTCCAGGCTGAGAATGTAGTGTCCCCCCTCACACCGAACCTCCTGGGACTGCCCCTGGAAAAATATAGCAGCAGGGTCTTCATTACCGAATAATGCCTCAGCTAATCCCTTCAGCATAGGGATGCCCACTACCTCCCGCTCCTGCAAATGCAGCTTTCGCAGCGGAACAGGCGAGAAGCACTCCTCAATCATCTGAAGATAGCTAGTCTGACTCTCCAGCCAGGCACTAAAATAGCCGTTGCCAGCACTCTTGGGAATAAGCCGGTTACAGACTATAAGGTCGGTGGAATAGCTATACAGATTGAGGTAGGCAAAGGTACGCTGGGTTTCCTTAATCACCATCTTCTCAGGATTGACCACCAGCCTTATAGAAGATTTCGTAGTGTCAGTGAGGAGAGCATGTATTCTCTCAATCTCCGAGTAGAGGAGTTCCGCATCATCGAGTACCTTATTTTCAGGTAGAGGCATACTCACTACTCTCTTCGCCAGAGGACGTACCAGACTCATCAACTTACGCTCAATAGGAAACAGCTTATCCATCCACCAGTGCAATATTTCCGGGAAGCTGAGGAGCCGCAGGGTCTCTCCTGTGGGAGCACAATCTACTATGACCACATCATACTTGGCATCATCTTCATAGTGCGCTATATAAAGCAGGTTCGCCAGTTCCTCCATGCCAGGGAAGATAGCCATCTCCTCAGCCATCACCTTATCCATTCCCTTCCATGCAAGCAAGGCTGAGATATACTTCTGAATCTCACCCCAGTGGTCAGCGATAGTTCGATTAATATCCATTTCCTGACCCCACAGGTTGGGAGCCAGAAGAGGCTGCCCCCTACCCTCCAAGGGCATATCAAGGGAATCACTAAGGCTGTGGGCAGCATCGGTGCTCATAACAAGGGTTTTGTAGCCCAGCTCGGCACAGCGCACCGCCGTAGCAGCAGCTACAGTAGTCTTGCCCACACCACCTTTGCCCGTATACAGAATAACTCTCATATCAGTTCTCAGCTTTCAGTCATTCCAGCGAAAGCGGGAATCCATCTCCTTCCACATCCTAAGCGACGAAGACGCAAGCTAATCTCTAAGGCAGCTAGACTGAAGGCTGAAGTAGTCTAACTGCCTTCAGTCTTCAGACTCAGACCGTGTCCCGTCCTCTCAGTAGCCAGTAGGAGATGGGGCTACTTAATTCTGACTACTCTACAGGCTTATCTAACTCGCCTTTCCTCTGTAGAAAGGGCAATATTATATCCATAGGGAGAGGGAATAGTATGGTATTCGTTCTCTCGGTAGCTATCTCAGTGAGTGTTCCCAGATAGCGCAACTGCAACGCAGCCGGCTCGGTAGAGATAATCTTGGCAGCCGCGGCTAGCTTCTCAGCAGCCTCATATTCTCCCATAGCATGGACTACCTTGGCTCTCCTATCTCGCTCCGCCTCAGCCTGAGCTGCCATAGATCGCTGCATTGTCTCAGGAAGCTGCACATCCTTGACCTCTACTGCGGTTACCTTTACTCCCCAGGGGTCAGTCTGTTCATCGATTATCTGCTGGAGCTTCTGATTAATTTCGTCACGGCGTGACAGCAACTCATCTAGCTCAGCTCCTCCCAGCACACTACGCAGGGTAGTCTGTGAAATCAGCGATGTAGCTCTGATATGGTCGGCTACTTCAATCACGGCAGCTTCAGGGTTCATTACCTTGAAGTATACCACCGCATCCACCTTCACGGTCACATTATCCCGCGTAATCACCTCCTGTGCCGGAACATCCATGGTGACAATACGCAAATCCATGCGCCATATCTTCTCAACATAAGGGATAAGGAAAATTATGCCAGGACCCCGGAGTCCCACAAAACGACCCAAACGAAGCACCACACCCCTTTCCCATTCAGGAATAACCTTGACTGTTGCTGGGACTAGTATAATCAACAATATTACTATAACACCAATAATAACCCACATTACCTTTTCCTCTTCCTCCTTCTAAATTCCTATTTCTTGCGTACCCTTAGTTTTAGTCCCTCAATCTTAGTTACTATCACCTCCTCTCCTAACTCAATCTGTCCACTCTCAGATGTGGCGTTCCATAATTCCCCCTTAGCGAGCACCATCCCTGTCGGGTCCAGCACTCTCCGCACTACTGCTGGCTTCCCCACTAATCCCTCTTTTCCAGTAACTGGCCGTCGGTGTTGCCCTCTGACCACCGCTCCAATAACAAAGACAAAAATCAGGGCAAAGAACGCCACTACCCCGGTAATAAGCCAGGGGTTTATCTCAAATGGAGTGCCACTAAACAAAATCAGCGAACCTAAAACCAACGCTACTACTCCTCCCCCAGTAAGTAAACCAAAACTGGAAGTAAATATCTCGGCGACGAACAGCCCTATCGCCAGAACGATTAATAGTATACCAGCATAATTCGCTCCAAGCACCCCCAGAGAGTATATTGCCATCAGAAGGGAGATTCCTCCCACTACACCAGGGAGGATAAGTCCAGGGTGAGATAATTCTATCAGGATGCCAAGCATGGCAATACTGAGGAGAATATATGCTATATTGGGGTCACTTATAGCATAGAGGAAGTCCTCCATCGCGGTCATTCCAATATAGTGGCAAGTAGCACCTGGAGAAATACTAAAAGGCTGTCCATTAGCAAGTGTTACTCCCTCTCCCAGCATCTCAACAAGCTCATCAATGCTCTCAGCTCCTATATCAACCAGGGGAGGGTCGAGATAAGGGCTCTCAATCCCCAGTATTTCCTGGTAATTTTCAGAGAGAGCTTCCTTACCCAATGCCTCGTGGGCACTAAAGGAGAGAGCTTGCCGTACTGTTGCCTCAGCAGCCGCTACATTTCGACCATACATCTGAGCAAATGACCTTACATCAGCGACGGCATCTTCAGTTACCTTCATGTCCATAGTGTCGGAGATGTCTTCTCCTCCCCCACTCACAGGGTGAGCAGCACCAATACGGCTGCCAGGAGCCATAGCTGCCACATCAGCAGCCAGAGTAATAAATGTACCGGCAGACCCAGCCCATTTATTGACATACACTACCACGGGAACCTCAGCATCTAACATCCGATTAGTAATCTCCTGCGTGGAATACAGCAACCCACCGGGTGTATTTAGCTCAATGATACATGCCTCAGCACCATCCTCCTCTGCCTGGGAGATACCTCTATCAATATACCTTGCCAGCATGGGAGTAACTGCACCATCTACCTGGAGCACGTCGACATGAGGTGAGTTCGCAGCAGCACTGCCCACCATCAGCATGAGAATCAACCCCAAAAGCAGACAAACCGCGATAGCTCCAGCTAGCTTTTGTCTACACCTTGCTAGAAAAAACATCACTTCACCACCCTGTTACCATAATTATATCCTGTATGAGTAACATAGTGCAATATTGAAGCTGAGACAGTCTATTCTAATCGAATAATGAGACTGAGCGATAGTAGCAGTTGAAAGAGATTGGAACGAGCATTCACCATCCTTTCTGCAAATTCATTATCACTCATTTGATTAGCAATCGCTTCCAGCCCATCAAGGATCACACCGGGACGCAGGTAGTTCTCAGCTTCGGACAACAATCTCAGCTTTTCTACGCTCGTTGGGGATATTGTCATCCCCAACCTTGCTCATTCTTTGCTGAGGATGAAAACATTCCCCTTGAGCCAGTTAGAATTTTCATAGTAGCGTGGGGACTTGTCCCCCACTCCTGCCGAGGATAAACCTCGGTGCTACAATAGTTAATCGTAAGAAGAGACTTTGGAAGAGACTGAAACTTGACAAGGGTTACCAGCGGGTTTTATACTACCTTAGGCTTCGAAGGGTAGTAGAGAGTAGTAAGTTTTGTACACAAGGAGATACCATGACACTTGATGAAATAAAGCAGGAGTATGTGGGAAAAGTAGGGGAGTCGGTGCTGCTGGAAGTAGAAGCAGGAGCTATAAAGCAGTTTGCTGCCGCAGTAGATGATTATAATCCTCTTTATTGTGATGGGGACTATGCGCGGAGTTCCAAGTATGGGACAATTATAGCTCCACCAGGTTTCTTTGGCTGGCCTGTTAAGTTTATTCCTGGGAGAGCTCCAATGCTCGCTCAATTGTTTCAAGACCTGACTAAAGATCTACGGGAAGCTGGCTATCCTGTGCTTCTGGATGGCGGGATTGAACTTGAGTCTTTCGTGCCTGTTCGCGCCGGTGACATCTTGATGTGTATCCCTGTGATAAAGAGTATTACCAAGCGTGAAACTAAGGCAGGTAAGACTATGGTTATCTCAATTGGGGAGAGGGACTATGTCAATCAGAATGGGACTTTAGCAACCAGGTCCAGTCAAACTCTAATCAATATGACTGCGTAAGAGGAGGAGAATATGTCAAGCCAGTTATACTGGGAGGATGTTAAGGAGGGGGGAGAAATCACACCCCTACCTAAAGTAGCTACTACTCAGATGCTGGTTAAATTCGCCGGGGCAAGTGGTGATTTTAACCCTCTACATTATGAGGATATATTTGCCAGAGAACAAGGGATGGAGAGACCCATCGTCCATGGGCAACTCAAAAGAGCCTGGCTATGCCAGATGATGGTGGACTGGATTGGGGAAGAGGGCTGGTTAAAGAAATTGTCCTGTCAGTTTCGTAGTGTAGACTTGCCCCGATTTATGGCTTCCCTTACTGACTGTAAGGATGGTGAGACCTGGCAGTGCAAGGGGAAGATTACCAAAAAGTATGTTGAGGGGGATGAGCACCTGGTAGAATGCGAAATAGAGGTTGATAATGGTAAAGGGGAAAAGACTACTACAGGTACGGCTGTAGCTGTTCTCCCTGTGCGTAGCGCCTGATTATCAGTAGTATCTCCGCAAAATTTTCATAGATTCGAGAGGGAGAGGCTAAGTGCTACGGAAAGGCTATACCGCTTAAGGGTAAATTTTATTGAGAAAGGAGCACTAAGATGGCTAAAAGGCTAGCTGGAAAGAATGCAATAGTAACTGGTGGTGCGGGGGGTATCGGTAGTCAGGTCTGCCTGGCTCTAGCTGCGGAGGGGGCTAATGTACTCGTAGCTGATATGGGTGCAGCAAGAGGTGGAGGAGAGTTAGATACCAGCCGCGTTGATAAGGTAGTAGAGGATGTTAAGGCAAAGGGAGTAAAGTCAGCAGCTATCTATGAGTCAGTTGGAGACTTTGCAGCCGCAGAGAAGATTGTTAAGACCTGCGTAGATACCTTCGGCTCACTGGATATCCTGGTAAATATGGCAGGACCTCTGAGGGAACGAATGATATGGAACCTCAGCGAAGAGGACTGGGACATTGTGGTAAATTCCCATTTGAAGGGAACATTTAATATGTGCCGTCATGCCATGGGTGTGATGCGTAAACAGAAGAAGGGTAGAATAGTAAATACTACCTCCGATGCGTGGCGAGGTACAGTCGGACAGGCTAACTACGGTGCAGCCAAGGCGGGGATTGTAGGACTTACCAGGTCAGTTGCTCGTGAGGGGGGAGGTATGGGTATAACCTGTAATGCCATTGCCCCGATAGCAGCAACACGAATGACCATGACTCCTGAAGTAGAGGCAGGGATGAAGAAGAGACTTGATGATGGGCTGATAACTAAGGAATTTTACGACAACTTCATGAGTATGGGAGGCCCCGAATATATCGCTCCCATGGTAGTATATCTAGCAACTGATGATGCGGCTAACATAAATGGGCAGGTATTCCATATTGAGAAGGGGAGAGTCGGCTATTATAGTGAGCCAGTAGAGGTAAAGTCTATCTACAAGCAGGAAAACAAGGGAATGTGGACAGTAGACGACCTGGTAAACTATGTGCCTGCAACCCTCTTACAGGGCTATGTTAACCCTGCTCCAGTCAAGAAATAGGAATTAAGATAAGCCATGCCTCTTTCAGGGCAGGCTTTTAGCAGACTGTAGGAAGTAGAGTGAGGAGCCACAAGAGAAGGTGTCATTTTGAATCACCTTGAGTTCTCGGCTCCTCACTAGCTTTTTGTAAGTATTTACCACAGCGGGTGCATGAGAGAATAGAGATTTGCGTAACCTCCGATTGTTGCTGCCTGAGTGCTCTCTGCACGGTGCGTTTACTCACCCCAAAGAGCTGAGCTATTTGCTCCGCATCCTTGCCCTCTTCAAGAAAGAGCCTTCTAATTTCACAGTCACGAATCTCCTTAAGATGTTTCTGCTTACCCCTGGGAATGTCATAGATACAGACAGGCAGAGGGCAGTTAAGACACGAGGGAGCTATTGCACACCCCTCATCTCGATAATGGTAATTCTCTGGTAAACCATCATCTGTCAGTTCGTAATGCTCGTTTACATACTCACCTCTCAGCATAGTGAGATGATAGCACAAATGTGCTATTATCTCAAGCTTGTCCTGCCACGGCTCTCACTCTTCACTTATTCCAGTGCTTCGTTTATAATTACTTACTGAAGAGCCAGCGTAGCTCAGTGGTAGAGCAGCGGTTTCGTAAACCGCAGGTCAAGGGTTCGAATCTCTTCGCTGGCTCCATCTAAAGGAGGCTAGAGGGACAGAAGGTGAGAATTACTGTTGAGTTTGAGCCTCTTAATAATAAGCTGGGGCTTCCTCTTCACTACAACAGGGAAGTCCAGGGCATGATTTACAATAATCTCGACAGCACCCTGGCTAACTGGATCCATGATGGAGGAGTTGAACATGCCTAAGATGACACTTAAAGGCCAGGTAACCATCTCTAGAGAAGTCAGGGATTCTTTAGGTCTGAAGCAGGGGAGCAGGGTTCGATTTAGAATGGAGAATGGAAGATGCATTCTGGAAAAGGATGTGGAGAATGTCCCTTTCAGCAAGTGGATAGGATACCTGAGGGGTGACAGAAGTTCTGATGAGATAATTGAGGAACTACGAGGAAGTTAGCATGACGAGTGCAGTTGATACGAACATCTTATTAGATATTCTCTTGCCCGACTCGAAATTTCTCGAAGCCTCCACCAAGCTATTGAGCAATGACATCTCAAAGCGACTTCCTAATTGGAGGCCACGCCCATGTGATGGCTGACACCCTGCTCACCAGGGACAGAGGATTCTATCAGACTTACTTTAAATCCCTGGCTCTTAATAAAGTGTAATCGTTCACCTACTCTTTATATGTCACCCTGAGCCCTTCGTTTCCTGTCATTCTGAACCCTTCGCCATGTCATTCCGAACCCTTCTCGCCATGTCATTCCGAGCGAAGCGAGGAATCTCAACATATGGCTCAGGGCAGGCTTCGTGAAGAATCTCAAGGCACTCAGGGTAAACCATGTAGTGAGCAAAACGAATTTATCCGCGAAGAGTCTCCGAGATTCTTCCCTTCAGCTCAGCTTCGCTCAGGGCAGGCTTGCTTCACTCCTCAGAATGACATTGGGTGAATGCTTACAATAAGGTAATGGGGACTTGAAGTTGGGATATCTTAACGAATGTGCTACTGCTTCAAGCTTGTTCTACTACGATTCTCACTCAGTCTATTCTAATCGAATAATGAGCCTGAAGGATAGTGGTAACAGTAATAATCCTTTCTTTCTCTTTTGCTGCTTTTTCTTTCTTTGTGGACAGTGGTGGATATGTGGATAAAAGAAGGGTGTCATCACCTCCTCATAGGGATAAGTTTTCTTGATCTTGCCTCTGT
>JAUWOP010000021.1 GCA_030612045.1 Chloroflexota bacterium | reverse complement strand
GCAGAAAGTCCCATAACACCTGGTTAGCCTCTCTGATGGTGTTTGCTCCTGCAAGGCGAAGCTCACTTGTCAGTCTGTCCTGGAAGGTGCCCCACAGCTTCTCAATCCTCCCCCTGGACTGAGGGGAACGCGACAAGATAGATGTGATAATGCCCAGTTCTTCCATCAGCCGTCCAAACTGGGTTGGTTTCCTTATAATGAAAAAGCTACTGTGGATGTCGATGTCATCGCTCCCGACACTCTGGTCAGCATCACCACCTCGGACGCTACCGTCTACGCAAATGGCACGGTCACCCTGACGGTAACCGAAGAGAATAAGGGGGATGTACCTCTAACCAGTCCCTCGGTGGTAGTTGATAATGGAGTCGGCACCCTGTCGGCACCTCCAACCACTGGCGATACCAACGCTAACGGTGTTCTTGATGTTGGTGAAACCTGGAGTTGGACTGTGACCGAAGTGGTGGTTAGTGGCGACACTACCTTCACCGCTCTTGGCCACGGCATAGACCCGCTGAACAACGACATCAGCTTCGCCAATGGCTACACCAATGAAAAAGCTACTGTGGATGTCGATGTCATCGCTCCTCACACCACCTTGACCATCACTGCTGACGTGTACGAAACTACACCTGGAGGGAATGTCTGGCTGACTATCGCAGATACTAATGATGGCGATGTCAACCTGACCAACTGCTATGTCGAGCTGTATGAGGGTAGCATACTCATTGCCACTCTGGACAAGAACTCGATAGAATTCCAGGGCGTTGACGACCCAGTCGTGGGCGAGATGGATGCTGGTGAGACGTGGACATGGCTCATTCAGTTAACAGTAAGTAGCGATACCACCTATACGGCTGTCGGCCACGGCACTGACCCGCTGGGCATGGACATCACTCCTGCCAACGGGTATGATACCGAGGAGGGATCCGTAGACATTGAAGTCGGTGAAGCCACCCGCACATGGGGCTTCTGGAAGACGCACCTGTACTTGGTCGAATGGATGTTCGACCCAGATAATGGAGTAGATGTAGCCACCAATCCCATAGACCTGGGCACCTGGATGGGCAAGGATGGGAATCAGCAAGTGCTGATTGATAGCGAATTCGAGTACATGGGACTGATGTGGGCTAACCAGTCCAGGAATTCTGACGGCACGTTCAGGACTAAAATAGATCAGGCAAGGATTCATACTGCCCATCAGGCACTTGCCGCCATCATGAATTCCTACATGCCTGGCGGTGCGCCTCTACCGAGTGGCATAACGCTTGAGTCCATCGCGGACACACTCACCGACGGCACTCTAAAAGAGATCCGTGACATGGGTTCCGCGCTAGCGGACTACAACGAATCAGGCGACGATGTAGCCCTTGATCCCAGCCTTCCGCCTACCGGCAGGACCAACAATGCGGATCCTCAAGGTGCTAGGAAGGCTGGAGCTTCTTGTGAAGCGTTCTGGGACACTCCAGAGGCATTAAAGGGAAAGGGGAAAGATAAATAGCACACCTCACCTGATTGCGCCACACGCATCAAAGAGAGGGGGCTTTCCAGCCCCCTCTCCTGTTTTCCTCACAGTAACCGACCCGAGTCGATTGAACATCACCCTCCGATAATGGGTTTGAGAACGAGTGTGGAGATGTAGAAATTGAAGTTGGCGGTGTCACCCACACCGTGGGTTTCTGGAAGACACACCTGGAATTCACGACCTGCAATTTTCAGCACCTATCTGCCCGACGGCATTAACTTGGGCACCTGGGGTGGACATGACTGGGATATCGATAGCATAGATGAACTGATGAATCTCATGTGGGCTAACCCTGCCAAGAACTCCGATGGCTCGGCGAGGAAGCCGATAGACCAGGCCATGATAAAGGCAGCTAAGCAGGCAATAGTGGCTATCCTTAATAGCAGCATGCCGGGCGGTGCCCCGCTACCAAGTGGCATAACCCCGGATTCTATCAAGGAGACACTTGAGAATGGAATTATCAATGACATCAATAATCTTGCGGATGCTCTTGATGCCTACAACAACAGCGGTGATGATGTGGCATTAGACCCATTGCTCCCACCTACAGGCAGGACCACGCCAAAAGATGCGAAAAATACAGCAGCGCAACAGGCAACATTCTCTAACACGCCCATGACTCTCAAAATGGAAGGGGGAGAAATAGTGGACTGAGCGGGTAGACTTATGAATAGGGGCGGCTTCGCGCCGCCCCTATTTCTTATGGCGCGAATAGAATCTGCATCACCTGAGCCCACAGCACCCTTGGAGAAAGTTTAACCCGCAATCTGTTTCCAAGAAGGTACCATCAACGGTGTGAATCAATCAGAGGTCATTTCTAATGAGTCCAGAAGGGAGGACATTTCTAAGGAGTCTTGACAAGAAGAGGCTTCCTCTTGAGGGATTTGGGTACAAGGGTTATAATGCTTCTCATGTTCGCTGGATTTCAATACTTTATAGAAGCGGATGCTAACACTATTCCTGCAGCGATAGATGCTAGACATCGATGATACAACCCCGACCAGTAAAACGTCGCTCTAAGAAGAGGTGCCTGCCCCGAAACTTCTGGGTAACACTCTTCATCGTGGCTCTCTTTGTTTTTGCCTTATGGGTGCTTCTCCCTGTGGATAGTATGCGGTTCGGCAGGGATGGGATGACCCTGGGGCTTGACCTTAAGGGCGGGGTTCACCTGGTCTATCAGGCTGACCTGGAGGGGCAAGATGACCCTGATGGTGCTATGGAAAGCGTTATTGGCATCATCACCAAGCGTGTGGATGCCTATGGCGTCACCGAGCCCAACATCCAGAAGATGGGGACTGACCGTATCCTGGTGCAGCTCCCTGGTATTACTGATGTGGAGGAGGCAGTTGAGCTCATCGGTGCGACTGCATTGCTGAACTTTCGTGAAGAGCCCTTCCAATATGATGAACAGAGGCGCATTATTGATGGTATCCCTGCCATGGGGACTATTGATGGCAAAGAAATACCCCTCACCGGTAAATATCTCTTGCCTGAGTCGAAGGTGGAGTTTGACCAACTTGGTCAACCACGGGTGGCTTTTAAGCTAGATGACGAAGGGGCGATTCTCTTTGAGCAGATAACCAAACGCAACTTGCATAAACTTCTGGCTATCTTTCTGGATGGTAATTGTATCTCAGCACCTGAAGTTCGGGCTGTGCTGACCGACGAAGGTGTCATCACTGGTATTGGTGATGTAGATGATGCCCATCTCCTTGCCGACCAGCTTAATATTGGTGCTTTGCCGGTAGGCCTTGAGCTGGTAACGCAGCAGACCGTAGACCCGACACTAGGCGCTGATGCCATCCACAAGAGCCTCATCGCCGGGATAGTGGGTCTGGTATTGCTGTTGCTGTTCATGATTCTCTACTATCGCTTTCCCGGTGTGATAGCCTGTTTGTCTCTCATTATCTATGTAGCTATAGTGATGGCAATCTTTAAGGTGTGGCCGGTCACCCTCACTATGGCAGGCATTGCCGGCTTTATCATATCCCTGGGAATGGCAGTGGACGCCAATGTGCTCATCTTTGAGAGATTAAAGGAGGAGCTGCGTCATGGCAGGACTATCGGCTCAGCCACCGAAGTGGGATTCAATCGTGCCTGGACTGCCATTCGCGATGGTAATATTACCACCTTCATTGTCTGTGCCATACTCCTCTGGTTTGGGCAGACCTTCGCTGCATCTCAGGTGATGGGGTTTGCCCTCACCCTGTTTATTGGTGTAGCAGTGAGCATGTTCACCGCCATCATAATCACACGTACCTTCCTGCGCTTGTTTGCCGGCACCAGAATATCTGCCAAGCTCTGGCTGTTTGGAGTGGGGGAGGGAGAATGATTGACCTGGTAAGCAAGCGGCGGTGGTTCTTCCTGGGCTCATCCCTGGTAATCCTGGTGGGGATTGTCTTCCTGGTGCTTTTCGGGCTCAACCTGGGGCTTGATTTCAAGAGTGGGTCTACCATGACCCTGGTATTTACTGACCAATCGGTAACCGAAGATAGCCTGCGCTCCGCCCTGGCAGATGAGGGACACAGTGAGCCAGTAATCCAGGGCACACAAAAGACTGGCTACACCGTCACCGAGACAGAAGCTACTCCCTGGCCCCCAGACATAAAAGATAAGGTCATAGCAGCCCTGCATGACCAAGATTATGGCACTAGTAGTGTCTTTGTTTATATTGAGGAGGATACCACCCTTTATCTCATCTTCAACAACCCCCCGGATGAGGGCAAGGTGAAGGATGCCCTCCAAAATGTGGGATGTAGCTATGAGAGCTTTGAAGATATGGACCCAGAGCCAAAAGCCTACCTGGTGAGGACAGCTACAATATCCGAGATTGGCCCACTAAAAGAGGTACTGGAGGATAAGTTTGGCTCACTGGCAGTATTTGACTTTGATACTGTCTCTCCACTCATTGCCACTGAGATAGGTCGCAATGCCGCGATTGCGGTAGGGGTGGCATGTATTGGCATTCTGCTCTATCTCGCCTGGGCATTTCGTAAGATGCCTCGTCCCTTCCTCTATGGCGCCTGTGCTATTATCGCCCTCATACATGATTCACTGATAGTAATAGGTATCTTTGCCATCCTGGGCAGGTTAGCTGGCATAGAGGTAAGCGTTCTCTTTGTTACTGGTATTCTTGCTATTATTGGTTACAGTGTCAATGACACCGTGGTGGTCTTTGACAGTATCAGAGAGAATATGGGTAAGAGGACAGGCATTAGCTTTGAGATGGTAGTTAACAACAGCCTGAATGAGGTACTAACGCGGTCACTGGCAACCAGTCTTACTACACTATTAGTAGTGCTGGCATTGTTCTTCCTTGGCGGGGAGACGATTCACACCTTTATTCTGGTGCTGCTCATTGGCATAATAGCCGGAACTTATAGCTCCATCTGTATTGCCAGCCAGTTGCTCATTGTATGGGAGAAGGGGGAGTGGCGGCGTTTTCTTCCTCCACCCTGGAGAGAGGAGTGAAATACCCATGCCTAAGCCCTACCCCCTATTTCGGTTCTTGTTCGGGAGCTATAGCGTTCCTTGGCTATTAATGCTGCGCCTATAGCAGGTACTAACCTGGGGTCTATCTCCTGAGGCGGTAGAGTCAGCCTCCCTATTGTATCCTGGATTTCTCTTACCAGTCCTGCATTCTTGGCTCCGCCACCACAAATAAAGATGTCCTCCTGAATACCTAGCCTCTCTGCCAGAGCACATATCCTGCCACCCAGGGCATTATGAATTCCTCTGGCAATGCCCTCAATCGGTTCACCCTTTGATATTCTCGATACTACCTCCGTCTCAGCAAATACTGTGCAGGTGTTGGATAGTGGCAGCTTGATATTAGACTTCAGAGATAAATCAGTCATCTCATCCATAGTAAGTCCGAGTGAACCTGCTATCCTTTCGAGGAATCTGCCGGTGCCGGCAGCACATTTATCATTGAGGGCGAAATCTGTGACACGGCCGGTTTCGTTAATCTTAATTGCCTTAACATCCTGACCACCGATGTCTATGATAGTCCTGGAAGTGGGACAAAGGAAGTATGCGCCACGAGCGCAGCAGGTTATCTCAGTAACCTCCTCAGAAGGCGCTTCTGTAAGCGCTGCGATAAATCTACCGTAACCAGTGGTAATAGTGAGAGAGATATCTTCCAGTTTCATGTTTAGTTCTTTGAGGACCTTCTCCATTACCAAAACAGAGCTTTCATGGAAATCTCTTCCTGAGAGGAGTATATGAGAGGCAAGAATTCTCTTATCATTCATCAGCACCGCTTTGGTTGAGGTAGAGCCTATATCCAGACCAGCAAACACCTTAACCTCCTTGCTCCGTAAATCACCTTTGAGTTACAACACAGATAACCGTTCACCCGCTCTCATGTCATTGCGAGCTTTAGCGAAGACGCAAGCTAATCTTGGCATCCTCAAATCCCCCTTTTCTAAAGGGGGACTAAGGGGGATTGCTTCGCTTTGCTCGCAATGACACAGGTGAACGATTGCCAACACAGATGTTTAATGTAATAGAAGTATAATTGAATATCAGAGCTGGAGTCAAAGAACCCTGTAAACTTGCTGTCCTTACTTATTAGATGTGATATACTTCTTTTGCTTCGAAAATAGAATATGTCATTCCCGCCCCGTATCAAGTACGGGGTAAACTACGGCGGAAATCTACACCCACCCCACATGGATTCCTGCTTCCGCAGGAATGACAGGCAAAGTCGTTGCAAGGAGGCACTATTTTCATCATTCGTTGGTGGGCAGCCGCCCATGAGTGTTTGTTCAGATTTTTTGTAAGCGTTCACTCACTCTCATGTCGTCGCAAGGAGCGGCCCCATAATGTGTCATTGCGAGGAGCGTAGTGACGAAGCAATCTCTGGTACGGGATTGCTTCGCTTCGCTCGCAATGACAGGGGGAAAGGGCTCGCAATGACATAAGTGAACGGTTACGATTTTTTATTCAGACACCTTGCATATTATCCAAGAATAGTAAAGTATTTAGGAGTTCATTTTCTATACTATGGTGAATTGTGAGCATTATGAAAAAAGGAATGATGATGGTTACGAAGTTATATCTGGGGGTACCGTTACCTCCCCAAAGGGCTTTCTCGCCGGGGCAGTCTATGCTGGGCTGAGGTCCAGGAAGTGGGAGCATTACGAAAAAGGGGATGTACCAGACCTGGGGATTCTCTTTTCATCAAGGCTATGCACTGCTGCAGGGGTCTTTACCACCAATAAGGTGAAGTCGGATTCGCTTCTGTTGTGTCAGAGGCATCTGAGTAGTGGGAAAGCCCGGGCGGTGGTAGTGAATTCAGGTTGTGCCAATGCCTGCGCTGGTAAGCAAGGATTTGACAACGCTCTCAAGATGGCACATCTTGCTGCACAAAAATTAGAGGTAAAGACAGAGGATATGTTAATTGCCAGCACGGGTGTCATAGGCACCCCCTTACCAATGAATGAAATCTCCTCAAATATAGGCAGGATTTCTCTCTCGATAGAGGGAGGACATGAGCTGGCACGAGCAATTATGACCACAGACACATGTCCTAAGGAACTAGCTGTGAGTATGAGATTGGGTGAGGATGTTATCACTCTAGGCGGTATTGCTAAGGGGGCAGGGATGATTCACCCCAACATGGCTACCATGTTATGTTTCCTCACCACTGATGCTGCTATAGACAGGGAGCTATTGCAAGCAATGTTACAGAGGGCAGTAGCTGTCTCTTTTAACATGATTACTATAGATGGTGATACCAGCACTAATGATACCGTACTGTTGCTGGCGAACAATCAGAGTTGTAGGGAACCCATCAGAGCTGCTACACCTGATGCAGAGAGGTTTGAGTCTGCTTTGCAAGGGGTTTGCCTCTGGTTGGCTAAGAGCATAGTCAGGGATGGTGAAGGAGCTACTAAGTTTATTGAAATCAAGGTTAGTGGAGCATCAAGTCTTGAATCTGCCCAAATTGCTGCTCGTACTGTAGCTAGTTCACCCCTGGTAAAAACAGCGGTACATGGAAGTGACCCTAACTGGGGGAGGGTAATTGCCGCAC
This sequence comes from Chloroflexota bacterium, assembly GCA_030612045.1. Taxonomy (GTDB): domain Bacteria; phylum Chloroflexota; class Dehalococcoidia; order UBA2247; family JAUWOP01; genus JAUWOP01. Next base: position 18,673 of record JAUWOP010000021.1, on the reverse strand, counting down.
TGGGTAGGAGTGGGGTAGAGATGGAGGTGGCGAGGCTTGATATTTATCTTGATGACATACCTCTGTTCAGGTATGGTTATCCTGCTGACTTTAGCATCAGCGAGGCAATAGCTGCTCTCAGTAATAGTGAGGTGCATATTCGAATTAACATGAACATGGGCGATGCCTCAGCTACTGCCTGGGGATGTGACCTATCGGAGGAATATGTCAGGATTAACAGTGATTACACTACCTGAGGGAGGATGAAGCAGATTCGTTCTCACCATTTTTGAGGATTGAGGAAACTCTCTTCCTTGGCTTTTCAGTGAAGGAAGGGGGTATTATCCAGCCAGGAGGCGGCGTCTTTGGCATGATAGGTTATGATGATATCGGCGCCTGCCCTTTTAATAGCAGTGAGAACTTCCAGAACTGCTTGTCTCTCATCCAGCCATCCTCGTGCTGCTGCCGCTTTCACCATAGCAAACTCACCACTAACATTGTAGGCTGCCAGAGGGTGGTTGAAGGTATTACGAATACTGCGTATAACATCTAAATAGGGTAGAGCCGGTTTAACCATTACTATATCTGCTCCCTCAGCAATATCTTGCTCCACTTCCCGCAGTGCCTCCCGCCAGTTAGAAGGGTCCATCTGGTAGGATAGTCGGTTGCCAAACTGGGGTGTGCACCCGGTAGCTTCGCGAAAGGGACCATAGAAAGAAGAGGCATACTTAGCTGTATATGATAGTATGGGGATGAAGCTGAATTCAGCTTCATCCAGTGCATGGCGGATTGCCTTCACCCTGCCATCCATCATATCTGAAGGTGCTACTATATCAGCACCAGCTTCAGCATGAGAGACAGCGATTTTGGCTAAAAGCTCCAATGTTCTGTCATTGTCAATCTCTCCATCTACTACCACACCACAGTGTCCATGTGTGGTATATTCACAGAGGCAGACATCAGTGGCTACTAGCAGTTCAGGCACAGCCTGCTTGATAGAGCGTATTGCCTTCTGGACAACTCCATCAGCCCGATAAGCTGAAGAGCCAAACTCATCTTTACTATCGGGAATCCCGAAGAGAAGCACAGCCTGTATGCCTAGCCTGGCAATCTCCTCAACTTCTCTGGGTAGCAGGTCTACTGAGTTATGAAAGATGCCTGGCATTGAAGGTATTTCCTCTTTTACTCTGCTGCCGGGGACTACAAAGAGAGGATAGATGAAATCTTTGCTATTAACCTGGGTCTCTTTGACTAGACTGCGGAGAGCCTGATTATGGCGCAGTCGCCGCAAACGTACCTGGGGGAAGCTAGCCATCAAATCCTCCTCTTTATCTTGGCAATGTTAAATTAGGTTGCGGGCGATGAAACTCTACCTGTCATTGCGAGCCGAAGGCGAAGACGCAAGCTAATCTCGCAGCCATCCACTTTGCTACTGTTTCCGAGATTGCTTCGTCGTTCACGCTCCTCGCAATGACATGGAAATGTAACATCGTCAAGTTATAATACGAAGGGTAACCGTTCAACCTTTTCACTATCCCCTAATATTTCCCCTTCCTCTTTGTAGCACTTCAGCAAGAAGTGGGTTACTGTGCCCTGCACACTCTCTAGAGGTGCAAGTTTCTGGGATACGAAGGCAGCTACCTCCTGCATACTTTGACCCTCTACTATCACGAGGAGGTCATATTGGCCCGAAACAAGGTACACAGTATATGCTTGAGGGAAACGGGATATTCGCTCCGCTATAGCATCAAAACCCACATCCCTCTGGGGTTGAAGTTTTACTTCAATTAAAGCCCGAACCCTATTTTCCTCTATCCTGTCCCAGTTTATCATCGTTCTATATTTGACGATAACCTTTTCAGACTCAGCTTTTTTAATTACATCTTCTACCTCACCAATAGGGATATCGGTCATATCTGATATTTGCTGTGGGGTAGTGCGGGCATCTTTCTCCAGAATACGAAGAATCTGCTTCATCTTTTACTCCTTAGTTGTTCCACGGGATGGACATCTTACCTGTCACTCTATGTTATGCGTAGTGTCCAGCCTACGGGAGGTAAATTTATGAATCATTCCGTTTCCCTTGTGTGTTGAGGGTGGTGGCGAATTCTCTCGGTCAGGCTGTAGAGCACCGGGATAACCATGAGGGTAAGTAGTGTCGAGGTGAGTAGACCACCAATAACCACAGTGGCAAGCTCCGCCGCCATGAGTCCTCCCTCTGTCATACCCAGAGCCAGTGGCACAAGGGCAATCATGGTGGTCAATGCTGTCATCAGAATGGGACGCAACCTTACCAGACCGCCTCTTTTTAGAGCCTCATCAGCCGAATACCCTTCCTTGCGCAGGTCGTCTACAAAGGCGAGAAGTACAATGGCATTGGTGAGTACGATGCCTACCAGCATCAACACACCCATAAGAGCCGAAGCGCCCAGTGGCCTCCCAGTGATAAACAGTCCCAGCAATGCTCCGATACTAGCCAGGGGGAGACTAAACATGATTATCAGGGCGCTGAGCCAGGAGCGGAGGCTCAGCATTACTACCACATAGGCTAACCCGATAGCAATAAGGATAGCGATACCCATATCATGGAAGATCTTATCCATCTGTTCTGCTACCCCACCCGGCTTTACCTGTGTCCCTGCAGGGAGACTTATGGTGTTGATATATTCCTGTATCTTCTCATTTACTGCACCGACATCCTCAGCGGTAATAGTAGCCGAAATCATGACACTGCTCTTTCCGTCATAATGTCGCACGGTCTCGGGGGCTTCTACCTTTTGAATCGCAGTGGTGATATTAGGGTCATCCAACTGAGCAATAGCTAGAGGCTCAGTGGAGGTTACTATCCAAAGTTGCTTCGCCTCTGCAACATTTATATCTGAGGCGATACCACTCACGAACACCTCATAGGTTTTGCCTTCCCAGGTGGCGTATGTGGCAGTAGTCCCCAGACCCATCACATGCCACTGCTGTGCCAGGAGCATCCTTTCTCCTGGACTCAGGTCGGGGTTGAGGCTTATATCCATCATTGGTATGGTGGCACTCATGTCACTTTTCACATTGGTTACTTCGCTCATTCCCTTGAGGTAGTCCTCCAGTGGTACTGCTACCTGGTTAACATCATCGGAGTTATTGCCAGTAACGATTAGCTGCACCCCACCAGTCATAGATGCTTCCATGGATTGAGCCGAGGAGACGGTGATGGTGGCATCCCCGGCTATATCCTGGCAGGCGTCACGCAGCTTCTGAGCCTCCATTTCTACATCAGCATCAGAGCTAAGGGAAATATACATGGAGGCTACATTGCTGCCTGCACTGCCCATTATGGCACTGAAAGGAGAACCACCCTGACCTGCAGCGGTAGCACTGGTCTCATAGACCCGGTAGTCTAACTGCTTGACATAATCTTCTACCTGCTTTGCCTTGTTAATCGTAGTACCCAGGTCAGTTCCTCGGGGCATCTCCACCCTGACCTCAAGCATCTTCTCTGCAGTGGTGGGAATGAAGGTGGTGCCGATTAGAGGGATAAGGGCAAAACTACCAGCGAAGAGAGCCACAGCGATTATCAAGACGATGGCGCGGTGTCCCAGAGACCACCCCAGCACCTTGCCATAAGCTCGATGATACCAGCTTGTCTCACCCTCAAATCTGACCTTAGCAGTAGAGATAAAGCCCGACAGCGGAGGGACTACCATCAGCGCTACTATTAGCGAGGCAAGCAGGGCAAAAGTCAGAGTCAGGGCAAAGGGGCGAAAGATTTCTCCCACTATACCACCGACAAATATCACGGGGACGAAGATGATTACGGTGGCAATGGTAGCCGAGGCTATGGGTGTAGCTACCTCCCTGGCGCCATTGAAGGCTGCCTGCTTGAAGCCTTCACCCTGCTGGAGATGACGATAGGTATTCTCCAGGACTACTATACTGTCATCTACCACTCGTCCAATAGCAATTGCCAGGGCGCTGAGGGTGAGAATGTTGATGGTGATACCGCAGGCATACATTACCAGGAAGGCAATAAGAATACTCAAGGGTATGGAGATGGCAGTAACCAGAGAAGCTCGTCCCGACCACAGGAAAAGCAGGATTATCAGTATTGCCAGGACCATACCTATTATGGCATCCCGGGTTAGCCCGGAGATACTACGCTCAATGAAGCTTGCCTGGTCCAGGATGGTGAAGGTCTGCACTCCTAGAGAGGAGAGATTCATTTCCTCCACCTTATCCATCACTTCGTTAGCCAGAGAGACAGTGTTAGCTTCCGAGTCCTTGAACACCATGATGCTCACACTGGGCATACCATTGGTGCGGGAGATGGAGGTCTGAGGCAATACCGGCCAGGTTACGGTAGCTACTTCACCCAAAGTTGTCCCACCCACAGGAGTAGCTTTTACCTCATCCAGAGAGGAATATTCCTTAGCGCTCAGTGCTCCTATCACCGCATACATAGGAATGTGATAGGCATTGATTTTCTCCACATCCAGGTTAACCAGCACAGGCTCTTCACTACCACCACCCAGGACCTCTACCTGAGAAACGCCTCCGATACTCTCTAGCTGAGGTTCGATAATGTCATTGGCGATACTTTTTAACTCCATGGCATCTTTGGATTCACCATCTTTAGCAGTGATGTCCAGAATCACCAGGGGCATCATCGCCGGGCTGAGCCGCATAAATTGAGAGGAAGCGAGGAGTGAAGGAGACTCATTACCCAGATTCTTCTTTATAGTCTTCTCTACCTCATCCATGTCGGTACCAAACTCGAACTCTGCCAGGACAAAGGAATAGTTCTGTGAGGCAGAGGAACGAGTGTTCTTCAGCCCGTCAATCCCCGAGATGGCATCCTCTACAGGGATGGTTACATCGTTCATCACCTTCTCAGATGAGGCGCCGGTATGCGGCGTTATCACCATAACCATGGGGAGTTCGATGTCGGGGATAAGCTCTTCCTTGAGGTGGAGGGTAGCTAGAACAGAGGCAACGACAACAAGACCAACCAAAATAAAGGTTACTATGCGGTTACGGAGGGACTGTTTAGTGAGCCAGCTCAATATTATCCTTTACCTACTCAGGTTATTAGGTTCATGGTTCACGGTTACTGGGTTCAACTCTGAACCCTGAACCCTTGAATCCGTCTGATTCATGGTTGGTTGCCTTGAGCCCTTCATATTTCTTGAGATAGTTGATAAAACCACGAACGGCAGCACGCGTTCGTCTGGCCTGTTCATAGACATCTTTGAATTCGCTGGGCGATATATACTCTTCATCCATGGCGAGGTACAGTTCGCTCTGGACTTCTGTGCAAGACCGCTTAGCGTATCGCAAGAACCGGATGAACTCCGCATTCGTCTCGGAATCAAACCTTTCTGCAATATTATGCATCGATGATCCGGCAGCATCTTGTATCTGTCTCTTCAACCCGTAGTCCTTCGCAAATCTCGGCTTCTTTGTTAGACGATACACTTTTCGAGCCAATTCACGCGCCAGTTGCCAAGCCTCAATATCTTCAAAACGTTCAATTCTCACCGCTCTCTAACCTTGAACCTTGAACCCTGGAACTGTGAACCTGAGTAGGCACCCCTTCTTTAAGACATTCAGCATCCCTTGAGGTGTGAAGGAATCCTTTCCTTCACAGATTCTGCTACATCCTGGCATCGTATATCTGGATTAGCTGGGTTTTGCCCTGCACCACAGGAAGGTTATCAATCTCATTCAGTGCCTCCCTTATGTCTTTCCCCTTTGCCATGTGAGTAGTCATCACAATAGGGACGCAATTGGCGGAGAGAGATTCTTTCTGAATTACGGCAGCTATACTGATATTATATTTCCCGAAGATGCTGGCTATCTGAGCCAGGACACCAGTTTGGTCCATCACCTCAAGCCTCAGGTAAAACTTTGCTAGTAACTCGGAGGTGTCTCCCAAAAGTATCTCTTGCTCTCCCTCCGGGATAAAAGCTGGAATCCCGCTGACAATATCAGTAAGGTCCTTGAGGATAGCAACAGCTGTAGGATACTTACCCGCTCCAGGAGCTATCAGACCAGATAGCACACCCAGGTTATCCTCGACCTCAATAGCATTATTTGCTCCCTCTATGGTGCCAAGCATGGAGTCAGCTTTTACCAGAGCAGGAAATACCTGAGCGTGCACTGCTCCTTCATTATGATGCTCAATTACCCCTAGTAGCTTGATTCTATATCCCAGTTCGGCAGCATACTGAATATCCTGCAGAGTTATTTTTCCTATGCCCTGTACAGGGATGCTCTGAGGAATATTACGTGTATTATTGGTAAGCCCCAGGAGAATCCTGAGTTTGTAGGCAGTATCAAGACCATCAATATCTTGGGAGGGGTCTCTCTCAGCGTAGCCTAACCTCTGTGCATCTCCTAGAATATCTCGAAATTCCTTACCCTGTGCCCTCATGTTGGAGAGGATGTAGTTGCAGGTACCATTCAATATTGCCGCTAGCCGTTTTATCCTTCCTTGCTTTAGTCTGGCGCTTAGGTCATGAAGTAAGGAATGGCACCCCACAAAGGTGCCTCTGAACCCTACATAACATCCTCTATCTAGCGCCTCGGTAAAGATTTCTTGTCCCCTCTCGGCTATCACTACCTTGTTAGAGGTAACTACATCCTTACCTCGCCTCAGCGCCTCCAGAATAATAGAGGCAGCAGGTTCCACTCCGCCGATGACCTCTACCACAATATCAATACTGGGGTCATCGAGTATCTGGCTTATCTCTGTAGTAATAAGGTGTGCAGGGATATCAGGAAGGTGCTTCTTCTCAGGGTACTTTTCTACGATTCGGGCAAGCTCAAGCTCAGGGAACTTATCATTGGTGATAACTTCCACCACACCGGAACCTACAGTACCCAGCCCTACTACACCTACCCTCTTTCGCTTCGGTGATTTTGATGTGGAGATAGTCTTCTGCGGTGAATAGCTCATAGCTAGTTTGGTCAATTATCATACAAAGGCTGCAACCCTGTCAATCTCATTTAATGAGGTTGTTTAGTAATGAATGATTTTAGTGATTCCTTCCCTATTTCCACAACACGAGAGCGGTTAGCAGATGGAGAATTCAGGAGGGTAGTGGAACTTGTCAGATAAACGAAGATAGTTTATTATCTTTCATACTGTAAATCTTGATGCAGAAACAGGGTAAGAGGGAATATGGAAGCTGATTCTACTACGGGACAAAATAGCGGGAAGAATTACCATTGGGTTATCCTGGGTGTGCTTCTGGGGTCCCAGGTATTTATGTCGATGGGTGCTTATGCCTGGGGACCCCTGGCACCTTTTCTTCAAGATAGCCTCAACCTCAGCCTTACTGAAATAGGATTGATTACCGCAGCACTTTATATGGCCTCAGTAGTGGTATCCATTCCAGCAGGTTTCACTGTGGACAGATTTGGGTCTCGAGTCAACCTTCTCATCTGCCTGGGGGTAATGGGAGTTGCTATGATGCTGATGGGTCTGGTCAATAGTTATGCTCTCCTTATTGCTTTTACAGCCTTTGCAGGCATCGGATATGGAATGATAAACCCGGTGGCAGCGAAGGGGATTACTCAGTGGTTCAGTACCCGACTCAGGGCTACTGCTATGGGAATAAGACAGGCAGGGGTAACAATTGGAGGTGCCATAGGGGGAGTCCTGCTTACTGTTCTTGCTCAAGCTTATGACTGGCATGTAGCAGTGATGGTTGTAGGTGCGGTAATGCTCGTTATGGTAGTAGTCTCTTTCATATTCTATAAAGAATCTTTTGCTAAGGTACCAGCAGCCACACCAACAACCTCGAACTCCCAATCTCAGATACCACCTCAGCAAAAGCTTGGTTTCAGGAGTCTGGTTACCGAGCGTAACCTACTTCTCATTGCGGTTATCTTCATGCTACTTGCTATGGGTCAGAGTAGCGTCGGAGCCTTCTTGGTATTATATCTTAATAATGAAGTCGTCTCTTTTCCCGTAGTGCTAGCAGGGACTTGTTTTACCACAGCCATGATTGCTGGTGGGGTAGGAAGAGTAGGATGGGGTGTGGTAAGTGACCGTCTTCTGGGTGGGAAACGAAAAGAGGTGCTGCTCATTACCTGTGTTATAGCCATATGTGGCTCTGTTGGAGCAGCCTTCTTGACCGAGGGAGTTCCTCAATGGCTACCCTTCCTTGTAGCTATCATCTTGGGGATATCGTATCTAGGTTTCCAGGGTGTTGGTGTTGCCTTTATTGTGGAGATTAGCGGACCAGCTATGGCAGGTAAGGCTACAGGACTAGTGGTGACGGTAGCCTGGATAGGTATAGTGCTTGGTGCCCCCATCTTTGGTGCTATAGCTGGTAACGTTGGCTATTTCTGGGGTTGGATAATGCTGGCGGCTACTTCTGGCATAGCTGCTCTGTTATGTTTATTCCTTAAGGAAGAGACACTGATAAAAGACTAGTCTATGTTTGACATTTTGGAGTAGATAGTAGAGAGTTTACAGTTGACGGTGTACAGGGCTTGCTTCCCTACTTCAAATTGATAACTAAGAAGAGATGAAGGGAAATACATGCTATATATATTGTATGGGGCTGATGATTTTTCTCTGAAAACCAGGCTGCAGGAGTTGGAGAGAGAAGTGGATGATGCGGGTTCTTTGGAGTTTAATCTGACAACCTTTAGTGCCCGAGACCTCACTCCTGCCCAGCTAGTTAATGCCTGCAGTACATCCCCTTTTCTGGGTCAAAAACGAATGGTAGTAGTGGAGGGATTATTAAGTCACTTTGACCCTCGTAGTATTGGTGGGGGTGATTCCCCACGTAGAACCCTCGGCGAATGGGAATTTCTCAAGGGCTTTGTGGAAGGAATGCCTCAGAGCACAATACTTATTCTGATAGATGGTAATATCAGAAAAGACAACCTGATGCTTAAGAAGCTCTCTTCTAAAGCTTTGGTAGAGAACTTTCATCCTTTGTGGGGAAGGGAGCTACAGGGGTGGATTATGCGGCGAGTAAGGGAGAGGGGTGGTAACATAGCACCGCGGGCAGTAGAGTTGCTTTCTGCTCTAGCAGGGGATAACCTCTGGGTGCTGTCCCAGGAGATAGACAAGTTACTAGCGTATACTGATGGACGGCGAATAGAGGCTGAGGATGTGCGAAAGCTAACAAACTATGTTCGGGAGGTTACTATCTTTGCTACGGTAGATGCTATTGTGGAACACCGTGGGACAACAGCGATACAGATGATACATAGGTTATTGGGTGAGGGGGTTAGTGTGCCTTATCTTCTAACAATGCTCACACGCCAACTCCGCTTAATGCTCCAGATTAAAGAGATGGACATCCCTAGTATGGAGGAAGGTGCCATCAGAAGGGAATTAGGTGTAGCTCCTAAATATCCACTGAATAAGCTCTTCCGGCAAACAGCTAGTTACTCAGCAGAACGTCTGGTAGAAGTGTATGAGGAGCTTCTGAAGGTGGATATTACTATCAAGACAGGAAGGTGGGGAGCTGAACTAGCTATTGACCTTCTAGTAATTAACTTGTGTGCCGAGGGCGGGGATCGAACCCGCACCCCCGTTTAAGCGAGGAACGGAGTTTAAGTCCGTCGCGTCTACCTCTTCCGCCACCTCGGCATACTAGAAAAGCCTAATTTCTCACTATAGCTGATATTGAGGATGTTATCAAGGGCTTACCCCCATATAGATGGCTACTATACCCATAGTAAAGCGGTGAACTCGGACATTGCACAGCCCACTATGTTCCATAAGTTGCTTTACTTCATCCGGAGTGAGAAATTTTATTATGGATTCGGAGAGGTAGGTGTAGGCGTTCCTTTGCCGTGAGATAAGTCCTCCGATAAATGGCAATATGAACGAGAGGTAGAAACGATAAGGTAACCTCTGTACCCCCTGGGCAGAGGGAGGAACAAATTCAAGGCAGACCACCTTCCCCCCTGGCTTGACTACACGAGTCAACTCGGAGAGCGCTCTTTCCAGATTAGTAACATTCCTCAGCGTAAAGCCTGTTATTACCCCATCAAAGACGGCATCAGGGAATGGAATGTCCTCTGCCTGCGCCATGATGAAATGAACATCCTCTGATGTACCGTTACGCGCTCTCTGTAACATCTGGCAGCAGGGGTCTATCCCTATAACAGTGGTCGCTTGATTCCTCCTGGCTATTTCTAAGGCTATCTTACCAGTTCCCATACCCATGTCCAGAATCATCATCCCAGGCTTTGGCTCAAGAAGAGAAATAGCAAGCCTTCTCCATCGCCTGTCTTGACTGAAGCTGAGGAAACTATTAAGGAAATCATAAGTTCCCACTATTGGGGCAAATACATTCTCTTCCATCAGTGCCTATCCAAATTTTATCTTGTCTCCCACCGTCATACCGAGCACCCTAGCGGCACTACTATTCCGGGCGGCTATCTCCAGGTTACCGCTGCTACCAATAAGCGCCAGGATTTCACTACCTTCATCATAGGAGAAACTTAGCTCATCTATTCTCCTTCCACTAATGCAGAGATGCAGTTCATTCTGAGGAAGGTCACACTCTCTTATATTGGTAATGAGGTTGCCAAAGTGGTCAATATGCAGTATACAGCCAACCAATCTTTTCTCTGAATCAAGGTAAGGTTGTGGTGGTTGAAATAATTGGAGAGTATCTACAAAATCTCCGAATTTCTCCCATGGTACTCCTAAAGAAAGGCGGGCGGCTATAGGAGCGAAAATATCACGACCGTGGAAGGTACGGCTTACCGGCTGACACCAGAACTCTGGGCTGGTGAGGGCAATAGCCCTGAGGGGGAAGGGTAACCTTTTTTCTTCTATACTAAAATGGGGTTTCTGAGGAGTAAGCCTGATATGTGCTCCTTCATAATATGGCTGGATGATATAGCTTAACACACCATTATCTGGGGCAATGAACAGTTCACCAGGTGTTTGGAGAATGATGACATTCCTTTGAGTGCCTACACCAGGGTCAATGACTATGACATGAATAGTCTCTGGAGGAAAGTAACTATAGGTGGAGCCAATTACGAAAGCTGCCTGGATGATGTTTTGTGGCTCTATCTCATGTGATATATCTACAATTACAGCCTGGGGGTTAATACTTAGGATAACCCCCTTCATAGCTGCTACATAGGCATCAGCACACCCAAAGTCAGTAATCAGGGTGATTATACCACTCACTATCTTATCCCCAGTATTTGGGTGCCATGAGTCGGACGAGAGCAAGGATGACAAATACCACGGCAAGAAATACCGTGAACCGGAAGAGGGTTTTTTGTATGCCGCGGCGGGTACGGAATACAGTATCTGGTTGTCCGAAGATACCTCCCAATCCTCCGCCTCGTACCTGCATCAGGAGCATAGCTACCAATGCTACGCTAACAACTATCTGGGCGATATTAAGGTAGTACTCTAGCACAATTTCTCCAACTCTCGTCGCATTACTTCATTTGCCAATTTCGGGTTGACGCGTCCCTTGGTCATACGCATAATCTGCCCTACCAGAAAGGTTAGTGCTTGTTGCTTCCCCAAGATGAAATCTGAAACAGCTTGTGGATGATTACCAATCACCTGTTTCACTGTTACCTCTATGTCTGAGGCATCGGTTATCTGGGTTAGCCCCTGTTGGACTACAATGTCACCTGCTCGTTTGCCAGTATGGAATATGTCCTCTATGATTTTTTTGGCAGCAGGTCCACTAACAGCACCCTCTTCAATCAATTTCAGTAACTCTATCAGATGTGAGGGAGTAACTCTGGATTCATCTATCTCAATATTATTCTCATTTAGCAGGTGAGCAAAGTCTCCCAGAAGCCAATTACTGAGAATCTTTGCCTTTCTCTCCTGGTCATCTCCTTGCCACAATTTCATACAGGATTCAAAATAGTCAGCCAGAGGTTTAGAACTGGTAAGAATACTGGCATCATAAAAAGATAGACCATATTGCTCTACCAACCGCTCTTGCCTTATTTCAGGCAGTTCAGGAAGCTGGCTTCTAATCTCTTCTACCCATGATGGGTTTATAGTGAGGGGAGGAAGGTCAGGTTCAGGGAAATAGCGGTAATCGTGAGCGTACTCTTTACTTCTCTGGGACACTGTAGTTCCTTCTTCTAACCAGCCGCGTGTTTCCTGGATTAGGTGACCCCCTTGCTCTACCACCTTCCTCTGGCGTATCGCCTCATACTCTAGAGCCAGGAATACTGCCTTGAAGCTGTTCATATTCTTCACTTCTGCCTTGGCAAAGCCTTCCTTGGCACCTATCGGTCTAATACTGATATTAGCATCACACCGAAAGCTCCCCTCCTCCATATTACAGGTAGATACTCCCAAGTAACGCAGGATAGACTGTAATTTGATGAGTAATTGCCGAGCTTCTTCAGGTGAACGCATATCCGGCTCAGTCACTATCTCCATCAAAGGAACACCGGAACGGTTGACATCTACCAGACTGTAGGAATCTCCCCATGGAATATCACGGTGGACTAATTTAGCCACATCCTCTTCCAGATGGACTCGGGTGATGCGGATTTCCCTCCTCGTAACACTTATAGTCTTAGCGTCACCCATCTCCAGAGTCACATGCCCTCGCACTCCTATAGGGAAATCATACTGAGATATCTGGTATCCCTTCATCAAGTCAGGATAGGGATAGTTCTTGCGGTCGAACTTGGTAAATTCTGGAATAGAGCAGTTCAGTGCCAGGGCAGTCATAATAACATATTCTATAGCCTTCCTATTGATGGTAGGTAACACGCCAGGCATTCCCAGACATATAGGACAAACATGAGTATTAGGTGAAGCTGATGTATAGTCAGCAGCACATCGGCAGAACATTTTACTCCGGGTCAGCAATTGAGAATGAATCTCTAAGCCAATGATAGTCTCATAGTCCATTGTGGCTGTAATATAGCATAGAGGTACAGATATGTCTAATTATGCTTCACCTCTTCTCTTACCTTCTCAATTACTCTGGCAAATTCCTGATTATATCTCTTCTCATGATTAGCTAGAGAGGCCTTCCATTGTGGATTATTTTTTATCGCCTCATCTACAGTTAATTGCATGACTACTGTCATCTGACCCTGTTTAACCTGCTGCGCCCTTAATTGGGGATTCCCTTCTACTTGGGCTTTCAGATTACCGTAAGCTTGCTGCAGCTCCTCTTTATACCTTCTCTGTAATCCCTCAATTAGGTTCAAGGTTGACTCAAGCATTGAAGTATTCTGGCTCTCCTTAAGGGTCTCTATAGCCAAAATACCATCTCTTCGCTTTTGAAACTCCGCTGCAATACTTCCTAGATTAAGGGAATCTATCAGCTTCAGCTGAGCTTCTTTCAATAGTGAGGCTCTACCTTGCTCTTTATACTCTTTTAGTCTCCTCCATAAACCCTCAGCATCAAGCTGACCTTTATAAAATTCCGAGAGCAGAGAATCCAATCTCTCAAAGTCCTTCATCACCTCTCTTTCTTCTGAGGTTATCTCGCCAATCCTGGCTAGTTTCTCCTTAATTAGTGGTGAAAGCTCTTTCTCCCACTCTCTCATCTGCTTCCCTCTTTGTGCGTTCTTAATGCAATACCCTCTGTTTTTCAGGGGAGGTACTACACAGCGGGCATCTAATGAAACCTAGGGTTTTCTTATCCATCATTCACTCAATATTATACCAATAATCAGTCATCTAAGCCAATGTAACCAGGATGTTCGTATCATTGACAATTATCTCTCCAGAGCTTATCCTTTCATTGGTTTGTCATTTCCCTACAACCCCAAAGTAAAATCCAAGAAAGGAGCTGTATATGCTATTTATGAATATTTGCACTTGGAAGCCAGAAAATAACACTGAGGTGGTTGCAAGGAGGAGCGGATGGTCCTGGCCTAAAGAGTCCAAGGTAATCTTTGAGTTTATTGACCTTCAGGGGTGCCGATACATCAATGTGATAGATAGTGATGTTTATGGACTCATTGCTACCAGGGCTGGATGGGTAGACTTGGTCTCACATGAAACCTTTCCTGTATATCCTGTTGGAGTAAGCAAAGACCAGTTTAAAATGAAATAAGGGCTTTACCTCTGAAGTAGATTTAGCTTTCGGCATAATATTGTACGGTTAGTAGTTCCCAGAACTAGCTGTTTTTGAGTATAATGGGGGTAGCAGGAGGTGGGGGTTGTCCAATAGTAATGAAACTATCCATGAAGAGATTAATTGCGCTCTCAGAAACCATAGTGCTGAGTATGCGGAGATCCGCTTGGAGGAGAGTGAATCTACTTACATCCAGTATCGGGGCAGAGAGCTTGAGGATATAGGTACCTCTACGGCACGGGGTGGTAATGTTCGTGCTCTAACCAAGGGTGGCTGGGGATTTATCAGCTTTAATGAGCTCGGCAAGCTAAGTGATAAAGTGGAGCTGGCAACCAGGCAAGCAAGAGTGGTTGGTAAGGAGACATCCTTCTTCGCCGTAACAAACCCTGCAAGAGACATCGTGATTGCCAGTATGAAGAAAGACCCCTCTTCTTTGTCCTTGGCGAGTAAAAAGAGCCTCTTGGATGAGTATAATGAGATTATCTGGGAGACGCCTCGAATCCAGACATCCTCTATCACCTACCGAGAAGGTAGTCGTCGCATTATCTTTGCCAATTCTGAGGGCAGCTATCTTGAACAAGAGGTAGTAGACCTGACCTTGCGAGTTAATGCTGTAGCCAGAGATGGAAATGAGGTGCAGCAGGCAGGTATAAGTATAGGAGGGAGAGGGGACTTTGGAGTAGTAGAGGGACTACACAAGCAAGTAAAAGAAATTGCTCAGCGGGCAGTTGATATGCTTTCTGCTCCTAAAGCCAAGAGCGGTGAATGTACCATAATACTGGATCCTATTCTGGCAGGTGTTTTTGTCCACGAGGCTTTTGGTCATCTTTCAGAATCAGATTTTGTATATGAGAATGAGCGGTTAAAAGAGATAATGGTATTAGGAAGGAGATTTGGGGGCAAGCATCTTAATATTGTGGATGATGCTACTCTTCCCAATCTAAGGGGTAGCTACCAGTATGACGATGAAGGTACACTCTCCACCAGGAACTACCTCGTTAGGGAAGGTGTACTTGTAGGGCGGCTCCACTCCCGAGAAACTGCCGCCAGGATGCAAGAATCACCTACAGGTAATGCCAGAGCTCTAAGCTATCGTTATCCTCCTATCGTGCGTATGAGCAATACCTTTATCGAATGTGGTGAGGCATCCTTCGAGGAGATGCTCAGTGAGGTGAAGGAAGGAATCTATGCTAAGAACTGGTATGGGGGGACTACTGCTATGGAGATGTTTACTTTCTCCGCAGGAGAGGCTTATATGATTCGTAATGGAAAGGTTGCTGAACCCTTACGCCCCGTGATACTCAGTGGTAATGTGTTTACGACTCTATCAAACATTGACGCTGTGGGGAATGACCTGGAAATGAATCAGGGGGGAGGGTGTGGTAAGGGAGGACAATCCCCTCTACCTGTATCTAATGGTAGCCCCCATATTAGAATCCGATGCTGCCTGGTGGGAGGGGGATGAATGGAGCAGATTCTAGCACTGGCTAAAAAAGAGACACCAAAGGCAGAAGTCTTCCTGTACTCCTACGAGGAAACCCCAGCTATTTTCGAGGCAAATCGACTGAAGCATCTCCACACCATTCAGGGAAGTAGTATTGTGCTGCGGCTTATACGAGAGGGAAGAATCGGATGTTCCTCTACCACGCATCTGGATGATAGGCAGTCACTGGTTGATAGAGCAATAGGAGCTTCTCAGTTTGGCGCCATTGCTAAGTTTGAGTTGCCCACTGCTGAAGCTTATGCCCCCATAGAAGTCTATGACCCTGCGATAGAGTCTATAACACTGGAAGAGATAGTGGAGATAGGTAACTCTCTTATCGCTAGGGTACGGGAGTATGAGCCAGAGCTCATTTGTGAAGTGCAGGTAGCAAGGGGAATTGCCTCCATACATCTGCAGAATACGCAGGGAGGAGAAGCAAAATATAAGAAAAGTATTTTCTATATTGCTATCGAGGGCACTCTCATAAAGGGTACAGATATGCTTTTTGTTGGGGAAAGTGAGGTATCCTGCCATCCTATCAAGGATGTCTCCAGATACTCCACTATAGTAGAGAGTGTGAAAAAGCAGTTAGAATGGGCAAAGAATACTGCTACTGTTACTAGTAGATATCTCCCCGTTATTTTTACTCCTCGCGGTGTCGCTATGGCTCTAATTCCACCTCTGGCTGTAGCTTTCAATGGTAAGACGGTATTGCAGGGAGCTTCTCCTCTTGGCACAAGACGGGAGGAAATGGTATTTGACCAGCGGCTGTCACTATATGATAATGCTACTATTGACCATCGCCCCAGGAGTCGCCCCTGTGATGATGAGGGAATACCTAGTCGGTGCACCTCTCTCATTGAGAAAGGGATAGTAAAGGATTTTCTCTATGACCTTCAGACTGCGGGTATGGCTAATACTCGCAGTACAGGTAATGGGAACAGAGGTAATGGGGGTTTACCTACACCTGGGATAAGTGCTCTTCTTATTGAACCAGGAGACACCAAGTTTCAGGACATGGTTCAGAATATGAAAGAGGGCCTGATTATAGACCAACTGATAGGGGCAGGGCAAACTAACATCTTAGGAGGAGAATTTGGTGGAAATATCCTCCTGGGCTACAAAGTGGAGGGGGGAGAGATTACAGGAAGAGTGAAGGATACTGTGGTCTCAGGAAATGTCTACGAGGTATTATCAAAGTTAGGTGCAGTGGGACAGGAAACCAAATGGGTGGGGGATTCAGTATGTGCTCCAGCTCTCTATTGTCAGGAGCTAGCGATAGCCAGCCAGAGGTGATGAAATGGTCCCGAGACCAAAAAACTGGTTTGTTGAATTAAAGAACTCTGATGAATCGATAAATATCCCATTACTGGCAAACCTTTCAGACATGTCGTCAGAAGACATAAAGCCTTTTAGGAGAGAGTGGGTAGAGCAGGATGTAGGGTTGAGGCAGTGTGTTACGACCGAACTCTGCGAGCTCGCCAAGAAGAATGTGGATTTGAATTTTGATAGTATTTTCTGGAATTGCATGGAAGATGGAGACCCCACCGTGCGCTCCAAAGCTATCGAGGGTCTCTGGGAATGTGAAGACTGCCGATTTATCAGCCGACTAATTGAGTTGCTACTAAAAGATGATTCTGAGTCTGTAAGGGTTGCTGCTGCTACTGCTCTGGGTAAATTTGCTCTGCTGGCTGAACTGCGCAATATACCGGCACGGTATACTACGCGGATAAGTGATGCCCTCTTCGCAGTTATTGATGATAAAGAAGAGAAGAAAGAGGTAAGGCAACGGGCGATAGAAGCAGTGGCTCCTCTCAATCTCTCCAGGGTAAGGCAAATCATCAAGAATGCCTACAGGGAGAAGGACCCCCAGCTTCGAGCTAGTGCCATCTATGCTATGGGGCGTCATTGTGATAGGCAATACTTGCCTATATTATTAAAGGAACTTCGCAGTCGTAATCCCGATATACGCTTGCAAGCAATCAATGCCTGCGGGGAGCTAGGAGAAGGAGAGGCAGTACCCTCCTTAGTGAAGCTGCTCAATAATCCTGATACACGAGTCAAGCAAGCAGTAATAGAATCATTAAA
This sequence comes from Chloroflexota bacterium, assembly GCA_030612045.1. Classification (GTDB taxonomy): domain Bacteria; phylum Chloroflexota; class Dehalococcoidia; order UBA2247; family JAUWOP01; genus JAUWOP01. Next base: position 1,063 of record JAUWOP010000021.1, on the reverse strand, counting down.
GCAAATTGGAGGGAATGAGGCTAAAGAGGCACTAATGCTACTGAATCATCACCCTGGTCTTGATGCCCAATTGCGCCAGGCAGTAGAAGATGCTATGAAAGAGCTGGCTCTTGAGGATGATATTCTCGATGATTAAGCAGGAGGTGCTCAAGATCGCCGGTAGTTGGGAAGGTGTAGGAGGTCAAGAGATGGAGGGGGTTATCTCCACGCATGAAGGAATCCCTTTACGCCTTATTATATAGAACGACATAATTAAATGCGCATACACTGGAATTAAACTCTAATCTCTAAGTTCTAAATCCTAAACAATACCCAAATTAGAATAAGCAAAACCTTCTAGCTGCAGAGCTTTGTGTCTTTAACTTGCGGCTCTAACGCACCCTAAAAGATACGGCTATGGCTGGTTTTGAGATTGTGATTTGGGTCATTTGAATTTGTTTAGAGTTTGGAGATTAGTATTTAGAAACTCCTCATATATCTTATGCGCAAATACTTGTGTCGTCACACATAGTCTTGACAGGTGTAGTTATGCCGCAGGAACGACGGACTATCCTCAGAGAAAAATCTCTCAGTGATATAGAGAGGGACTACAGGTGGAAAACGGATGCCGTGTTAGCTTCCCTTGATGCGACGCAACCCTTGTGTGCTACTTTTGCTGAGTTTAGTGTTACTTATGCCAGAGAGCTACAGTGTTCAGACCCTACAAACCATACCTTTGCTGTTGATACTATTGAGGGTGAGCATATTGGGAATTGCATGTATTATAACCTCTCTATCCAGAGAGGCGAGGTGGAAATAGGGGTTATTATTGGTGAGTACTCCTATTGGGATAAAGGATATGGCACTGAGGCAGTAATCTCCTTAGTGGAGCACCTTTTCCAGAAACTAAGCATTCATACAATATACCTTCGTACCCTAGAATGTTGAGGTGGTCCCCAAATTTCGGACAGGTTGTTAAGAGCGGGTTTTGCTCCTAGAATACTAGAATACAAAGAGAGATAGGAGGAGCAGGACATGAAACAGAACCGCAGCAAGCACAGCCCATCATTTAAAGCCAAAGTAG
>JAUWOP010000029.1 GCA_030612045.1 Chloroflexota bacterium | reverse complement strand
CTACTTTGGCTTTAAATGATGGGCTGTGCTTGCTGCGGTTCTGTTTCATGTCCTGCTCCTCCTATCTCTCTTTGTATTCTAGTATTCTAGGAGCAAAACCCGCTCTTAACAACCTGTCCGAAATTTGGGGACCACCTCACTGCTTGACGATCGGAGCTCTCGGATGGGGCCAAATCCAGATTGCAAACTCCAACTACATCGTTGTGAATCATCGGTACTCTCGCAAGAAATGGATGCTTGAACTCTGTGACGTGATGCTTGAGTTCTATCCGAAAGAGATATCGAAGATCGCAATGCGGGTCGGATACTTCGAAAAGGTAAGAAACTTCTGGCTGAGCAAATCAGAAGGATGAGATCCGTGAGGCGACCCAACAAGGTGCTGTTATGTAAAAAGTCAATGCCCTGCAAAGATAGGCTAAGGGGTAGGATTGGGCATTGTTGATCTGATTCTGAATATCAGTTGCACCTCTAATCTCGGTGATGGTTCTGGAACAGGGAATAAGCCACAATCATGCTGTTATAGGCAGACACCGCCTAATCTTTTGGGAGTGAAGAGTTTAGGATAATAAATAGGAGCTATCTGGGGTTAGCGTTGCATAGAGTTTTCGCATATCCCTCTCACGGACACCTATATTGCCAGGAGGGCAATAGAGAGTGCTGTTTCTCTACTCCATTGTGACAGGCACTTCGATTTAATAGCTCAAAAGAGTAATCTGGAGGTAGTCGAGATTGGACACTAAACTTCAGAGGTGGCACCATGCGGGTGGTAAGCTGCGAGAACTCGGCGCTGAAACCTTGAGTGATACTGAGTTGCTATCAATCCTGATTGCTCCTGGCATCAAAGACAAACCGGCAGAGGAGATTGCTCAGGAGATACTGGAGAGGTTCGGCGGCTTCCGTGGGATGGCAAACCAGCCCCTGGAGAAGCTCCTGGATATAAAAGGACTTGGTGACACCAAGATAATTCGCATTGCCGCCGCCTTCGAAATGGCACGGCGAATCGTGAATGAGGTGCTGAAAGAGTATGAAGAAAGAATCTAAGATTCCTGAAAAATCATCACGGTTCCCCGACCTATTCCAGACTCAGAAGGCTCAGAGTATTCGGGAGTATACAGAGGAAGTGGTTCACCTGAGCACGGAGTCAGCCAAGGTACAGAGGTTCCTTTTACTCCTCAACGGGTTATTCGGAGATGTGAATGCCGGCTTTGTGGAAGATTACCTCCAGGGAGTAGAGAAATATGTGAAGGCTAAGAGGAAGGATGTCTTATTGAAGGGAAGGGTGGATAACCTCTACGGAAACCTGGTGATTGAATTCGAGAAGGACATGGGAAAGACACTTCCCGAAGCTAAGGAGCAACTTAAAAGATATGTCGCTTGCCTCTGGTCAGACGAGGAGGAGAGGAAGGTAAACTACCTCTGTCTGGCAGCCGATGGCATAGACTTCCAAATCTTCTCCCCTACCACAGAGAAACCTCTAACTGAGCCTCTGCTGCCGGAGGATATCATCCTCCAAAAGGTTGATGAACTCAAGCTGCCCACCCCAGAGCCCTATCAGGCATATTTCTGGCTGGACAGGTATTTCTTCCGAGAAAGAGAACTCCATCCCAGAACCGAAGAGTTTGAAAAGGACTTCGGCATGTGGAGTCCTGCCTTCTTATTCTCTTTCCGATTGCTGAAGAATGTTCTGAGGGAGGTCGAAGGGAGAAGCGATTTCCAGGTCATCTACGAGAACTGGGAGAAATACCTCCGCGTTACCTACGGAAGTATCATCGGAAGCCAGGACCTGTTTCTCAGGCACACCTACCTGGCAACACTGGCAAAATTGATTGCCTGGGCAAGGCTTACCTCAGGAAAGCAGATGCCTTCGCCAGAGGAAATATCGAACATACTGAATGGGGAGTTCTTCAAAGGGCAGCGTATCGCCAATTTTCTCGAGGAGGATTTCTTCTCCTGGATTGCCCGTGAGGGGGCGGAAGTCACTGCCCTTGAGATTTCTAAAAAGCTCTTGAGCCTCCTCTTAAGATACAATTTGAATGAGTTCTCCGAGGATGTGCTGAAGGCACTTTATCAGGAGCTTGTTGACCCTGAAGCACGCCACGATTTAGGGGAATACTATACCCCGGACTGGCTGGCTCGCCGCATGGTGGATAAGGTGCTGGAGGAAAATCCCCGATACTCTGTTCTCGACCCCGCCTGTGGCTCAGGGACATTTCTCTATATGACCATAAAGCACAAGAGAGAGGCTCTAAAGGATTCCCGGGACACACTGGAGCATATCCTGGAGAGTGTGGTGGGTATAGATATTCATCCCCTGGCGGTAATCATCTCCAAGACGAATTATCTCCTCGCCCTGGGTGGCCTCTTTGAGAAAAGAAGGAAGCCCATATCGCTCCCTGTCTATCTGGCAGATTCAATAAAGCTTCCTGAGATGGAAGGGCAGATGGAAATGGGGGCACCACTGCCCGGTTTCAAGCTAGAGATTGATGGCAAGCGAATCATCATTCCTGAAACCCTCATTCATGACCCTCAGCTTTACGATGCCGCTATTGAGGCGTCAAAGGAATTTGCCGCAAGCTTTGCACATAAGGAAGGGGGAGACGAGGATACCTTTCACAGCTTCTTAACAAGATACTCACCACAGATAGCCTCCGATGCAGCCCTCTCCCGTGCTCTCTACAACCTGGCTAAGGCGCTGAGAGAGCTTATCGAAGAAAGGCGAGACACCATCTGGGCTTTTATCCTCAAGAACCTCTATAAACCCTTGTTCCTGAAGGGGAATTTTGATGTGATTCTGGGCAATCCCCCCTGGCTTTCCTACCGCTATGTGGAAAAGGGTAAATACCAGGAATTCTTAAAGAAGCAAATTGTAGAGGAATATAGGCTTCTCACCGGGAGGGGTGAACTCATCACGCATATAGAACTGGCGACACTCTTCTTCGTGCGAACTGCTGACCTTTACCTCAAAGGTGGAGGCACTATTGGCTTTGTCCTGCCTCGAAGCGTGTTTTCCTCTGACCAGCACTATAACTTCCGCCGTGCCTATTTCTCACTTAATCTGGGATTCAGTGAGGTCTGGGATTTAGAGGAAGTAGAGCCACTGTTTAATGTTCCTACCTGTGTCTTCTTCGGTAAGAGAGGGAGTGAAACAAAGAGTTCTCTGAGGTGTGAGAGCCTCTGCGGAAGGCTGGAGCGCAAGAACTCCAGCTTAGATGAGGCAAGCCAGAAGCTTGCGGTTACCCCGGGGGAACTCTTTATCACCCAGATGGGTAAGCGAAGCTTCCTGACCACTTTGAAGACACCACCATCTCTGACTTTACGGAGTTTCTACCAACCCTACTTTAAGGAAGGTGCTACCATTGTTCCTCGCTCTCTATGGTTTGTAGAGATAAAGTCTCATCCCATGCTTGGTTTCGACCCTTCCTTGCCTCTGGTTCAAACAGCGGAAAGAGCTCAAAAGGAAGCCAAGCCAGCGTACAAGGGCTTGAGACTCGAGGGGAACATCGAGAGTGATTTCCTCTATGCCACCCTGCTTTCCACCGATATCGTCCCCTTCGGTTACCTGGATTTTAGGCTGGTAGTCTTACCTATTTTGCCTTCGGGTAAACACTTCGAGGTTTTGAGCGCTGCCGAAGCCCGCAGCCAGGGATTTCTGAACCTGGCAAATTGGCTGGAAAAAGCACAGGGGGAATGGGAAGAACGGAGGGGAGAGAAGGCGAAGAATATGGATATTTTTGGCTGGCTTGATTACCGAAAGAAGTTGTCCAGCCAGCAGACCGCAAAATATAAAGTCCTCTATCCCATGTCGGCTACCTATCTCTGCTCCTGTGTGGTGGAGAATAAGTCCATTAGCTTTCAAGTAGCGGGGCAGGGAGTTGAAGCACAAGGGTTTGTAGTTGATTATAAGGCATTCTATTTTGATACTGATAATAGGGAGGAAGCCTACTATTTAGCTACGGTTCTCAATTCATCTATCATTGATGAACTTCTAAAACCAATGCAGAGCCGTGGGCTATGGGGTCCCAGGGATATTTGCAAGAAGGTTCTGGAGATTCCCATTCCTCGATATGACCCATCTGACGAAAACCACTATGCCCTGTCGCAGCTCGGTGAGCTATGCACCCGAAAGGTGGAGCAACTGCTCCCCCAGCAAGCCAAATCCCGCAGCATCGGCCACACCCGCAGGTTGATAAAAGCCGAACTGAAACAAGAGCTTGGGGAGGTGGATGGGGTGGTAAGAGGGATACTGGTTCACTAGCACAAGGAGGGCTATCTTTGAGAACGAAAGACCCAAATCAGCAGGAAATGGACTCCAGGAAAGAGCTTCTGGAGAGAGAATTGGAAAGGGTAACTGAAATACTGAAGAAGGATTACGCTCCTGAGAAGCTCATCTTGTTTGGTTCCCTGGCCAGTGGTGAAGTCGGGGAGTGGAGCGACTTAGACCTGGTGATAATTAAAGAGACTGATAAGAGGTTTCTGGAGCGAATTGAAGAGGTACTTAAACTTTTAAGACCCCGGATAGCTCTCGATGTCTTAGTTTACACTCCGGAGGAAATCAAGGAGATGGTAGAGGAGAAAAACTACTTCATTAGCGAGGAAGTGTTAGGAAAAGGGGAGATAATTTATGATAAGGGGAAATAAGTGGCTTCAATTTGCACAGGAAGACTTGAAAGTAGCTGGGTTGTGCTTTGATGAAGGCATCTTTAATCAGGTTTGCTTTCATTCCCAGCAAGGTGTAGAAAAGATATTGAAGGGCTTTATTCCTATGTCATTGCGAGGCACGCAGTGCCGAAGCAATCTCGGTGAGGAAAGGAAGTGACAATGAGATTGCTTCGCTCCGCTCGCAATGACACGGGTGAACGGTGTAGAAAAGACATTGAAGGGCTTCTTGCAAGCACACTCCCGAAGAATTCCGAGGACTCACAATTTAGCGGAGATTCTCGGTCTATGTATTCAGCTTGATAGCGAATTTGAATCCTTAGAGGGGGATTGCATCAAATTAGACATATACTATATCCCTAGCAGGTATCCTGATGCTATCCCTGGAATGCTGCCAGAGGGACTGTCGTGCAAGGATGACACCCGGAGGTCTCTGGGCACTTTGAGGAGAGTCGTGGAGTTTGTGGAAGGGAAGCTAACCCAGCATGACTGGTGCGCCTAATTTGTTTCCCTTTTTGTGACGTCCTATAATGTGTAGATGCGCATGGTGAAGTTATTGAAACATATCAGAATCCCGCAGCATCAGCCACACCCGCAAGTTGATAAAGGCTGAACTGAAACAAGAGCTTGGGGAGGTGGACGGGGTGGTGAGGGAGATGCTAAAATTCAGATAAGAAGGACTGGCAACTCAAAAGTTATGCAACTGCATCATCAAGCTGCACAAGTGAAGAGAGTTCTTGAAGGAAACAAGATAAAAACTCTATATCACTTTACGGCGATTGGTAACTTAACATGGATAGCCAAGTACAGATGTCTGCTAAGCAAAGGAATGCTGGAGCAAGAGGGTATCTTCGATGAAATTGAGACTGGGGGTAATGAATTAAGCTTAAACCTAGATAGAGAGCTTGGAAACTGGGATAAAGTGCACTTATACTTTTGTCCCAATACCCCGATGGCTTACGGGAAACAGGGAGAGGCACATGCTGTTTACATTTTAATAAAGCCTGATATTGCCTTGTGGCAGGGTGTTTTATTCACTGACACGAATGCCACTCGGAAGCGGGAAGGTGGGCATCAAAGAGAACAAGGGGTTGAAGGATTAAAGTTAGTAGATTTTGAAACAATCAGAGCTACGATAGATGGTGGTCCAAAACCATGGGACCGCACATGGCATAGGAATGTCCAGGCTGAGATTCTGGTTCCTGATAGAATCCCGCTGGAATATGTTGACCACATTGCTTTTATTAGTCCAGCGAGTTTGGAAGAAGGCAAACGCCTTTGGGGGAATGGGGAACACCCCCCTTTTGAGATAAACTATAGTCTGTTCCACAGTGGTTTCCCATATGTTAAAGAGGTAATCCTGACAACACAGGAGGTGAATGCAAACACTATAGAATCAGCAAAGTTTATCGACAAACGGGAATTCACGGTTGGGCGAGATTCAAAGATTACACTACTTATAAATCTTAAAGCGGTTCCAGGATTGCAAGCCAACGTCCTATGGACAACTCGCGATGGTAAAATAATTGTTGAAGACAACATTGAATTCGAAAAGGAAGGTGATTATTGGCACTGGCCCGCTATCAAAACTGCAAAACTAGGCATCGGTAGTTATTTTGTTGAATATCGCTTGGGGGATATAAGATGGGTTAAGATTCCCTTCGAGATTAGGAGGTAGATATGGAGACTCAGCTTAACTTATTCAATAGCAAGGGGCTTAGCAGTCATTATGAGAGCAACGAACAGCTTTTAGATAAATTTAGGGGAGCAATGGTATTTAGCTCCATCGGCGATGCCCTCGGATGGCCCACCGAGTTTGGCAGATATCCCAGCATTGTGGCTAAGCGATTTGGAAAGAATTATTTAAGCGACTTCATTGAATGGGAAAAGGTAGTGGGGGGCCGTTATTGGGGTTATCGCGAGAAAATAAGTGAGGGAGATTACTCAGATGACACTCAATTGAGCCTTTCTGTAGCAAGATGCATCAACGAATATGGAGATTTCCAGCCTGACCGTTTTGCCTACTCTGAGCTACCATTTTGGCTTTCCTACGAAAGAGGTGGGGGAAGAAGTATTAAGACAGCCGCAAGGAATCTTGCTCAGACTAAAAGGGAGTGGAAGTCTAACTTTTACACTCGCGAGAATCTCTCCTACCGGAATGCAGGGGCAAACGGGGCAGCAATGCGCGTTACTCCCATAGCATTGGTCAATCCGAATAATCCGGATAGATTATATCAAGATGCTTTCTTAAATGCTATCGTCACTCATGGACACCCCCGGGCAATTCTGGGCAGCGTTGTTTATGCCTCGGCAGTGAATTTCCTACTAAACGAGTCCAAACTTTGTGATAGAACTTTCTGCGAATATTTGCGTAATGTTACCGAGCACTTTTCTGAGTACCTCAAGGATTTTGAGCTTGCCTATAAATGGACTGAGGAGTGGGATAAGAAACCTCTAAACGGACTCAAATTCAAGGAGACCTTTCAGAAAACCAGAGCCGAGACTATAAAATACCTTGAGGGAATAGAGCAGAAAATAAACTCCGAAGATAGCGAGTATTATAAGTTCACAGGGGCTTTAGATCCGCGTCTCAGAGGTTCAGGTACTTCCACAGTGTTTGTGGCGCTTTACTTGTTTATTAAGTATCTGAATGATCCTCAAAAGGCTATGTTTACCGCTGTAAACATGCTGGGAAGTGATACCGACACAATTGCAAATTTTGTCGGGGGACTCTTTGGTGCTTACTACGGACTATCCGTAGTCCCCCCAGAGTTGCTCAATAGACTCCAGGACAAGGAGTATATTCTGAAAGTCGCAGAGGATCTCTATAGCATAGTAACCGGCGAAGCTACAGCAAAACATATTCCGCTAAGAAAGCATTTTAACCGCGAAGATGCATCCTTGCGAATACTTGCGTGGGAAATAGGACTTCATGAGATGTTTTGGGATACCTTAGAAGAAGGTAAGGGCATCGTTCACCCAGCATTGGGACATGGCATTATAAAGGAGAAAGTAACCAAGCCAATCCAGCGGGAAGGCTACCACGCTAGGCTTATCAGAGTATCTTTTGACTGCGGGCAGACTTGTATATTCCATAGTAGAGTGGCATCGGACGGCACACTGAGCGAAAGTTTGTCGAAAAATATGAGCAGGATTTGATTACACAAAAGAGAGTCGAGCGCCCAGAGGCAAAGTAAGAATACACACCTGTGTGATTGTGCCATCTCTGGACATGTTGACCTCATTGACCAGATTTTGGCTAACTTTATCCCTGAACGGATTACCCTGGGGTCACTCCGCGGACTGCAAAGCACTATCAACGGGAGCACAGATAAGAGCTGGGTAAAATACTTGAAAGAAAGCTCTAACTGGGGGAAGAAGGTCGAGTTCGATACTCGATACCGGATGTATCTAACCCTTATAGAGCACCTGAAAGCGAAATACAACTACACTAATATTGCTCTTTGTAAAGAAACCTTGGCGATGTGGGAGAAGCTAGGAATGAATTACAAGAGTATTAAGTGCAACTGCGTGTGGTAGAACCATACCCACATATGTAATTGTTCACCTGTGTTATTGTGAGCGAAGCGAGGTAATCTCCTTCCCCACCACCGAGATTGCTTCCTCGCTAGCGCTCCTCGCAATGACACGTTATAGGTGCGCTCCTCGTAGGGACGGGTTTTTAGACCTGTCCACTAGACCCGCCCACAAGGCGGACAGACCTTAAGGTCTGTCCCTACAAAATACAAAATTGCGATTAAAAGGATTGAGAGCAGAATCCGTAGGGACGGGTCTTTAGACCCGTCCGTTGCCCCAAGGCGAATGTGCGGTCAGGAAACACTACAATGACATGTTATAGGTATGCTCCCCTATTGACCCAACCTGAGGTTCAATAAGTTTTGTCAACTACTAAAGGGGCACTGCCGGTATCTGTTATATGTCTTATTACTGCCGATGCGGTTCTCTCTACATCAGTCCCTGTGGTGTCAAACCAGCGAATGCGTTTATCAGAGAGGCGGAACCAGGTATACTGCCGCCGTGCCAGGTGATGGGTCTCAAACTTGATTCTCTGGACTGCCTCAGCAAGTGAGGACTTCGACTGCAAATACATGCCAAGCTGCTTATATCCCACACTGGACATTGAGGGAAGGTCTATAGAATAGCCTCTTTTGAGTAACTCCCTCACCTCCTCCATTAACCCCTCACTCATCATTCTGTCAACCCTCTCATCAATACAGCGATACAGCTCCCCTCGCTCCATGGTTAAGCCAATGATGATATATGAGTAAGGGGATGGTTCTTTTTGCTGGTAATGCGAGAAGGGGATACCACTCAGGTGATATACCTCCAGGGCTCGGATGATACGCCTCACATTGTGAGGATGTATCCTGCTTGCCGAAACAGGGTCAATCTCCCTTAATTCCTGGTATAGTGATGCAGTCCCTTCTTCAGATGCCCTGCGCTCTAGTTTATCCCTAAACTCAGGCGAAGGTGGTACCTGCGGTATTTTCCATCCCTCTACTACCGACCATACATATTGCCCACTACCCCCCACCAATAGCGGTATCCTGTTGCACTCCAGGATACGCTCTATAGTCCGATACACCATCTCCTGATACAGGGCAAGGCTAAAGTTCTCATCAGGGTTGACCATATCGAAGAGGTGGTGAGGAATCTCCTCGCGCTCCTGCAATGAAGGCTTGGCGGTACCAATGTCCATAAACCGATAGACCTGGCGGCTATCAGCGTTCACTATCTCACCCTGAAGTATTTGGGCAAGGTGCATTGCCACTCGGCTTTTGCCCGAAGCAGTAGGTCCAACAATGATAACAACAGGCTTCATTCTAAGTAAACTACTTCTTAATCTCCGCTGTCTGTCTTACGATACTCACAAATTCGGCTGCCTTCAAACTGGCTCCCCCTACCAATGCTCCATCAATCTCTGGCTGGGAAAGGAACTCAGCAGTATTAGCAGCAGTAACGCTGCCACCATACTGGATGCGTATCGCCGCTGCAATATTCTCCCCCAGCACTCCTGCTGCAATACGTCGTATGAATCCAATGGTATTGTTCGCCTGTTCCCCACTAGCTGCCCTGCCGGTACCAATAGCCCATATTGGTTCATAGGCAATAACCAGCTCCTTTAACGGCTCAATACCTACCAGTGCTGCCTTGACCTGATGGCTGACCACATCCTCTGTCTTTCCTGCCTCATTCTCCTCCAACTTCTCTCCCACACAGAGGATGGGCTTAAGCCCAGATTTCAGAGCTAACTTCAGTTTCTTATTTATCATATTATCATCTTCCCTGAAGTATTGCCGTCTCTCGGAGTGTCCCAGGATAACATATTCACACAAGTCTACCAGCATTCGCGGAGATACCTCCCCTGTAAAGGCACCTTTCTCTTCGAAATACATATTCTGTGCTCCGAGCTTGATGGGGGAATCCTGTAGTAGCTCCTTTATGGCGCTCAGCGATACAAAAGGTGGGCAGAGGACTCTTTCTACTCCCTCCACCTGTTCCAGGGTAGCCTTCATCTCCTGCACCAGTGTTACCGCTTCAGACACAGTAGTATTCATCTTCCAGTTGCCAGCAATTATAGGCAGACGCATTTGCACACCTCTTTCATTCCTTCTTCCGTAACAGCAATTATAACTGAAAGAGACTATCTTAACTACAAGCCTTAAAATCTGGAGATATATTGTCTTTTCTCTTTTCGCTATGCTAGAATGATTTTCCAATGATACCATCAGACGAGATTAAATACTGGGTTGGCTTCAGCCTTATCCCAGGTATAGGACAGGTCAGGTCTGTCCTTTTAGAGAATAAATTTGGCAACCTGAAAGAAGCGTGGTATGCCGGTCCCGCCGAGCTAAGAGCAACAGGGCTAGATTCCAGGTCAGTGGATGCTATCATCACCAGGCGTCCCCGCATATCCCTCGACGATGAGATGGAGAAGCTGGAGCGCCACAGTGTAAAAGCTATCATCTGCAAAGACCCCTCATACCCTCCTTTACTCAGAGAGATAGATGACCATCCACCTATCCTCTATGTCCGAGGTAACCTTATACCCGAGGATGAATGTTCCATAGCAATAGTAGGTACCCGCCGTGCCTCAAGCTACGGACGGCAGACCGCTGAGGAAATGACCTGCGAACTGACACGCCACAATATAACCATCGTCAGCGGACTGGCAGTGGGTATTGATACCGTAGCCCATCGAGCAGCTCTCAAGGCAGGAGGCCGAACTATAGCTGTGGCAGGATGTGGACTGGATATAGTTTATCCTGCTGATAATGCGGCTCTGGCATCCCAGATTACTGAGCATGGCGCTCTCATCAGTGAGTTTCCCCTGGGCACCAGACCAAGGGCAGATAATTTCCCGCGGCGCAATCGTATCATGAGTGGGATAAGCCGTGGAGTGCTTGTGATAGAGGCAGGTGAGAGAAGTGGGGCACTCATTACCGCCCACATGGCAGTGGAGCAGAACCGGGAAGTGTTTGCTGTTCCAGGTAACATCTATTCCCCTGCTAGCAAGGGCACTAACCGTCTCATTCAAGAAGGGGCAAAATTGGTGCGCAATTGCGCTGATGTGCTTGAAGAGCTAAATCTTGCTATGGTGCCACAGCAACTGGAAATGCCAGAGCCTGCTCCTTCTGTTACTGATACCGAAGCACAGTTATTAGAACTCCTATCCACAGAGACACACCACATTGATGAAATATGCCGCCGCAGTGGTATGTCCATGCCAATGGTAAACAGCATGCTGACAATACTGGAACTACGGGGTATAGTAAAACAGGTGGGCAGTATGAACTATGTTCTAGCATGAGAGGAATACGTAGGAGCGGTCTCCCGACTGCGATTATCGTGGCAGGAATAGCATCCACTCCTACAATCGAATGAAAGGGTTATAAGTGAAGCAAAAACTTTCTTCAGAAATACCGAATTCTTCCAAATCTCCCCTCAGGAAAGGGAAGCGCAGGGGGATTTCTACTACCTTACAGAAGAACCAGAAACCTACCATTCCCAAGACAAAGAAGCTGGTCATTGTAGAATCTCCCGCTAAGGCAAGAACATTGAGTAAGATGCTGGGAAGAGGATACACCATTAAGGCATCTGTGGGACATGTGCGTGATTTGCCTAAGAGCAAGCTAGGAGTGAATGTAGAGAACTACTTCGAGCCTCACTACATAATTCCCAAGGAGAAAAAAACTATAGTGCGTGAGCTAGGAAAACTGGCTGAGACAGCCACTACAGTCTATCTGGCTACCGACCCTGACCGTGAGGGAGAAGCCATCTCCTGGCACCTGGTCGAGGCAATACACCTCGATAAGGTGCTCATCCAACGAGTAGTGTTCCACTCTATTACTGAGGATGCTGTAAAGGAAGCCTTCCTGCATCCCAGGGAGATTGACATGTACCTGGTAGACGCACAGCAAACAAGGCGTATTCTTGACAGACTGGTGGGATACAAGCTCAGCCCTCTCCTCTGGCGTAAGGTAGCAAGGAGGCTTTCAGCAGGAAGGGTGCAGTCAGTAGCTCTGAGACTAATTGTAGAGCGGGAGCGGATTATACAGAGTTTTGTCTCTGAAGAGTACTGGACTATAGAAGCCGAGCTGAGCAAGGACAGTGAATTATTCAAGGCTAAACTCATAGGTTTAGCCACAGAGAGGAAAAAGCTCAGTATCTCTACTCAGGATAAAGCCGAGAGTATTAGCCAGGAGTTAGGAAACTCCACCTACATCGTATCCCGTGTTAGTGAGAAGGAGGCACACCGTCAGCCCACTCCCCCCTTTATTACCAGCACACTTCAGCAAGAAGCGTGGCGCAAGTTGGGCTTTACAGCACAGCGCACTATGGCTATAGCCCAGCAACTCTACGAGGGCTTGTCTGTCGGAGATGAAGGCACGACCGGGCTTATTACCTACATGCGCACCGATTCTACTCAGGTAGCAGAAACAGCGGTGAGGGATGCCCGTGATTATATAAGAGAAAAGTTCGGGGGAGAATTTCTTCCCCATTCGCCTCGTCACTTTACCAAGAAGGCAGCCATGGCTCAAGAAGCCCATGAGGCAATACGCCCTACGAAGATGAGCCGTGAGCCTTCGCAGATACTCCCCTACTTAACCAAAGACCAGGTGAAACTATATGATCTTATATGGAAACGGATGATTGCCAGCCAGATGGCGGCTGCAATATTTCACAATACAACTGTTGACATCGAAGCAGCTACCCCTGTGAATGAGAGGACCTATCTTCTGAGAGCTACTGGCATAGTGCTAAAATTCTCCGGTTTCCTTGCTCTGTATCAGGAGGGAAGGGAAGAGGAAGAGAGTGAAGAAGAAAAGGGTACCCTACCCCCTCTCAAAGAAAAGGATAGGCTGGCTCTCAAGCGAGTTATACCTCTACAGCATTTTACCCAGCCACCCCCTCGCTATAATGAAGCCAGCCTGATAAAGATGTTGGAGGAGAAGGGAATTGGCAGACCCAGCACCTATGCTCCTATTATCTCTACCCTGCAGCAGCGAGGCTATGTTCAGAGAAAGGAGGGACGCCTCCACCCACTGGAAATTGGACTGGTAGTGAACGATTTACTGGTAAAGCACTTTAACGATATAGTAAATGTAGAGTTCACCGCTCAAATGGAGGAGAGGCTGGACCAGATTGCTCGGGGTGACATGGAACGAGTTAAGGTAATTCAGGATTTCTATACTCCTTTCAAGGATACCCTGGATAAAGCTGAAGGTGAAATAGAAAAGGTGATTGTTCCTGACCAGTTTGCTGGTGAGGACTGTTCACTGTGTGGCAGACCTATGGTAATCAAACGGGGACGCTATGGACAGTTCATAGCCTGCAGCGGCTACCCCGAGTGCAAGAATACCAAGCCCCTTCCTGGCAAGCCACGCAGAAAGTGGAAGCAATCTACACCTTCTAGCCTTTAGTCATCAGTCTGATTGTTGAGAACTGACAACAGGAGAGAAATATGAAGATTCTAGTAATACATGGTCCTAACCTGAACCTGCTGGGGAAGCGGGAGAAGACCTTTTATGGAGGAAAACTATTGACTGAGATTGATTCCCTGCTTCAGGAGCAGGCAAAAACATCAGGAATAGAATTGCTTGTATTCCAATCTAACCACGAAGGGTCAATCATCGACTTCTTGCAAAATGCTTCACCAGATGCATCAGGAATAATCATTAATCCTGGTGCCCTAACCCACTATGGACTCTCCTTGCGGGATGCCCTCTCTGATACCAATCTCCCGATAATCGAGGTCCATCTTTCTAATATTTATGCCAGAGAAGAGTGGCGACATAAGTCAGTTATCGCTCCTATTGCACTGGGACAAATAAGTGGGCTAGGATGGAGAGGGTATCTCCTCGCCCTCCAAGCCCTGAGCGAAATAATGAGGGATAAAGAGTGAAGTCCACACGCCGTAGAGAAGCCCTGTGCCACAGTCTCACAGAGGAAGGGTTGGATGCCTATCTTATCTCCGGAGCTGAGAATCGCCGCTACCTGAGTGGTTTCACCGGCTCGGCAGGGTGCCTGCTTATCTCCCCAAAGGTTGCTATTATAGCAGTCGATTTTCGTTATGTTGAGCAGGCTCAACTACAAGCTCCACAATTCGATACCCTTCAAATCAAAGGTAGTATGGCAGATTGGCTGCCGGCATTAGCTTCGGAATATGGTATAGTGAAGCTGGGTTTTGAAGCTCAGGATATTTCTTTTGCCACCTACAGAAAACTGACCGAAACAATTCATTCCGACAGCAGTAAGTTGCAGCTTATTCCCGATGAAAAGCTCTCGAACTCTCTCAGAGCAGTAAAAGATGAGCGAGAGGTTGAAATTCTCTCCAGAGCAGCAAAGCTGGCTGATGATGCTATTGAATATATCTCTTCCATCATCCACCCCGGAATGCAGGAAAAGGAAGCAGCATGGGAAATCGAGAAGTTTTTTCGTGAACATGGTAGCGAAAGTATCCCCTTTGATGTTATCGTCGGCTCCGGCACCAATGCCGCTATGCCTCATGCCAGACCAACTGAGAAGGCTATCAAAGAGGGTGAACCAATCATCATTGACATCGGTGCACGAGTAGACGGCTACTGCAGTGACCTTAGTCGAACCCTCTATCTGGGGGTACCTGATGATAGGTTCAATTATATCTATGGGCTTGTCTTGAGAGCACAGCTCACTGCCCTGAATACAATTGAGTCAGGTATGAGCGGTAAACAGGCGGATGAGCTGGCTCGCATGGTTATCGAACAAGATGGCTACGGTGAATATTTCGGTCATAGTCTGGGACACGGTGTAGGGTTAGCCGGACACGAGGCACCCCACCTTGGTGCTACATCCACTGATATTCTGAGTAATGGCATGGTATTTACTGTGGAACCTGGTATTTACCTGCCACAATGGGGAGGAGTGCGAATAGAAGATATGGCAATACTAAAGGAGAATAGAGCAGAGTTACTAACTCATGCAAAGAAATAGACATTTATGGAGGGAGTATGATTGATGCTGGAGAACTCAGGAAGGGGATAACCATAGAGCTGGACGGCAATCTTTATCGAGTAACTGAGTATCAGCATATTAAGATGGGACGGGGCAGCGCTCAGGTGAGGCTCAAGCTTCGTAGTATCCTGGGAGAACATACTATTGAGCGCACCTTTCAAGCAAGTGAAAGGTTCAATCAGGCACATCTGGAACATCGTACTATGCAGTACCTCTACAGAGATGGTGACCTCCACTACTTCATGGATACGGATAATTTTGAACAGTTCCCATTGAGTACTGAGCAGTTAGCAGATACCCTTGGCTACATCAAAGAAGGGTCAACAGTTGAAGCGCTGACATATAAAGATAAACCAATCGGGGTAGAACTTTCTGCTGCAGTAGAACTGGAGGTTGTAGAAACAGGACCCAGCTTCAAGGGTAATACTGCAAGCGCAGGAAGCAAACCGGCTACCCTGGAGACAGGGATTATTGTTCATGTCCCATTCTTTATCAACACTGGAGACCATATTAAGGTAGATACTCGTAGCGGTGAGTATCTGGAGAGGGTTAGCTAATATACTGAAAGCGGATTTCCATA
Source organism: Chloroflexota bacterium (assembly GCA_030612045.1). Classification (GTDB taxonomy): domain Bacteria; phylum Chloroflexota; class Dehalococcoidia; order UBA2247; family JAUWOP01; genus JAUWOP01. The sequence continues at coordinate 5,010 of JAUWOP010000029.1, read as the reverse complement.
TTCATACTGGATACTCTATGGACTCCAATTCTTCCCTCGAGGATATTGTTACCCGCTGTCTGGCGGTGGGAATCAACTGTATTTCTATATCCGACCACGGGACTATTGCCGGGGCACTGAAGATGCAAGAGGTTGCTCCCTTTAAGGTAATCGTGTCCGAGGAGATTCTTACCTCTTCGGGAGAAATTATCGGCATGTTCCTCAAGGAGGAAGTCCCCAGCACTACCAGGTTCCCCCTCGAGGAGGCCATAGCCCACGTCAGGGCGCAGGGGGGTCTTCTATACTTGCCGCATCCCCTCGATAGGATAAGGCACGCAGCTCTCAACCCTTCCCACCCTGAAGACCTGCTCAGTCAGATTGATATTATCGAGGTCTATAATGCGCGGAGCCTCCGCGCGAGTGATGCTAAGAAAACAAAGATTCTGGCAGAAAAATTCGACCTCCCTTGTGCCGCTGGAAGCGATGCTCACCTTATCTCAGAGATTGGCAATGCCTATGTAGAAATGCCTGAGTTCAATGGAAAAGAAGACCTCTGTCAGGCACTTCGACAGGGGAAAATCTTTGGTCGTAAAGGTGGTATTTGGGTTCACTTCATCACCACCCTCATAAAGATACGCAAGCGATTCTAAGAGAGGAATACATACTTGTGGTAAACCTGGATTGGGAATTCATCTCAAAAAAATGAACACTGTAGGGACAGGTTTTTAAACCTGTCCGTTGGATTTAGCGGACAGACCTAAAGGTCTATCCCTACACTTGGTGTATCAGTTGAATCACTAATATCATTAGGAGGAATCTACACCCACTCCACCTGGATTCCCCTGCCTACGCAGGGGCAGGCTCTGCTTCCGCAGGAATGACAGTGCGCACAATGGCGAGTAAGCTCGGTTATTTTCACGGTTCGTTGGTGGGCAACTGCCCATGAGGATTTGTTTAGGCTGATAATCCTCTGCAGAACTCGTTGTAAGGGAGAAGTAGATGATAATTCCCTTTAGAGATAAGTATCCCCGGATTCACCATTCTGCCTTCGTGAGCCAGACTGCCTCTGTTATCGGTGATGTGGAGGTGGGAGAGGATTCCAGTATCTGGCCTGGCGCAGTGGTACGCGGAGACTTTGGCGCTATAAGGGTTGGTAATAACTCTCAGATTGAAGATAACTGCGTGGTGCACACGGGCTCGCTTCTGGTAATTGGTGATGGCGTACATATCGGACACAGTGCCATAATTCACTGCTCCCGAATTAGGAATAATGTGCTCATTGGTAGTGGTGCAGTTCTCCTGGATGAGGTAGAAATAGGTGACTTCTGTGTTATCGGAGCCAACTCTACTGTCACTGCAGGCACCAAGATTCCCGCCAAGTCCTTCGTGGTGGGTACTCCCGCTAAAGTGGTCAGTGAGGTAACTCCCGATCACCTTGCCAAAATAGAGAATGGCATCACTGCCTATGTGGAGATGGCACGGGAATATAAACGATCAGGATTATAAGGAGCATAGAGAATACCGAACTTAAGGAGGAGAATGCTAATCGGTCCAATCTGTGCCTCTATCAAGTATCAGGTAGTCTGAGAGCGGGTGAATGATTCTAAAGCCTCAACCACCCTCCTTTTTGCTTCCTCATCCCGACCAGAGTGCACAAGTTCAATCAATGAATCCAACTCTAAAGCTTGCTGCCAGGCATCACTTTCTACTGAGATACCTTTCTGTCTCAAATCAGAGCGCACTTCATCAAGTAGTTGAGCAAGAGTGGCATATTCGGTGCCGAAACGCTTCTCCAGCTCTGTCCTTATCTTGCGTGCCAGAGCAGGACTTCTACCCCCAGTAGAGACAGCGATGACAACATCTTCTCTCCTGAGGTAAGAAGGAACGATAAAATCAGAATGCTTCGGGTCATCTACTACATTGACCAGAATCCCCTTTTTCCTCGCCTCTCTGGCTACCTCTTCATTTATCTCATTCTCTGAGGTAGCCGCCACAGCGATAAAGGTTCCCTTGAGGTCATCCGGTTTGTAGTCCCGCAGAGCTGCTCTTATTACTCCCTCTTCTGCTAGATGGCTCAACTCCGTGCACAAAACAGAGCTGACTACCCTTACCTGCGCTCCATGTTCCAGGAGCACCCTCACCTTGCGTAGAGCAACCTTACCACCGCCAACCACTATGCAATTCCTACCTGTGATATCCAGAAAGACAGGGTAATAAAGAGGCATTTGAATATCCTACTCCTTAGATGAAATATTGTAACTACACAGCCCCCTGTGTGTCACCCTGAGCCCTTCGTTTTTTGTCATTCTGAGCCCTTCACTATGTCATTTCGAGCGTAGCGAGAAATCTTAATCGGTCGCTCAAGGTAAACTCAGCGGAGGGTCTCCGAGATTCTTCGGTCGCTACGCTCCCCTCAGAATGACATTAGGGTGAGTAGTTACGAAATATTTTATCTTCTTCCTCTTGAATTCCTTTGCCGTAAACAACAATATATATTCCTTAATGCCTGTTTCCCTGGACAACTCCACGGCAATCTCCTCACACATCTCCCTGGTTCCAGTATGAATCATAGTAAATATGTTATAGTGCCATATCGGAGGTGTCTTTCTTTCAAAGCAGTGGCTCACCTCAGGGAAGGCGGCCATCTTCTCACCCACTACTTCTACTGAATCAGGGGGAACAATCCAGCATACCAGGGCATTAGCGGTAAATCCCGCCTTGTAGTGTCTGATAGAGGCACTGTAGCGCCGTATGATACCCTGTTCCTTAAGCGAATGGCACTGTTCCAGAAACTCCTCAACTGTTACTGCCAGATGTGCTGCCATTATATCGAAGGGTCTGCTGACAAGAGGAATATCCTGCTGCAACTCGCGGACTACAGCTTGCTCCAGAGGTGATAGTCTCGTAACACCTGCGCTAGCCGAGTCATAGTATATCTTATTATCTGATGCCAAACTTCTACTGAATTGCTTCCCTTTTATCATATCAAAATAGACCCCTATTTTGAAACTGCGCAACACTGGTAGATTGAGGCTGGATTGTGGTTTGACCCAATCTTCCAGTCTTCTCAACTCATCTGGCATGCTGCCGCTAGGGACTGCCAGCGTAAACCAGAGATTGAAGTAGTAGTCACGAGCATAGTTGTGGCTAACACCAGGGTGCTGGTTAATAAACTGTGCCGCATCCTCCAGTTGCTCCTGAGGGACTCTCATCGCTACCAGTGTGCTCTGATAGCCTAGCTTGCAAGGGTCAAATATGGGTACTATTTCTCGAATCAGTCCCTGAGCCTTCAGCTTCTCTATCCGCTGCAGGAACTCTTTTTCACCCATACCCATATCATCTGCCAGAATGGAGAATGGCTCCTTGACTAAAGGGAAATCCCCCTGGAGCATATTGAGAAGTCTTCGGTCAATATTATCAAAATTCGTCATTGTCTTCTTCTATAATGCTCTCTGCCTCATCTGAAGATATTTCTATGGGAATATTCCTCTGGTTTCTTAAGTCCTCAATTTGTCTGAGTGGGCGCTCAAGCTGCTTGCGGCGCACTGAGGTCAAGTACTCAAATTCCTTCTGAGCCTCTTCAATCTTCTTCCCCATCTTATCAAAGGAGTTCCCGAAGGCATCCCATTGTTTATTAAATGCTCCCAACAACGATAGTACCTGAGCCGCTGTCCTCTCCATACTGAAGTTGTCTGCCGCTTGTCTGATTATGGCAAGGACTGCATAGAGTGTGAATGGGGAACAAAGAATAACCTTGCTCTTCAGTGCCTCGTCTAATATAGAATTATCATTCTCATTAATAAAAGTATAAACTTGCTCATTCGGTATGAATACTATCACATAATCTACTGTGTTTTCAGCAGGATTTACATAGTCTCTAGTCGTTACCTCCTTAATTCTCCCTCTAACATTGCTCAAGAACTGGCTCTTATATCTCTGTTTCTCATCTCCCCCTTCAGTTTCAAGGTAACGCATATAGTTATCCAGGGGGAATTTTACATCCATGTTTACCTTGAGTCCTTTAGGTAAAAAGAATGTATAGTCAGGGCGTGATGTCCCATCTTTTGAGGATTCCTGCTTTCGATAGTTTATACCTTCGGTAAAACCGGCGAGCCTCAGCACATCCTCAGCCATTCTCTCGCCCCATTGCCCTCGAGCTTGTGGATTTGCCAATGCAGTCCGCAACTGATTAGTGGTTTCCTGAAGCTTTCCCGTCTGCTCGGCAGTAGATTTTAATTGGGCAGCGAGCTCACCGAACTTCTGTTCCCTGTCCCTCTCGAAGTTAGCCACAACCTCTTGAACCCTCTGCAGGTCTCCCTTCATTGCCTCAAGTGTCTGGTCGATTAGCTTCTTCTTACCTTCGAGGTCTTTCTCCCCCTCCTGAGTTTGTTTGGAGAAGGTTTCGTTAGCCAGCTTCAGAAACTCATCCGCATTCCTTGATAAGGCTTCCAGAGAAAGTGCTCCAAAGGACTCTTTAATCCTGCTGATAAGAGCTTCCAGGTCCTGAACCTTCTGGGATTCAGTTTGGGAAACTAGTTCCTGGGCGAGTTCTTTCGCTTCTCGCCGTCGCAGCCATCCTATGACTATAACAATGGCAGCACCTAAGACGACACCTATTACAAGAGGCAAGGCAAAATCCATAAACAACCTCCATTGATGGTAGTTCCAGGGTAATATACTGTCTAAAAGTTCCCATGGTTGTCAAAGCGCCAAAGACATTGGGATAAACGAACTACAAAGCCTATGTCACACAAAGGCACCAATAACCGATACAAACGGACAATACCCAACATGTGTGGTAATTATGAACTTAAGCAACCTCAAAGTCCACATTGTTAGCACTAACGGACATTCGGTGCACTACACTAAATAAGGTCATTCGTCGGTATCTTTATTCCGAAAATAGCCTCATCCCCACATCTGTCATTGCGAGGAGCGTCCCCATAGTGTGTCATTGCGAGGCACGCAGTGCCGAAGCAATCTCGGTGGTGGGAGTGGCGATGAGATTGCTTCGCTTTGCTCGCAATGACA
>JAUWOP010000072.1 GCA_030612045.1 Chloroflexota bacterium | reverse complement strand
GCTACTTTGGCTTTAAATGATGGGCTGTGCTTGCTGCGGTTCTGTTTCATGTCCTGCTCCTCCTATCTCTCTTTGTATTCTAGTATTCTAGGAGCAAAACCCGCTCTTAACAACCTGTCCGAAATTTGGGGACCACCTCAGAACTCACTAAGCGACGAAGGGATGGTTACTTCAACCGGAATTACGGGTCCAGCCTGAACTAAACCTCCCGGACCAGGTTGGCCTGTTTGAGTCTTGAATCCTCCGTTATGTATAGGCATTCAGTAATCCTAATACTAGGGCTGGAACTCGGTCGGCTTCTTCTCCATCCTTTTTAACCTGCTTAATAAGGAAAGGCTGATTTCCAAGTTGGATCAGACCAGCTCCATAAGCTTCTGCCTCTGTAGTAAAGGAACCAAGAAGCGACTCTCCTTTAATGAGAACAAATTGCCCCTCATGATGTGAAATTAGGTCTTCCTTTTGCGACCTGAAAAATACTAGTTCCTTCTCAAGTTCCATCTCCTCCCTCCTTCGCACATGTCTGTATCACCCTGCTCTTTTTTTATCAAGCAATCCCATCCCCACCTTTCCTATCTTGTCTTGTAACCAGAGATGCTGCTGTTTGCAATACCTCTTAAGGAAGAGGACGGTTTAGAACCTCCTTTCGTTTTTGTGCCCACTCCTCATCTGTATAGAATAAACCCATGGAGAGACGAACACTACCTCGGTGCTTGGAACTAAATTTTGATGTTAAGTCCCGATCAAACTTAGGCTCCTTGAAATCAATATCCCAAATATCCTCTTTGTTCAGGAACTTCTCTTTAATTGACTTTAATTCCATTGCTAAACATACCCTCCCCTTAAGAAACTCCCTTCCCTTCTCCATTACTAAAAAAGTAGTTACCAATATATACCTTCGTCAAATTACTACCCTTCAATAAGCCTTCTTCTCCCTTTGCCACCTGCCATTCTACAAGAGACGATAGTTTACCACAGAGGTATAACTCTTGTCAAAAAATTAAATTGACAATCATGAAGCACTAATGGATCAGCTCAAGGGGGATGTTGTCATCCCCCGCAAAGAATGTGCAAGGTTGGGGATGACAACATCCCCAACGAGCCAGAGGGTTTACTCTGAAAATAGAATATGTCATTCCCGCAAAGGCGGGAATCCACACTCCCCCCACCTGGATTCCTGCGGAAGCAGGAATGACAGTGCGTGCAATGGCAAGTAAGCTCAGTTATTTTCATGGTTTGCTGGCGGGCAACCGACCATGGGGGTTTGGAAATTAATGCTTGGGATTTGTGATTTTAACCTGGTTGCCCATCCTCCAGCGCAGGTCTGGATGTCTGGCAGCTCTGACCTCATCCAGACGCCTGACAGGTGTGTTATGGGGAGCTGTGTGCAGGATTTCAGGGTTTTCCTCTACCTCCCTGGCTATTTTCTTCATAGCATCAATATAGGCATCCAGTGTTTCCTTGCTCTCTGTTTCGGTAGGTTCGGTCATAAGGGCTTCGTCAACTACCAGAGGGAAGTAGATGGTGGGAGGATGAAAACCATAGTCAAGCAAACGCTTGGCAATATCTAATGTCCTAACACCTTTTGCCTTTTGCTTTTTCCCTGAGAATACTACCTCGTGCATGCAGGTACGGGCATAGGGCAGGTAATAATATGCCTTCAGCTTCTCCTTAAGGTAGTTAGCATTCAGGACAGCATTTTCACTGACCTCTCTTAACCCTTCCGCACCAAGAGTTCGTATATAAGCATAAGCCTTAACCATTACACCAAAGTTTCCATAAGATGCACCTAGCCTGCCTATAGACACAGGTGGTGTAGTAAATACATATCCTCCAGCATTTTTAGCCACCAAAGGTGAAGGTAAAAATTCCGCTAAACTTGCTTTGACGCAAACAGGACCCGAGCCGGGACCACCACCCCCATGAGGAGTACTGAAGGTTTTATGAAGGTTTACCTGCACACAATCAATACCCAGGTCTCCAAACTTCACCTTCCCCAGCACAGAATTCAAGTTTGCTCCATCACCACACAGGAGTCCCCCTCTTCCATGAACGAGATGGCTTATCTCAGCTATTTGCGGGTCAAACAGACCTAAGGTATTAGGTATTGTCAATGTTACAGCAGCAACCTCCTCATTCATCATAGACTCCAGACTCTCCAAATCTACGTTACCTTCCTTGTTAGAGGGGATAGTGCTCACCTCAAATCCACACATAGCAGCAGTAGCTGGATTTGTGCCATGAGCTGAGTCTGGTACCAGTATCTTTTTCCGTAATTTATCCCTTCGGGACTGGTGATATGCTTTCACTAACAATATACTGGCAAGCTCACCCTGAGCTCCTGCCATGGGTGCCAGACTTGCAGCATTCATGCCTGTAATCTCAGCTAAATACTCCTGTAGCTCGAACATGAGCTGGAGTGCTCCCTGTACAGATTCTATCGGCTGATAGGGATGAATTGAAGCAAAACCCGGGAGCTGGACAATATCCTCGTGCAACCTGGGATTATATTTCATGGTACAGCTTCCCAGGGGATAGAATCCTGTGTCCACCCCATAGTTGAGCTTGCTCAGAGCGGTGAAGTATCTCACAACCTCTACTTCACTTACCTCAGGTAACTCAAGTTCCCGGCGGAGGAGTTCCTCAGGGGGCAACTCACTCGGAGGTACATCCAGCTGTGGAAGGCTGCAACCAGTCTTACCCGGTTGGCTAATATCAGGAAGTAAATAATGACGAGCCAATTTCACCCTCACCTGACCTCCCCCTTTTTGAGTTTGTTGGGTTCTTTGGGTTTATTGAGTTCCCCACCAACCCCACCAACTCTATAACACTACAAACTCTATGAACTCATCTGAGAGAGAGGGATTAGAACAAACTAAAATGTTCCCAGAATTTCTACTAACCTGTCTATATCCTCTTTGGTATTCATCTCTGTAACACAAAATAGCATACTATTAGTTAGACTAAGGGCTGAAGGTTGAAGACTGGAGGCTGAAACAATCGAACAGTCTTCAGCCTTCAGACTATCTATCACATGGCTCAGGTCTAGACCACCAATTATCCTCTCCTTGAGAAGTGCTTCATTGATGTGACGAGGTGCCACGGGGCAACGCACCACAAACTCTTTAAAGAAAGGCTGCTGGAAAACAAGGGAATATCCTTTGAGCCTACCTATTGCATCGGCAGCATAGTGAGCCTTGTGGTAGCATAACTCAGCCACTTGGCGGAGACCTCTCTTGCCCAGAGTTGCCAGGTAAACCGCTGTTGCCAGAGCCACCAGGGCTTCACTGGTACAGATATTGGATGTAGCTCGCTCCCTCCGGATATGCTGTTCGCGAGTTATCATGGTCATCACATAACCCGTTTGACCATCAGCATCCACTGTCCTACCTACGAGCCTGCCTGGCATCTGCCGCATATATTCCTTCCGACATGCGAAGATACCTAAGCCTGGTCCCCCAAAGCTTATAGAGTTACCCAGAGCCTGACCCTCAGCAACAACAATATCAACCTCGTAATCTCCCGGCGGCTTAAACATCCCTAGGGAAATAGGGTCAACTATGACAATGAGTAATGCCCCAATCTCACGAGCCTTCTGAAGATATGCTTTCATATCCTCAAAATAGCCAAAGAAATTGGGTTGCTCTACTATTAAACAGGCACAGTCTGAGGATAAACCACCTGAGTCTGCCTCTACCCTTTCCATGGAAATGCCGTGACCCTTAACATAGGTATCCACTACCTCACAATACCTTGGGTGCACTGTAGATAATACTGCAACCTTATCTCTTCTCGTGACTCGGCATGCCAGCAGGGCTGCTTCAGCAGCAGCCGTACTACCATCGTACATTCCAGCATTGCTCACTTCCATCCCTGTAAGTTGGCAGACCAGTGACTGGAACTCATAGATAGCTTGTAGTGTGCCCTGGCTGACCTCTGCTTGATATGGGGTATAAGCAGTGTAGAACTCACTTCGACTGGTGATGTGATTGACTACACTGGGGATGAAGTGCCTATAGTATCCTGCACCTAGAAAACAAGTGTACTCATCTAAGTTTGCATTACGGTTTGATAGCTGGCGAAGCTCTTCTTTGAGTTCTAACTCAGAAAGAGGAGAAGGCAGCCTGAAATGGGCATTGCGGAATCTCTCAGGTATATCCTGAAAGAGCTCTTCAGTAGAGCTAACCCCAATTTCCCGCAACATTACCATGCGGTCTGCATCAGTATTCGGTAAATAAGGCGACGGCATTTATGCTATAGTATCTCGCATAACATTTTGCAAAATCCCCCCTGCCCCGTACAAGCGTAAGCATTATACGAAAGAGGGAGAGAGAGTTTTATTCTGAGTCCTCCTCACCTGATCGCGCTATAAATTCATCATATTTATCGCTATCCATTAAGGCATCAAGCTCCGAAATCTTGCTCAATTTTAACCTAGCTAGCCAACCATCCCCACATGGGTTCTGGTTTACCAGACCAGGCTCATCAATAGCAATTTGATTGATTTCTAACACCTCTCCGCTAACCGGTGCAAAAAGGTCTGAAACCGCTTTCACTGACTCTATCTCACCCATCTTTTTGAACTGTTCCACCTGAGTGCTGGGAGCCGGCAAATCAAGAAAAACCACATCTCCCAGTTGGGATTGGGCATAATCCGTAATCCCCACTTTCCCCGACTCAGGACAGACCCATTCATGTTCTTGCGTATACCTATATTCCTTGGGATTCACTTGACTCTCCTCTTTTGTAGAATCGCCTGTTAGCTATACGGGCAGGAGTTAGCTTGTTGCGAATCATTATCTCGATTCCGGTACCAACGGTTGCCATCTCGATAGGAACATAACCCAGCCCTATACCAATACCTAGACTCGGCGCATACCCACCACTACTAACCTGCCCTACCTCCTGGCCAGATTTGAAAATCTTGTATCCTGAACGGGCTATCTCCCGTCCATTCATCTGAAAGCCGATAAGTTTACGGCTAACACCTTGACGCTTAATCTCAAGTAAAGCATTCTCACCTATAAAATCACCCTTTTCGAGGTCTACCAGCCATCCCAAGCCTACCTCAAAAGGATTGCTGTATGTATCCATATCATGTCCACATAGCATCATACCAGCTTCCAGTCGTAAGCTATCACGTGCTCCCAAGCCACAGGGCTTCACATCCTGTTCTATGAATGACTCCCACAAGGGTAACGCATTTGCTGCGTCGGTAATTATCTCAAATCCATCCTCCCCTGTATATCCTGTCCTCGCCGCAAGTGCGCTCAAGTCTCCTACTTTCGTTTGGGTAATGCTAAAACGAGGTAAATAAGAGAGACCCTCCAGGTTCTTCAATCGACAAACAGCCGGCCCCTGGACAGCCAGCATAACCGTGTTGGAGGAGTTGTCCTTAATAGTAATATCAGCATCTGGGTCCAACCAGCGAAATAACCACTCAAGCTTTTGCTCAATATTAGAGGCATTCCAGATTACTAAATACTGCTCAATCCCCAGATGGTATACATATAGGTCGTCTAGAATACCTCCATTCTCTAAACACAGGAGACAGAGTTGGCCGCTACCTATCTCCAACCGTTGCACAGATTTAGTTAGCATTCTATCGAGGAAAGCTCCTGCATCCTTTCCTGTTACCCAAACTCTACCCATATGAGAAACATCAAACATCCCTGCCCTAGAACGGACAGCCTTATGCTCCTCCAAAATAGAAGTATACCAGACAGGTAAATCCCAGCCCCCAAAATCCATCATCCTTGCTTTCAACCCATGATGCACCTTATTAAAAGGGGTCTTCTTTAATGGTTTCATTATCTAGTTTCCTGTACATTCTCAGATTCATTCGGTAGATAATAGCCAAAAACCAAAGCAACCGCTCAGCCAATAGTTAATAGCCACAGAGTTTACAGAAAACACCGAGGAAATAAACCTGTCATTCCTGCGGAAGCAGAAATCCAGGGGGTAGGTATAGATTCCCGCCGTAGTTTACCCCGTACTTGATACGGGGCGGGAATGACATACCCAATTTCCAAACAAATCTCAATGACCAATTACCAAAATCCCAAACGGAGAACTACCAGGTTGGATTATTGGAATTTAGCCATTAGAATTTCCGCTACTCGGTGTCCTCTATAGCTGAATAGCTACGAACCGAGTTAATTATATACCTTTCCGACAAAATAAGGAAGCCGAAGTCTCTGTCAATACTTTTAGTGCTCCTGGAAACTTTAGAATAGGATAGTCTCTTCTTACGATTAGCCATTGTAGCGCCGATAGCCATTGTAGCGCCGAGGTTTATCCGGTTATCGTAGCGCCGAGGTTTATCCGGTTATCGTAGCGCCGAGGTTTATCCTCGGCAGGGGTGGGGGCCAAGCCCCCCCGCGACTATGAAAATTCTAACTGGCTCAAGGGGGGGGGTGTTTTCATCCCCAGCAAAGAATGAGCAAGGTTAGGGGTGACAATGTCCCCAACAAGCGTAGAAAAGCTGAAATTGTTGTCCGAAGCTGAGAACTGCCTGCGTCCCGGCATTACTTTTGAAAGTCTGGAAGCA
>JAUWOP010000003.1 GCA_030612045.1 Chloroflexota bacterium | reverse complement strand
CTACTTTGGCTTTAAATGATGGGCTGTGCTTGCTGCGGTTCTGTTTCATGTCCTGCTCCTCCTATCTCTCTTTGTATTCTAGTATTCTAGGAGCAAAACCCGCTCTTAACAACCTGTCCGAAATTTGGGGACCACCTCAGTGTGCAAGTTCATGCGCTAAAGTAAAAATCTGTGCAGCTTTCGCGTCCTGAGCATTTATGAATACAACCGGAGCCAATTCATCACTTATAGCAAATCCACGAAATTCCTCTACATTCAACTTACGAAGGGTATTGTTCCCGACTATGCCGCTGCGCAAAACCAATACCCCAGCATTCTCTGCCCTCCGAATGAACTCCCACAAGAATTGCTCCCAGTTTTTAGATTTTTCACGCACCTTGTCACTGATATCTAGTATTCTTCTAATATCTGTAGCAATTATTCCTGGGCTACTACTGAGATCGAAGCGATCTATAAACTGAACAGGTCTTGCTCCTTCTCTCTCCTGGTACTCTCTGTACCATTGTTGCTTTCTGAGAACATCGTTTAATAAGTCGGAGAAATCTGGGCTAGGCAGACGTGGTGGTGTGCCAACTACAGTCCGCAAGTCAGGTAATGGAAGCTTCTCTACCAGTGGTTTGGAGAGGAATAAGTACCCGAATGGGACATGTAGTTTATGTGCCAAACTTTGGGCTTGTCGGAATGTTGGATGTTCTTTGCCTCTTTCCCAAGCTTCCAGCTTATCTGGCTTTATCTTGAGCTTCCCCGCAACAGTATCTTTATCTAAACCACAGCGTTCACGCGCCCATTCAATTAATTGTGGTGTGATTAAGGCTTCAGTCATTTTCAGCTACAAATCCTTTCTGCAAAATCATAAGAGTTTGCAGAATCACCCTATTGCACCTTGTAATATCCTCTATGGGCCTATGTTAATCCACGGACTACAAGATGTCAATCAATCCAGTTCTAATACGCAGAATCACCTGCTGGTCGGACACCAACTAAGTTAAGCCGCAAGACATTTCGCTGGGTCAAGACGCCTTCGCTCCGTGCACTAGCAATAGCCAACGTGATGAACTACCTAAGTCTAATTGGACTATCTAACCACCATATTATTTTATGGTATTGTTACACCACAACGACCAAGCTCACCCGCCGCCAGATTTTGCTTTGTTGGCCTTGGCTATTTTACGCCTGTCATATCTGAATCGGGCTTAATTTGTGACCGCCAGAGCGGTCACTTGCAAGGAGTTGTTAGGCATCTTTCTCGACCACATTCTCGATTGTATGCGACATAATTGAATACCAATTACTGAATGCGTAATCGTCAAGCAATAGTCCCTTCTAACACAAGATGAGCTTCTTGATTCCCTTGTAAAGGCTCATGACATAAAACCATCCCTCTTAGCCATGCATTCTATAGTCATAGTGCCTTTCTGGTCAAATTCTGTTCTCGGACTACATCCAGCAAGTTTGCCTTAGAGAGCGGCTGCACCTTTACCAAGTGTTTCTTATGAACTGTCAACAGAAACACACCTGTGTCAACTTCTTTCACAAGCTGAGCCAGGCGCTCTATCTCAAGGTCAATCTCATCAAATTTTCCCAGAACAGCTAGATGATGACAAGATTGTAGAACATCAACAACCTCCCAAAAAACGCTTGACAGCGGGGAGGGGGGAATATACTATGGCTTAAGCTTTTGGAAAAACTAAACTATTACAATATGTATAATAGCAGAGTAGGTTTGTTATTCTGTACCTAAGTATCTAAAAAGGGTAATCGTTCACCTGTATTATTGCGAGCATCCGACCCGCCGCTGCGCTGGGTGGGTTATATCAGAAAGGAACTCTGAGTTCCTTAGGAGGAGCGTAGGCGACGAAGCAATCTTGGTGGGGAAAGGAAGCAACGATGAGATTGCTTCGCTAAAGCTCGCAATGACATGAGAGTGAGTGAACGGTTACTAAAAAGGGATAGAGATGACTTTAGTTGAGAAGATTCTGGCTGCTCACGCTGGTAGGGATAGCGTCAGCCCTGGTGAACTCATTAATGTAAAGGTTGACCTTATACTGGCAAATGACATCACTGCCCCAATTGCTATCAGAGAGTTCCAGCGTATTGGTGTGGAGAAGGTCTTTGATCCCCGAAAGATTGTAATGGTCCCCGACCATTTTGTTCCCAACAAAGATATTGCTTCTGCAGAGCAAGCGAAAATGATGCGTGAGTTTGCTTTGGAGCAAGGTTTGATTTACTTCGAGGTGGGGCAAATGGGGATTGAACATGTGCTTCTTCCTGAGCAGGGTTTAGTTCTTCCCGGAGAAGTAATTATTGGCGCTGATTCTCACACCTGTACCTATGGTGCCCTGTCAGCATTTGCTACTGGTATGGGCTCTACTGATATTGCTTCTGCTATGGCATGTGGAGAAATTTGGATGAAGGTGCCACCTACTATCAAGTTCATTTATCATGGAAAACTGAAGAGGTGGGTTAGTGGCAAAGACCTGATTCTCTATACCATAGGGGATATTGGCGTTGACGGCGCTCTCTACTCCGCTATGGAATTCCATGGTGAAGCGATAGAACAACTTTCTGTGGATGGACGTTTCACCATGGCGAATATGGCAATTGAGGCAGGAGCTAAGGCAGGAATATTCAGGTTGGATGGTAAAAGCCGCACATATCTTCAGTCCCGGACAAATCGTCGCTATACAGCTTATGAACCTGATGTTGATGCCAGCTATGCTAAAGTTATCGAGTATGATGTCTCTGACCTTGAGCCTCAGGTAGCATTCCCCCCTCTACCCTCCAATACTAAACCAGTGAGCCAGGTAAATGTAAATACTGCCGAAAAAGGGGTGGAGATTGACCAGGTGGTAATAGGCAGTTGTACTAACGGACGACTTAGCGATCTGCGTGTTGCTGCTGAAGTATTGCGGAACAGGAGAGTCCATCCTCGGGTGCGTTGCATTATCATACCTGGCACACAACAGGTTTATCTCCAGGCATTAAGGGATGGTTTAATTGAGCGCTTCATTGAAGCAGGAGCGATAGTGAGTACTCCCACCTGTGGTCCCTGTTTAGGTGGACATATGGGTGTTCTTGCCGCAGGTGAGCGATGTCTCTCTACTACTAACCGTAATTTTGTAGGGAGGATGGGCAGCCCTCAGTCGGAAGTCTATTTGGCTAATCCTGCTGTGGCAGCTGCCAGCGCTATCATAGGACGTATCGCCAGCCCCGAAGAGCTAGGGGATTGAGACAGAGATAAAGGCTCTATATTATCTCTGTTACTCTTGACTCGGAGGTGATTTTGTCAGAACTTCGTCAATGATTCCATATTCCACCGCCTGTTCTGGAGTGAGATAGAAGTCACGGTCGGTATCACGTGCAATCTTGTCCTTGGGCTGTCCTGTATGTAAAGCAAGAATCTCCTGTATATTATTCTGCAGCCGCATAATCTCCTTGGCAGCAATAGCCACATCGGTAGCCTGCCCTTGGGCACCACCCATCGCTTGATGCAAATGAATGGTAGCATTAGGCAGTGCATATCGTTTCCCCTTGGTACCAGCTGTCAGAAGTACCGTCCCCATGCTGGCAGCTAAGCCAACACAAGTAGTAATCACATCTGGTTTAATAAGCTGCATGGTATCATAAATTGCAAATCCGGCATTGATTACCCCACCAGGACAATTGATATAGAGATTTATGTCTCTATCAGAATCCTCCCTCTCCAGATAGAGTAGCTGGGCAACTACCAGGTTAGCTACCTGGTCATTTATGGGCATGCCAATGAAGATAATACGCTCCTTAAGCAGCAGGGAATATATATCAAAGGCTCGTTCTCCTCGAACATCGGTTTCAACTACCATTGGAATTATGTTTGAAAATTGCCTGTCCATCCCTAACCCCCTTATTCAGCTTGTTGAGTCGTCTCTAATTCTGGTTCTTCTTCACATGACTCCGAAGTACTAGTAGCATTCCCTGTGACTTCCTCTGATTGTACTACAGGTGCTGTTGGAGCAGTTGCTATATTCCGCAGGAATTGCATTATTCTATCCTCAAGAAGTTTCTCGTGCATATACCAACGCATCTCCTTTGTGTTAAGTGCTGACTTTACTGCTTCATATTCAGCCCCTTCCTTTTCTCGCTCCCGAGCCATACCCTCGATAATCTCATCTATCTCTGACGAGTTTACCTCAATCCCTTCCTTCTTACCCACTTCATTCAGGACCACCCCCCGAGTTATATTGGTCTCAATAGGCTGAAACACTGTGTCTCTCATCTGATTCTCTGTTACTCCAACATCTGTCAGGTATTTCTCTATTCCTTCACGACCCTCACCAAATTTCCTTCCTTCCTCTTGTAGAGAGTAGTTTATTTCTCGTTCTACCATTGCGGGAGGGATTTGAACCTCACATTGGAAAACCAACTCTGATATCAAATCTCTGTCAAATCGCTCCATTGCTTCTCTCTGCTTGGTAATTCGGATTTTATTAGTAACTTGCTCTCGAAGCGCCTGCAGGGTATCGAATTCCTCACCAACGGTTTTTGCAAACTCATCGTCTAATTCAGGAAGACGTTTCTCCTTGATTTCTTTAGCCTTTATCTTGAAGCAACATGTTTTCCCTGCAAGGCTTGGTATATCAGCATAGTCATAGGGATAATGAAGTGTTACCTCACGCTCTTCCTCTTTCTCCATCCCTTTTATCTGTGCAGTAAGCTCAGGTATTGGTACATGGGCATCCTCAAGTAAGATAGCTTGCTGATTAGGAAGAAGCTGTGGAGGGTCTCCTTCACAACCTCCCTCCATATCAATAATTACGCTATCTCCTATCTCTGCCCTTCGCTCTACGGATTCCCACGTGGCATAGTGGTCACGGAGAGATTCCATTGCTCTATTAATATCCTCTTCGGTAACTTCAACCTCTTCTGGCATCATTCTTATCTGTTGATAATCCCCCAATTTAACTAAGGGAGTTAGAGTAACCGTGGCTTTGAATTTTAATGGTTCACGCTCAACAATGTTAAACTCTGGCGTGTCAATAATCTCAAGGTCATGTTCCTGCAATGCCTCTGCACACAGTTTAGGCATCAAGTAATCAATAGCCTCCAGTAGTATTGAATTCCTGCCAACATATTGCTCTAGTATGGGCCGTGGAGCCTTGCCCCGACGAAAACCAGGTATATTCACCCTTCCTACTAAACGATGGTAGGTAGCTTTCATTGACTCCTCGATTTCCTCCGGGTCAGCCTCCACATAAAGCTCTACCATTCTATCGGGCTTCTCTTCAACTGAGACTTTCATAATTTACTCCCTTTACTATTGACTTATAATTAAAGATTAAAAGCCACCTACCCAATATCACTATAAGGTAGGCAACACCAAAGATGCGACCTGGTCCTGCAACAAAGTATAAAGATATAGCTGGAGACAGAGACCCCCGTACTCCCTATCCCTACCCCAAAATCTCTCTCTATTGTACTTTACTCCGTTAATAGCAGGAGAGAGGTTCAAACCACACCTCGTGTCATTGCTACACACCCGGTATGGGTAATCTCCTTGATGCCAAAATCCTTGAGGAGGTGAAGCAATGACTCAATCTTGTCTCCATCGCCGGTAGCCTCCACGACTACAGAATCAGATGCCACATCTATAATATTCGCCCGGAAGATGTCCACAATTTGCATGATTTCACTGCGGGTGGCGGGTGTAGACTTCACCTTAATCAGAGCCAACTCTCGTGCTACGATGCTACTCTCCGAGATATCAGTAACCTTAACTACATCAATCAATTTATCGAGTTGTTTCCTTACCTGCTCCACAACAGGAGTATCCCCTCGCACTACTACTATCATACGGGAAAACCCCGGTGCTTCACTGGCACCCACTGTTATACTCTCAATATTGAAGCCACGGCGCCTGAAGAGACTGGATACCTTGTTGAGCACCCCCGGCTTATCATTTACCACCGCAGTTAAGATATGCTTAGGAGCAGTTGTCGGCTTCACCTCTCCTCCACCATCAATAATACTATTATCCCTCCCTCTTAGTGCTACTTTCACAGGATAACCTGCCCATTACTCACCCCAAGGGTAACATTGGTGTTAGAGCTTTTATATCCTCTTTGGGGCCGGGCTGCTCGATAATCTCAGATAGTGACTCTCCCGGTAGAACCATAGGATACACATTCTCCTCTGATCTGACTACAAAGTCAATGAGGTATGGTCCAGAGTGTTCCATAGCTTTTTTGATGGCAGGGGCTACCTCTTGTTTACTCGTTACTCTCTGTCCTGGCAATCCATAAGCCTCAGCTATCTTAACGTAATCAGGACCGGTAATGGGTGTAGCTATATAATGCCGCCCGTAGAATAGCTCCTGCCACTGCCGCACCATCCCCAGGTAGCCATTATTGATGATAGCTATTTTAACAGCAACATTTTCCTGAACTGCTGTAGCCAGTTCCTGGATGGTCATCTGGAATCCACCATCACCGGCAATACACCATACAGTTGCTTCAGGACGACCGATTTTCGCTCCTATAGCCGCTGGCAGCTCGAAACCCATAGTACCCAGACCACCTGACGAAATGAGGCTGTTCGGCATATCACAGTGGAAGTACTGAGCTGTCCACATCTGATTTTGTCCTACGCCAGTGACCACAAAGGCATTCCTACCACCAAGCTCAGATATCCTATGAATTACATATTGGGGTAATAATTCCTTGCTTTCCTTGTCATAAGTTAAGCGATGCTGATGTTGCCACTCTTCTAGTTGGCTAATCCACTCCCTATGATTTTGAGGGGTTATTTTCTTACTTAAAAGTTGTAGCACATTCCTAGCATCCCCTACTATGGGTACATCTACTCTAACATTCTTCCCTATCTCAGCGGGGTCAATATCAATGTGGATAATACGGGCTCGAGGAGCAAATGTGTCTACCCTTGCTGTAGCACGGTCATCAAACCTCATCCCAATAGCAATAATAAGGTCAGCGTTACTTACCGCCAGATTGGCACAGGCAGTCCCATGCATTCCCAGCATACCAAGATTCAATATATGCGATTGAGGGAAGGAACCGATACCCAGAAGTGTGGTCGTTACTGCAATCTGAGCTACTTCAGCTAGCTCCTTGAGTTCATCATAGGCTCCAGAGGTAATAGCACCTCTGCCTGCAATAATAACCGGCTGCTTGGCATGATTGATGAGCTGAACTGCCTTGTTAATTTGGGCCGCATGTCCACCTAAGACAGGCTTGTAGCCGGGGAGGGTTATCTTTTCGATACGGCGAAATTCTGCTTTCTCATCGAAGATATCCCGCGGTATATCAATGAGAACTGGCCCCGGTCTTCCTGTCCTGGCAATATAGAAAGCCTCCTTCATTACTGCTACCAGTTCAGCAGCACTCTGGACAAGATAATTATGCTTGGTTATGGGAAGAGTGATACCAGTTATGTCTGCTTCTTGAAAAGCATCCTTACCGATGAATGCTCTGGCTACCTGTCCTGTTATAGCTACTATCGGGATAGAGTCAAGGTGAGCGTTGGCTATACCGGTAACCAAGTTAGTAGCACCGGGTCCTGATGTAGCAACACAAACTCCTACCTTCCCTGTAGCTCTGGCATAGCCATCTGCAGCATGGACTGCCCCTTGCTCATGACGCACCAGCACATGACGCAGTTGAGGGTATTGAGGAAGGGTATCATAGAGAGAAAGCACTGCTCCTCCCGGGAAACCGAAGATAACATCCACACCTTCACTTATCAGGCTTTCATATACAATCTGAGCACCACTTAACTTCACTACGCGACCTTTCCCAATCTTTCATTCGCCTCGGTCAAAGATTTATAACCAAAACTCCTTACCATGTAATCATAGCTTACTTCAACTCCATTTAGGCCTTTGGAGACTTTATCCAGAATATCCTCATAGTACAACTCAAGGGTCCTCTCTGAATAGGTTTCAAGCTCCCCTCGTGCATAAGTCTCAGAAGATGTCACTCCAAATATAGGCTCCTGCCAAGTGTAAACAGGTCTCCCGTGTTGAATATAAGGAAACCTCTCTGAAACCCCCACAGTCCATCTGAGCATGATTTCCACAATTTTATCTATTAAGGGAAGAGCTTCCGAATCTAAAGGCGGGATTAAATCCTCCATCCTGGCATACTTTAGGGTCATTAAATTCCTTCCTGCCTTTTTTGCCTCTTCAAGGTCATTTAAATAGCTCTCCAGAGTATCGTCTGACCAGACCATGAATTGACTCCTTCTTATAATTTTGAAGGTTGCAGGGTCATCCTGGCAGGGTGCCCTCCCATCCCTACTTTGTACTGCTGAAAACATATCCCATTCAATTTCCAGAATTCTCTCTATTAGCTTTTCTTTGTTGCACATATCCTCTCACCCCCTATCAAATACTGCCCCAGTGCTTGCTGAACTCACCTTCTCGGCGTAGCGTTTAAGATAGCCGCTAGCTAGTCTAGATTCGAATGGCGGCAGTTTAGCAAGCCGTTGTTCTATTTCTGTCTCACTCAGGTCTACCTCAAGTTTATGATTAGGAATATCAATACTTATCATGTCACCATCTTTGATGGCAGCTATAACCCCACCAGCGGCAGCCTCAGGAGAAACATGACCAATAGCAGCCCCTCGAGTTGCCCCAGAGAAACGCCCGTCAGTAATTAGTGCCACCTCATCATCTCTTCCCATACCACTTAACAGAGAAGTAGGGGTGAGCATCTCCCGCATCCCTGGTCCTCCTCGGGGACCTTCGTAACGGATGACAACTACCTCACCACTCTTTATGCTATCCTCCATAATTGCTGTAGTAGCCTGCTCTTCAGAGTCGAATACCCTTGCTGAACCCTGATGAACAAGCATCTGTGGCGATACCGCAGCACTCTTCACCACTGCCCCATCAGGACAAAGATTACCAAAGAGGATAGAAAGTCCACCAGTAGAGGAATAGGGCTTCCTTATAGTATGGATAACTTTATGGTCTCTGTTTTTGGCACCACGGATATTCTCCCCCAGTGTCTTCCCCGAGACCGTTATCGACTTCAGATTTAGTAACCCTTTAAGCTCCTTTAGCAGAGCAGAGATACCACCAGCAAGATGGAGGTCCTCAATATGATAATCTCCCGAAGGGCTGAGCTTGCATAAATGGGGTGTTTGGTTACTTATCTCATTAATCCGAGAAAGCGGGAAGTCTACTCCAGCCTCATGAGCTATTGCCAGGAGGTGTAGGATAGAGTTGGTACTTCCTCCCAGTGCCGTATCTGCCACGAAGGCATTATATACGGAATCAGTGGTAATAATATCACGAGGACAGAGATTTTCTTCCAGCAACTCCATAATCTTCTGCCCTGTTTCTTTAGCCAGATGAACTCGCTGTGCCTCCACCGCAGGAATAGTACCATTACCCGGTAGTGCCATTCCCATAACCTCTGTGAGACAGTTCATAGTGTTGGCGGTGAACATCCCTGCACAACTACCACAACCAGGACAGGCATTTTCCTCCAACTCCTGTAGCTCTTCAAGACTAATTTCTCCCTTTGATATCTTCCCTACTCCCATAAATACAGAGCTAAGGTCAATCCTTTTGCCTCCATTTAAGTGTCCTGCCATCATAGGACCACCACTCACAAAGATAGCAGGGATGTTTAGACGCACCGCAGCCATTAGCATCCCAGGGATTATCTTGTCACAGTTAGTAATGAATACCAGTGCATCAAAGGCATGTGCCTCTACCATAATTTCTACCGAATCGGCGATAAGTTCTCGAGATGGAAGACTATACTTCATCCCTGTATGGTTCATGGCAATACCATCGCATACAGCGATGGTATTAAATTCAAAAGGCGTGCCCCCGGCTTCCCTTATTCCTGCCTTGACTGCTGCAGCAATATCACGAAGGTGGATATGCCCTGGTACAGTTTCACTGAAGCTATTTACTACACCGATAAATGGCTGGCTCAGTTCCCTCTGGGTACAACCCAAAGCACGCAGTAAACTGCGGTGTGGAGCCCGCTCAATACCTTGCTTTACTACATCACTCCTCATTGCTATCTCTGGCTATAATAATATTGCATCCTACCTAATACAACCCCCCTCCTACCAGAGGAGAGGGTCAAAGGGAACTTATCCTACCAATGGGGAATCCCCTCCCTTCAAACATATCATAGCTCATATTAGCTGTCAAGAAAGCTCCCTCTCTCAATTTGAACTTGCTAGGAAGTAAAAGAGTTGGTAAACTAAGGCTGGGTATTCTAGAAAAATTTGAGTGTTTCATGTTTGCTGCGGGAAGGATGAGAGGTGAATGGAAGAGCGAGTAGCAATATTCATAGATGGAAGTAATCTTTACCGCACATTAAAAGATAACATGGGGCGCCAAGACCTGGATTACAGCAAGTTTGCTCAAAGGTTGGTCGGAAAGCGAACATTGCTTCGCCTCTATTATTATGGTGCTATAGTTGACCAATTTAAGGACCCAGAGCGTTCTAAAAAGCAGCAACAGTTCTTCTTCAATCTCCAGAAAACCCCTTACCTGGAATTAAGGAGGGGCCGTCTGAATACTTATGGGGACATAGAAGTTGAGAAGGGAGTAGATGTGCTCCTGGCAGTAGATATGCTCAAACTTGGTTGGTCCCATGCTTATGATACTGCTATACTAGTCTCACACGATGATGATTTCAGCAGTGCTGTATTAGCAGTGAAAGAGATGGGTAGACATGTTGAGTGTGCTGGCTGTACCGCTCAGAATATGGAGAAACGAATGGCTCAACACTTAGCAGAAGTGAGTGATAAGGTAATTGAACTGGATAGGAATTTTCTTGAAGGATGTTGGCTTAAGTAAATGAAGCGGGGGATTGTTATTATCCAATCCCCCGGTTATCATTTTACCAGGATTGCTTACAACCAATCCTGGGTTATCATTACACTATGTAATATACCATAGGCATGTAAGATTTGTCAAGGTTTTTCAGGCTGAGCCTATGAGCGAGAAGGTTCAATTAATTCTTCGCTTTTACAGTGTGAAGCCATAGTTTGTCAATAATTGAGAGATTTCCCTTTGTCTTTCGTCAATATCCCGTCAAAGTTAATAGACATGTAGCGTCAGACTGTTAATCCATGTTGACCAGGGGAGAGGTTTCTCTATCATGAATTTCTATCAGCTAAGGAGGTATCACTATCGTGGCACAGCGTGAGTATAGCGTAAGCGTTATGAAAAACGAAGGAGAGAAAAAGTATGTGTATCTATTCGGTGAAAGTGTAGATAAGGATATTGTCGGTGGTAAGGGTGAGGGTTTATCCACTATGGTCAAGGCTGGCATTCCTGTTCCGCCAGGATTCACTATTTCTACCGAGATGTGTATAGAGTACCTGAATAAAGAAGGCAGGGTTCCTACAGAACTCAATAAACAGATGCTGTCTGCCCTGGAAGGAGTAGAGAAGGCTACCGGTAAAAAGTTCGGTGACTCTCATAATCCGTTACTGGTATCAGTCAGGTCCGGAGCCAAATTCTCCATGCCAGGGATGATGGATACAATCCTAAATCTAGGGCTAAATGATAAGGTGGTTGAGGGCCTGTCCCAATTAACTCAGGATGAGCGTTTTGTTTATGATGCCTACAGGCGTTTCATTCAGATGTTCGGTAATGTAGCTATGGGGATAAACAAAGATATCTTTGAACATATATTAGAATCCAAGAAAGATGAGCTTGGCATAATACAAGATGTCGAACTTGATGCTGCTGCCCTGAAGGAGATTGTGCAAAAATATAAGGCTGCTTATAAAGAAGTTACCCAGGAGGACTTCCCTCAAGAACCACTACGGCAGCTTACCTTTGCTCGTGATGCAGTGTTCAGGTCATGGAATACCCCTCGTGCTATTACCTATAGAAAACGAGAAGGGATTCCCGATACTTTAGGCACAGCAGTAAATGTCCAGGCAATGGTATTTGGCAATCTGGGTACTATCTCTGGTACAGGTGTAGGATTTACCCGTGACCCGGCTACAGGGGAGAGGATTTCATATGGTGAATACCTCATGAATGCTCAGGGTGAGGATGTAGTAGCGGGGATACGAACTCCCCAGCCAATTGCCCGCTTAGCCGAGGAGCTGCCTGATGTTTACCGGCAGCTCAGGGAAATTACCACTTCGCTTGAGAAATACTACCACGATGTGCAGGACTTTGAATTTACTGTGGAGAACGGCAAGCTGTGGATGCTTCAGACCAGAAGGGGCAAGCGAACTGCACCGGCAGCACTCAGGATTGCTGTTGATATGTTTGAGGAAGGCTTAATTACTGCTGAAGAAGCAGCTATGCGTCTGGAACCTGGGCAATTGGACCAACTCCTTCACCCCACATTTGACCCCCAAGGGAAGGCAGAAGCTCTCATCCTTGCCCAAGGAATAGATGCCTCTCCAGGTGCAGCTATCGGAGAGGTAGTCTTTTCCGCTGCTCGAGCTAAAGAGCTACTTGACGAGAATCCCAGGGCTGAACTCATCCTGGTTCGACCTGAGACTACTCCAGACGATATTGTGGGAATAACTGCTTCTCAGGGTATTCTCACCTCTCGAGGCGGGAAGACATCCCATGCTGCAGTGGTTGCTCGTGGTTGGGGTAAGCCGTGTGTAACTGGTACAGAGCAGATTGTTATTAACGAGCAGGAGAAATGTTTCTCCGTTGGCAACCAGATTATCAGGGAAGGCAACTGGATATCTATCGATGGAGCTACCGGTGAGGTCATGCTCGGTAAGGTAAAAAAAGCACCTTCTGATATTGTGCGTGGGCTGGTAGACCATGATAAAGAAGCTCAGAATTCGGAGTTGTATCAATACTATATCAGGTTTATGGCTCTGCTGAAGAGAAAGTTAGGAATGTGGACGAACGCTGATTATCCTAAAGATACCCAGGCCGCCCGAGCCCTCGGGGCTGAAGGGGTAGGTCTGGTAAGAACTGAACATATGTTCTTTGAGGAGAAAAGGGTATTTCTGGTGCAACAGATGCTCCTTAGTGCCATGCTGGGAAACACCACAATAACTGATGAAGCCATAAAGAGAATCCTCCCCTTGCAGAAGGGGGACTTTAAGGGAATCTTTGAGAGTATGGATGGTCTCCCTGTTACGATTAGACTTCTCGACCCTCCAGTTCATGAGTTCCTGCCCAAGGTAGATGAGGTAGAGAAGGTATCCCAGCTTGCCTCAATCCTGAATACCCCAACAGAGAAATTAATACAGATGATTGCCGATTTACATGAGGAAAATCCCATGTTAGGACATCGGGGAGTTCGTCTACTCATCACCACTCCCGCTATAGCCAGGATGCAGGTGCAGGCAATCATCGAGGCGGCTATTGAGGTATCCCAGGAGGGTGTGGTGGTCAAGCCTAAGATTATGGTGCCTCTGGTAGCTTGTGCTGAGGAGTTCGCTGCAATGAGGGATATCATCAGAGAGAAGGCTAAGGAGGTCATAAGTGAGAAGGGGGTCAAGCTAGATTATCATATTGGGGCAATGATTGAACTGGGCAGAGCTCCATTGATTGCTGATAAGCTGGTTACTGAGGGGTGTGAATTCTTCTCCTTTGGTACCAACGACCTTACCCAAACCAGCTACGGATATAGCCGAGATGATGCAGAGAAGATGGTCATCGGCAGTTACATTGATAAGGGAATCTTATCTCGAAATCCCTTCGTGACGGTAGATTTCCCCTCAGTAGGAGTCTTGATTGCCCTGGCTAAGAAACTAGCCGACACTGCAGGAAATCCCCTCTCCTCCCCCCTTTTGAAAAGGGGGGACAGGGGGGATTCAGGAAGGATAGACATAGGCATATGTGGTGAGCATGGGGGAGACCCTGAGACAATAACATTCCTGCATATGGTAGGACTGGATTATGCCAGTGCCTCACCCTACCGGGTGCCGATTGGTCTTCTCGCCACCGCTCAAGCGGCGCTTAGGCAGGAATTTGAGCTTCCCTTGCTTAATGCTGAAGAGGCAGCCGAGCGGTTGACAGGGGTTATCAGCTCAGTTCGTGCCTGGAAAGGACATGTCATTCGGGATGAGGCTGAAGACCGAAGGCTATTAGACTCCTTCAGCCTTCAGCCTAACTGCCTTCGCACGAAGGCGGGAATCCAGGTGCAAGCAATCGCTCTGGTAAACACTGCTGGAGATGCTGAAAGAGCTATAAGCCTTAGCATAGAGCAAGTTAACCTTGATATTACCTCAATTATCCTCTCCAATGATAATATCTCAGGGCTTATTCGCAAACTTATCATCACAGGCTATGCCACTGACGATAAATCTGTTATCAACACCATAACAAGGGAAATCAGAGAGGCATTAACCAGGGCTATGACTGAGCTAGTAGGGCAAGGAAATTTTAACGCTGTAAGTGTCACTTTGCTAGATACTTCGCTTGACGCTTTCTTGAGATTCAACCCTAATGAAATGGAACAAGTAGCTCAGGATTATGGAATATCTGTAGAGGAGCTAGAAGGCACGATTGGTAAGTACAGGGAGAACAACCCATTATTGGGTGAGCGGGGAGTGCGACTAGCCATGACCCGCGGTAAGGAAATATACCAGGCTCAGATTGAAGCGATATTTGACTCTCTAAGTGATAAGGGCAGTCCCTCCCTCCAGATTAACCTGCCCTTTGTATCTGATATAGGAGAAATAACTGGTCTAAAGTCGATGATAAGTGAGATAGCCGAAAAATCCGGGGGCAAAGCTCCGGCATATACTCCAGGTGCAGTAATAGCTATCCCCAAAGCAGCTTTGATAGCTAGTGATATTGCTACAGAAGTAGATACCCTCATTTTCAACACCACTGATTTGACTCAGACCACCTGGGGGATAAGCTGGGCTGATGCCAGCGTAAGCGTTACGAAAGAAGGGTTCCTCAGCCAGTATATAGAGCAGGGAATCTTGGCTAATGACCCCTTTGAGGTACTCGATGTAGAGGGGGTAGGTGTGCTTATTGCTGATGCTATCACCGAGGCACATAAGGCTAACCCTAACCTGAAGTTCAGTGCAATAGGCAGCCAGCTAGGCGATGCTACCTCAATATCTTTCCTCGAGTGGGCAGGCATTGATTCCTTTATTGTGCCTCTGTAGACCAACTGCCTGTTATGGGGATGTGAGGGAAACGGCTCTAATGATAGTCATTGCAGGGGAGTACTTTATGGACTCCCCTTGCTGAGAAATAGGATGAACTGTTGTGAGTGCCCAAAAGATGAATGGTAAATTAGAAAAAGTGAGAAAGTCACCCCCAAAGATTAAGAGGTTTGAAAAAACCCATTTACTTCATGGGATTGCATCGGAGGGGCATCATGGGGTGACAATAGAGAAGCTATATGAGTTGGTGGCTGAACCTCTTTCAAGACCAAAACTGAGCAAGAAGGAAAAAGTAGGGGAATGGGAACAGCGAATTCAGAAAAGACGTGAAACGCTTTGTGAAAACGAGTTAATTGCTCATAGTGCTCAAGGACTCCTTGAAAGTGATAAGTGGGAGATAACACGAAAAGGTCGGGAATTTTTAGGTTGCGATGATTGGCATGATTTTGAGGACCGAGTGAAAGACAAATTGGGAAAATTACTAGGAAATTTAGGCTATAAGGTTACTGAGACTGGGAGGGGACCGGATGGGGGTATAGATTTGACAGCGTGCTCGGAGGATGTGTTATATAGGAGTCTATATATAATACAATGTAAGAAGTGGGGGCAAACTGTAGGAGTAGGAGTAGCCCGGGAACTTTTAGGTGTGGTCACTTCTAGAAGAGCGACCAAGGGAATTCTAATAGCTGAACGAGGCTTTACCAGTCAAGCACGAGATTTCGCTAAAAGTGATAAATATAGAATTGATCTAATAGAGTGGTGGGAACTTAAGGATTTACCAGAATTGGAATTGGGCTCTACACTTAGACCAGAAATTTCTGAAGATGCTCGCGTCACGAGCAGAACTTGCGGTTAAGACATCAAGGGAACAGCTTGGACAAACTATTACATCGTCAGCAAAGATGTTACCATGTGGCAGGAATGAGTCAGTGTGATTATTTACTGCGAATCCTTACCCCGAACAACTCCTTCGAAAGGAGAAGGAGGGAAGATGCGAATTGAGTACACCAAAAGTAGTAACGCTCTATATATAAAGCTGCGGGAAGCCCCTATAGTCGATTCTAGGGACATTGAGGAAGGTGTTACCGTTGATATGGGAGAGGATGGGCACATCGTGGGGATCGAGATTCTGGATGCTACAGAGCGACTTGGATTAGCCGAGCTTCTGAATGTCAGCATAGAGAATTTCCCTTTAGAAGAGGCGCCCGCCTAGCCTGAAAAGGGTCTCGGAGGACAGAGAGAAAAGTGGATGAAGGATATAGAATCAACCGAGGAGGCAACGGAGGTAACTGTTCACCATGAATCCTTCAGTGAGGCTACTTAAACCGTTCGTGCTGATGCTGAGCTTGTCGAAGCATCGAAGCATGAACGACCCCGTTCGGCAAGCTCACGGCAGGCTTCGATGTGGCTCAGGGTGAACGGATAACACTGCTGGTGAACGGTTACAAGTAATGTAACTACTCAGTCCAGTAATTGATTTTGAGGTGTGAAGGAATCCTTTTCCTCTGCCCTCAATACGGAAAGTGTTATAAGAATCCCTCGGTGTCCTCTGTGGCTGAGCAGTTACTAAATAATTAATAGCCGGAGGTATGAGAAATTGATTTTTATACTGTTATCTTAAGGGAAAGTGGTGGCTACTGGGTTGCTCTCTGCCTTGAAAATGGGCTGGTTGGTCAGGGAGAGACAAAAGAAGTTGCGATTGAAAAATTAAAGGAGGCTGTCTCTTCCTTTGAACTGGTGCGGCGAGAGGAACCTGATATTTATACTGCACCAGTCTCTATCAAGGATCTGCATGATTTCCTGACCATTGAAGAGGCAAAAGTTATCTCCGAACCTTTGGAGCTGAGAACTTTATATGCCTAAAAATATTCCGGCACTTAAGCCTCGGCAACTTATTGAAATTCTGGAGAAATGTGGCTGTCGATTCTATCGTGAGGGAAAAGGCGACCATCGTCTTTACATCCGTTATGTAGCCGGCAAGAAAAAGGTTGTGCCGATTGATATGGGGACAAAGAACTTTCTCCAGTATATGTCCTCAGAATATTTAGAGAGTTCGACTTTAGCAATGAGGAGATAGAAAATCCTCTGAAAAGGTAATCCTTACCCCAGTCTGTTTGCCAGACCCTGAATATCGAGGAGGGTGATATCCTTGATGTAGAGGGGGTGGGTGTGCTTATTACTGATGCCATTACCGAGGCACATAAGGCTAACCCTAACCTGAAGTTCAGCGCGATAGGCAGCCAGCTAGGCGATGCTGCCTCAATATCTTTCCTCAATTGGGCGGGCATCAGCTCCTTTATTGTGCCTGTGTAGACCAACTGCCTGTTATGGGGAGGTGAGGGGAACGGCTCTAATGATAGTCATTGCAGGGGAGTCCTTCGTGGACTCCCCTTGCTGAGAAAGAGGATGAACTGTTGTGAGTGCCCAAAAATTGGGATATCTCACACCAAAGGAGTTCCTGGAATGCTATCAACAAAATCGGAGAAGGGAGGTGATGTGTCACTGATGTATTGAACGAGTACATGGCATTGTCTCCAGAGGGATAGAGTGGTATACTTCCTTCTCCTAATCATAACGCAGTATATTTGGTCTTTCTAATCTTAGAGAACGCAACAGCCCCCATGATGAATGGCAAGAGGGGTTTTATGGATAGGATAATTCCCTTAGAAGTCACACAGCCTAAGATAATATCCTTTGATGCTGAGGGAACTCTGGTAACCCCTCAGTTTAGTAATTCAATATGGCATGAGGCAATCCCTGCACTATATGCTCGCAGCAGAGATATAAGCATGGCACAGGCAAAGCAAGAGGTATTTGATGCCTACAATGAGGTAGGCAACCAGAGAAAAGAGTGGTATGATATTAATTACTGGTTTTGCCGATTCAGGCTTGGGGATCCTCATAAGCTACTACTTCAATATGAGCACGAGATAGAGTACTACCCTGAGGTTCATCAGGTACTTCATACCTTGAGCCAGCAGTATCAGTTAATTGTAGTCTCCAACTCTGCCAGAGAATTTCTTGACCTTCTAATGGAGAATATCAAACAATACTTTATGAGGATAATCTCCACTATCTCTGATTTTAATAGTCTCAAGAGAGCCGAGCTATTTCTTGAGATATGTCACAACATGGGAACTGCACCTCAGGAAATGATTCATATCGGGGATAGCTGGGACTTTGATTTCACTATTCCACAGAAGGCGGGCATTAGAGCCTTTTATCTTGATAGAGAGGGTAAAATAAGGGGTGATAATACAATCTTCCACCTTGGTGAGGTTGTATCACAGCTTTCAATCTGAGCGAGTGACTGATGACAACAAATCTGGAAGACATGATTCAGCAGCGTAGAGAAAGGGCGCAACACCTCAGGGAGCAGGGAATAGATGTTTACCCAGCTCACTATCATCGTAGCCATACCATAGAGGAGGTGTTGAGACTTTTTACTCAAATGGGGGAATCGGGGACAGAAGATAATTTATTGCATCTCGCCGGTCGTATTGTTGCTTCTCGGCATATGGGTAAGGCAGTTTTCATAGACCTGCGGGATGGGTCAGGCAAAATTCAGGTATATTTCAGGAGTGATGAAGTGGGGGGAGATAACTACAAATCTCTGTTACAGGACTATGACCTTGGCGACTTCATAGGGGTAAGCGGGTATCTTTTCAGAACTCACCGCGGGGAAATTAGTCTGAGAGTATCTGACTTTATGATGCTTGCTAAGGCTCTTCAGCCACTACCCGAGAAGTGGCATGGGTTGGTTGATGTTGAGAAGCGTTATCGTCAACGTTATCTCGATCTAATATCCACCCAGGGGGTGCGTGAGACTTTTCAGATGCGTAGCCGTATAATTACCACGATACGGCATTTCCTTGATGAGCGGGGGTTTCTAGAGGTAGAGACCCCAATTTTACACTCTTCAGCAGGTGGAGCAATGGCTCGTCCTTTTGTTACACATCACAATGCCTTGAATCAGGACCTCTATCTGCGTATTGCCACAGAGCTACACCTTAAGCGGCTGATAGTAGGTAACTTTGATAAGGTATACGAGATTGGGCGAATCTTTCGTAATGAAGGTATCTCTACTAAGCACAATCCCGAATTCACTACACTAGAAAGCTACGAGGCTTACGCAGACTACTATGATGTAATGAAGATGGTAGAGGAAATGGTCAGTTGCGTGGCACAGGAAGTTCTGGGAACTACCCAGGTAAAGTTTGGAGAGGATACCATTGAACTCTCTCCCCCTTGGCAACGTATCTCCCTTCGTCAGGCAATTAAAGAGCGGTGCGGGATTGACTTTGAGGACTATCCTGATACAATTTCGCTGCGAACCAAAATGCAAGAACTGGGAGTGGAAGTTGGCTCTCACGCTCTGCTACAGGGGAGAGGGAAACCGTTCTCAACCTCTGGTTCTAGGTCAGGAGTAAGCTTGGGGAGAGGAAAGCTCATCGATGAGCTGATTTCTACCTTCGTGGAGCCAACACTAGTTCAGCCTACTTTCTTGGTTGATTATCCAGTGGAGCTTTCCCCTCTAGCAAAGAGGAAAATTGACAACCCTCAGTTGGTAGAGCGTTTTGAGGCTTTTGCTGGCGGGATGGAGATTGCTAATGCCTTTACAGAACTTAATGACCCCGTAGAGCAACGAGAACGCCTCCACCAGCAACAAGAAGAGCGGCTAGCTGGTGATGAGGAAGCGGAACTCCCCGATGAGGATTTCCTTCAAGCACTGGAGCATGGTATGCCCCCTACTGCAGGATTGGGAATAGGGATTGACCGACTGGTGATGCTCCTCACCAATCACCAATCTATTCGGGAGGTTATTCTCTTCCCATTACTGAGGTCAAAAATAGCGTAAGTACTGTGAGAAGGGATTCAAGATTCTGCTACCTGTAGGGAATACAGAGATTATTAAGGTGAAAGCAAATAAGAGCAAAACTCTCTGTATTCTCAATGGGCTCTGCGGCGAAAACTTAAAGTGAAGAGGGGTTTATGCTTAGTCTGCAATTTATTCGTCAGAATCCAGAATTAGTCCTGGAAGCGTTGGAGAAACGCCATGAAAGTGCTCCTTTAGAAGAGATTCTTTCTCTGGATGAGCAGCATCGTCGGTTACTCCAGCAGGTAGAAGCATTGCAAGCGGAGCACAAAAGGACAAGCAAGAAGATTGGTGCTCACCTCGCATCGGGAGATGACTTTTCTAGTATAAGCTCTGCGGAGGATGAGGGCATTGCAAGGCACCTAGAGATTGAGTATCTTCGCCAAGACAGCAGAAGTAATGTGAAAAAGCAGATTAACTTTCTGAGAGCTGAGGCTGATACACTGTGGGAGAGGTTGCAGAATCTCCTTTTAGAGTTGCCCAATATCCCCTCTCCTGATGTCCCCTATGGCAGGAGCAACGATGACAATAAGTTAGTACGCTCTTGGGGCGAGCCACGACAGTTTAGTTTCCCGCCTCGTCCTCACTGGGAATTAGGGGAAACGCTGGGTATAATCGACTTTCAGAGAGGAGTGAAACTCTCTGGCACCCGATTCTATGTACTCAAGGGAATGGGAGCATTATTACAGCGAGCCCTGATTTCCTTTATGCTTGACCTTCATACCAGAGAGCATGGCTATACCGAGATATATCCGCCTTACATGGTCAAGGGTGAGTGTATGGTAGGCTCAGGTAATCTCCCTAAATTTGCCGACAATCTCTACCATGATGCTGAGGAAGACTTCTGGCTTATACCTACTGCTGAGGTGCCACTGACCAACCTTCATCGGGAAGAGATATTTGAGCCAGGACTTCTACCACTCCACTATGTAGCCTATACTGCCTGCTTCCGCCGTGAGAAGATGGCTGCTGGCAGAGACACACGGGGAATCAAGAGAGGGCATCAGTTTGATAAGGTGGAGTTGTATAAAGTTGTTGAGCCTGATACCTCAGATGAAGAGCTAGAGAGGCTAGTGAAGGATGCCGAGGAAGTATGCCAGAAACTGGAGATTCCCTATAGAGTAGTGCAACTGTGCACTGCAGAACTTGGTTTTGCCTCACAAAAGACCTTTGATATTGAGATATGGGCACCAGGTTGTAGAGAATGGTTAGAGGTAAGCTCCTGCAGCAACTGCGGCGACTTTCAGGCAAAGAGGGCTAATATTCGCTATCGCCCCAAAGCTGGAGCTAAATCACAATTTGCTCATACTATCAATGGCTCAGGAGTAGCATTACCGCGGCTTATTATTGCTCTTCTGGAGAACTATCAGCAATCAGATGGAAGTATAGTAATTCCCGATGCCTTACGCCCCTACATGGGCTCTAAATTAATCCCTCAATCCTGAGTTTCAAGTTTCCAGAGAGAGGTATGGGTTTTCTCCGTGTTCTGTATCACAGCTCCCATACTACCAATAATAACAAAATCTGGTAGTTCAATGATATACCACCTGGATACATGCTCACCATTATACTTGTGCACCACCAACAATAGTAAAACCTGGTAGTTCAATCGCTCTCTCTGCCACACCAATTTGTTCCATAACACGTTGGAAATCCATCAAGTTCGGGAAACCTAACAACTTTCGACGAAGCAGCGACTCCACTACATGTGGCAACTCCTCCAAAGAGTCTATCATCTCAAAATTATTTCCGTATTGTAGCTCAAATGCTCTCCTGCTGGAACTACCATATCCGAGTGTTATCACCTCTATCTGCTTTTTAGCACAAAATTCCAGACCGTACCATACATCTACCCCTGAATTCCATAATCCATCGGTAAGATGCAGAATCAATCTTCTATTATTTCCCTGAGGCATCTTCAGTGCAGTAGCAATAAGAGCCTCCCCTGTAGGTGTGCAACCCCCAGGGGTAATGGTACACAGGTGACCACCATCATGAAGTAGATCCGTAAGTATGCAAATATTTATCGTCTCTCTATATGTCTGGCTGTAGGCATATACCCTCACAGTATTATACTCTCCTAGGGCTTCTGCCAAAGCAGAGCAACATCTTCCTACCATACCCCACTTTCCCTCCATTGAGCCGGAAGCATCAAGAAGCATTACAATAGTCCATTGATTTAACATAGGGAAGTATTCTTTCCTCTTGAAAGTTCTCCCTGTAGTATATGCCCTGTATAGCTTCTGGGCATCCAACTTACCGCTCACCAATCCCCGATTCATTCTGGTAGCAGCCTCTTTCTGAGCACGCAGGATGTTTCTAAGTTTATGGACAAGTGCTTGGTCTGGGTGTACCTCACTAGGCTCACAGGAGACCTCCCACACTGCTGGATAAAGCAAGTATTTTGCCTCATTTCCTCCTTTCAGAGAGCTCAAAGCTGCTTCAATCTGGATAGTGATGTCCTCTGCTTCTTTAGCAAGAGCTTCCTCCACTGCATTTGCCAGATCAGTTGGTAACTCACCACCAGGACCCCCACCTCCAAAGATATAAGGGTGTGTACTTAACAATTCCTCAGATGATTTGGCTTCATCAAGATCAACCAACCAATCACTAAAAGTAGCTCCTAGCCTATTCCATAACTCTGTGTAGCAGAGAATCCTACTTGCAAAGTCGCCATTTACAATCTCCTCTGTTTTAGATAGGAGAAGCCCAAGGGGCTCAAGGTAAGCTTCTGACATGCTTAAAACCTCACCATATAGAGACAGTTTTGTGGCACCACTATTACTGAGAGCTTCTATCAGCGTCTCAATATCAATCCCCTCAGAGCTTTCCTTTTTCGAGGCACTTACGCTAACCACTTTTTCCAAACAAGTCAAAGTGTCTCCTGTCATGGTAGAAAAAATAATGTCTAATATCATATGTGCCCACAAGCCAAGTAATCTCTCAGGGTGAGGGGGACCTATAAAGTCCAGCCCTGCTCTCTCATTCCACCACTCCCGTGCCTGCTGTACATATTTCCCCGTAATTCCTGCCATAGCAGTAATTCCATCCACATGTATATCTTCTCCCGTATCTACCAGTAGATGGAACAGCCTCTTATCCTCCATTTTAGGAAACAGTAAAGATACATTCCTGCGCACCTGCCGACTATGTTCCTTAATGTGCATCGCATTATGAATAGCAAAACCTGTGATTACATCCATTGTCTTACCAGGGATGGGGTATGTCCCCTGCGCCAAATAGGATGGAAGCTCAACCATAACGCCTGTATCAGTAGGCATTCCCCTCCACACTACATCTGCATTTATTCTCATACACCCTATTACCTTACGCACTGACCGAATAACATTAGCCAGTTCTATATAATCCAGAGAAGACTTGTTTACTCTCCAATAATCAGAATAGCTCATATGTATCACTGCTTCCCGAAAAATCTCCTAACTCAAAATGCAAAGATACCAGAACAGATTCCAGTGCATCCTTGCTGACCTGCAAGCTGAAGATAGTAGACTCTTTAAGTCCTGCCCCTACTGCCATCAATTCTGCAATCATTAAGCTATGCCTGGTGGATACAGCTACAGACTGCTGAGGATTCTCCCTTAGTGCTGTGACGACTCGAAGAATATTATCTGCCTGTTCCTCACTAACGCCAGCCTTCAGCATCAAAACCTGCTTCTCGGCTTCCCACGGTAGGTACTCCATCTGAATTGTATAGAATCTATCTTGGAGTGCTGCATCTAGGGGGTCTAAGCCGGTAAACTCTGCCCCCTCATTAAGGCTAGCAAAGAAAACCACTCCCTCGGCAACCTTAACTAATCCCAGTTCATCTATCCAGATAGACCTATCCTCAGAGAGGACAGAATAAAGCTCGTTGAGGGCTTTGGGATGTTCAGGGCGGTTTATTTCCTCAAGGTGAATCACACACTTGGGTGTAGTAATAGCTTTAGGAAACAAGAACTCCTGATAAAAGGTCTCGCCATTCCTGAGCCTCTCATCACCGAAGAGCTGCCCCGGCTCAGAGAGGAGTCCCACCTGGAAGGTACTCATAGGGCGATTGTAGTGTGCTGCAAACTGTCGCACCAGAGTTGACTTTCCACACCCCTGCTTTCCTGTAACCAATACATTAACAGGGTGTCTGGATGATAATTTTTCTATCCTTTCCAGGTGATCGATAACCATCCGCGGCAAAAAGAAATAAGGGTCTGCTATAGGAAGTTCTAGTTGCTCACTATGCTTCAACATCTAATTATTACCCCCAACTATAAATATATAAATAAGAGAAACCAATACCTATTTACAAAGATATTATAACATAAGGTATGAAATATATCAACTTGAAGTCTCTTCCAACATAATATGAACCTCAAGGACTAAGTCAGCTCGTTTATGATTGGGACATGCGATTAATCATGAATGACAAAAGCCTACAAACAATAGAGCAAGGTTGCCGCTATCTGTAGAAATCCCTCCAGAGCAATATTGAGCCGGCAGGTAACCCTATATACTTATCATGCTTCACCAGTGAGCCAAGCAGTAAATAAAGTGGGTGAATAATGGTCGACACATGAACAATAATTCCCATCTCCATTTGAGGTTTCACCCATAGTTACCACTTTTCAGTGAATGCTTGACTGTTAGTACTTGAGAATCTGCTCTAGGTATAGGACTGCCTCCCGTCTTGCTTCGAACAGACCAAGTCAGCGCGTATGTAACTCCGGCATGCAATAAGCGCAACCATCATAGCCATGCTTTATTGCTCTTTCGAGTTGGGTATATGCAACCTTATTATGCCGAGCTATCCTGTCAGCCCAAATGCAGCCATTTCGATGCAATTCGCGACTACTAGAGTTATGATTGGCAATAAACGGGTGATTACCAACCACAATCATTTGTGTAACGCGCCCTACCTCCTTACCACTAATGCGCTGTGAAACAGAGACATAGTACGCACCATCTGGTGCCTCATCAGGTAGGGTGAATTCAAGGGTTGCCTGAGAATCATCACTCGGTTTGAGCGGCATATTCTGAGCAGTTGCTTTATCTGAGGTAGTAACAAGATAACGTCGGTATAAGCTCGATTCCTCCTCAAGTTCTAATCCAGCAAGCGTGGAACCTTCGGTCAAACGCTTCAGAATGCGCAGGTGTACTTCAACCGGAGCCGGCAACTCCCGGATATCAATTACTAGGTCTGATGTGTAGGCAACTCGGGGCCAGCCTTGGATATGGAACTCAAATTGGTTTACCGTACCCGCAAACATGTCCACAACATTAAAATTTTTCCAGGTGGCGTTGTTGTTAAATCGAATGAAGTTGTAGAAATCATCAATGGAGGAGATAGTTGATGGGTCTGGAGCAGGGTCATCACCACTGTTGAGCAGGGCAACAAAGCAATAATGGCCAGTTTCAGGAATTTGCTCCTGTGGCCAGACCACGGGACCAACTATCTTAATCTCTCCGGGTGATACAGACGGTATCGACATTGGTATAGAGTTGATCAAATTCCAGCTACCCGGCGTGGGGAAGGTGGAAACTGGGCACCAGTAGAGGGTTGCTGTTCCAGCACAAGCACTCGTGCCCCGATTCTGAACGCGCAGATAGATGAAGTTATCTTGCCCCTTCTCTACAAGTTCACCCAGTCCTGCTTGCGCCATAGCATCCGCTGTTCCGAGCGTACCCTGGGGATCCAGTAATTGCTGATTGTAGACAATGACATCAGGACTAGCTGACATACCACCTGCTGGTAGAGGCTCTTGACCTGTATCATCCAGATTATCTCGAATATAAAGGTCATGCGCAGGTAGCCCCAGGAAAATGTAATTTCCATAGTCATCAGGCTTGTCATCGCTGACAGGCGTGTCGTAGGGATGTTTGTCAGCATTAGCATAGTCAAAGGCTTCCCTTGCCGAGATTCGCCCATCGCTATTACTATCAACAACGAGATGAAGACCTGCCCCATCAGCATATGCCCCATTCACCGCAGCGATCCAGTCAAGGGCGAATGGATCAAAGTCAGCACCCCCCTTGGAACCACGGTCCTCTCGGCATGCTGCAGCCACATGCGTGGTAAGCGCAGGAGTATTATTGATAATTGGACTAATAAAGCCTCCAGAATGGCACTGCTCCAGCATCACCATCAAGGTAGCGAATTTGGGTAAAGTAGCCAACTTGGCAGCAAAATCCGAAGCCAGATAATCAGAGCCGGAGTAAGTGCACAGATATGACTGTGTGCCATCATGTCCACCATGATTATTCATATGAATGAAGAGGAAATCGTCGAGTGTCAGGCGTGTTCTGAGGTCATCTAGAATGTTCTCAAAAGCAGCCTTGGTCCCCTGTCCATTTACTGTCATACGGTAGGCTGTATTATCACCTGGCCAGCTTACAACCGGGTGCGGGACTCCCCAATAATTTACGGTTCCATCGTGATTGAGGATATATATATTGGCAGGGTTGAATCCGTAGATATCCACAAGCGTCCGATAAAGAAATTCTATGTCATTGACATGGCGATTATTCGATGCTCCTGAGAACAACACAGCATATCTTGTGCCCAATGCGTTGGTCAATGCGTTGGCAAGCCTGCCAGTAACAGCAGGCTTCTTGATTTTTTCTTTCATCCAGTTGATTTGCTTCACGGGTTTGTGAAATACCTGCAGAG
The DNA here is from genome assembly GCA_030612045.1 of Chloroflexota bacterium. Classification (GTDB taxonomy): domain Bacteria; phylum Chloroflexota; class Dehalococcoidia; order UBA2247; family JAUWOP01; genus JAUWOP01. The sequence goes on along the minus strand of JAUWOP010000003.1, from coordinate 31,802 downwards.
ATTCACGCGGCTCCTTCAAATCTGGCGGAAATTCGGCATCCACTGAGTCATAGAGGTCCCCAGTATTAGAATCATGAAGTATATAGCGGCAAGGGTGACCCCAATTGAATTGTGGAGCAAGGTCTTCAAAGACCAAAGCTGTATCCCTCGACAACTCAATTCTTTGGTGACCAGCGACCAGTACTTCATCAGATGACAGTTGTTCAGTATCGATGTATATGTTCCTTCTCTTAGCTTCATTGACGTTCAATTGCTTCAGCGATTGCTCTTTGATCTTAGCGAGTACGTCAGTTTTGATTTTCATGAATAGCCTCCTTTAATGTTATTTTCAGCATCCTTTTGCTAGACCTTAAATAGCAAATATTATCCTAAAGTTTGGGAACTAGTCATCGGTAGATATCGAAGTCCCTGTCGTGAAGGGGAGATGCACCATAGCGCTTGATTACTCGCAGAGTATCCGAATATCCACGAAGAAATGGGGGGAAACGAGCCTTCATGGCACGGATTTCACCAGTTTCAATGTTAACAAACAAATAGCGACAAGCATGCCCCCAATTCACCTTTGGCTCGAGGTCAACAAAAGCGACGACCCCTGCCCAGGGCATAATGAATTTCTGCTTATCAATCTCGATTTCCATATTTGCAGGCAGCACCTGTTCATCGTAATAGACAATGGAACTTCGCAGTTCCTCGGGGGGCACTGCATTCAGCACAAGGCAGCGAATATTTTCCCAATCAATAGACATAACCTGCACTTCCTTAGAGAAGATTTGATGTGATTAGGTAACACCTCCTTTTCCTACTCTCTGTAATTTAGTCATTAAATATATTCTCACCCATCCTATGTCCTCATCTGGCAACTCCATTACTACAGTGATAAGACTAAATAGCTTCCTCTACGGCTCTGATACGATGAGATTGGTCTCTCTTTTGATTCGTTGCAAACCGGGGGTTACATTATAGCAGTCCGTTGCCAACCCCCAGACATGAAGCTCGAAATTGTAGGCCACTGAGGGACAACCTATTATGTCCCCGGTAAGAGCAGCCACTGTGAAATCCTCAATATGATTCTTCACGCCGGTCCATACATCTCCAGGTGGGTCAGGACGCCACTCCTGAACAGTATTGCCAGCTGAGCCAGCTCCTTTGCCTCGTGTGCCACTTAGCCAGTACCTCAAAACATGTCCCTCCGGGTCATGGGCTGTAACCTTAAACTGAATTTTCCGATCTGCTCCCAACTGCAGAGCGCCACACTCTGTCACTGAACCCATAACCTCGATGCTCGCTTCAGGCACATCATTATCCACCCGCACTACGGGCATCTCAAATGTGCCTACCTCTGCATTATCCGCATCGTAGCCTATAATACGCAAAGCATAATAGCCATTAGCTTCATTAGTGCTGTTCCATGTAATCTTGAGAGCGTGCTCATGCCAGTCAGCCTCGGCCTGGGTATCAATGTTCTGATAGCGTCCTGTTGCTGGGTCAGGGCCAAGAACCATATGCTCCCAGCAGTTTTCCACATTATTCCATTTGCGATTGTGGAGGGGGTCAGTGATATCCTGCCAATTACTACTGGTGGGTCCATCCTCATCAGCATCTACAATCTGGGCCTTATAGCTGGCCACAGGTGGAGCCTCAGCAAAGAGGCCAAAGATACGTAGTGTTCCGCAGAAGGGTTGGTGGGATATGCCCACTATCCGTCCTGGATCGCCAGGTTGTGCCGTGGCGTAGCCTTGTTGGATACGGGTTTCGTCAACAGGGAGGAGTCCAACACTGACAAAACGAAATCCCTCATCAGGTTTAACTCCCTCATCAGGTATGGGTATGGTATCCTCCACAGGGATGAAGTAATCACGGTGAAAATCCTCCACGATGTTCCAATCCACCGGACCCTCGTAAACCTGCTGCCATAAGCCATCTATAAACTGGGAGATTCGAGCTCGAATGTCAGGTACCCTATCAGTAAACAGCCATAGCCAAATCCATGGTGGTCTTGTCTTGTAACTGAAATCAAACTCAAAATCATAGCTACCATCGAGAGCAGTATAGGCATATCCTAGATAGCCCTCGGTTAGTTCAGGTTCAGTACCCAGCAGCCAAAAAATAAGGGCGTCAACCTCGTGGAACTCGATCTTGGCTGCGGGTAGTGGCTCTATGGATATGGGTATACCACCACTGAAGGTGGTAGCCCAGACAGTGCCATGCATGCGATATTTCGTGGTGACTGTTCCCCAGAGGGTGAGGTAGTCAGGGGGGATGAGCAAGTCATAGATGGCGCGATATGTTCGCTCTTTTAAGACATAGCGGCTAGGGCTGATGGTTTTGCTTAGGGTTAGTGTCTGTGAACAGCGGTGGGAAAACTTAGCTGGCAACACACGAAGCTCGGTAGTCGATGGAGTGTCCTTATAGTAAAAAGCCAATTTGTAGCTCCCTTTTGTATTCACATCGGCACAAGCCATCTCTACACCACCCACAAAGGCATGAACTGCCAGCTTCTCCTTTCTAAAATCAATCTTACCTATGACTTTTATCTGTCCCTCAATGGTATAGCTGGTCTCCATTTTCTTTCTTATCGCCAAGGCATTTACAATCTCAGTGAACCTTTCTAAACCGACTTGTGGTACAGCGGCAACCTGTCTTAGATTCTTGAATCCGCCTAATTGCACCCGCCGAGCCAAAATATTCTGGGCAACCTTAATCCCCACATCTCTCTCACCTGGGAACTCGATGGCATCCGCTATTTCATCTGCTGCAACGGTATTCAAGAAAGACAATACCCTTTTTGCTCTTGCCGGTTCTACATCCTCTGGTCTCAGATAGGCTTTCTTAGTTTTATTATCCATTTTTCCCTCCTTATTTTCATTCTGAATTGGTATGTCCCATCCCAAGACACCAAAAGGTTGCATAATGGTGATATTACACGAGATGAAGTAGAATGGGCGTACAGAAGCTGTTTAGTTTTGCCGAGGCATACAGCACCAAAGTAATCTCCCTTCTTAGACAAAAAAACTGCTCTTTGGCTGGGCTTCACTACCCTGCCGCAGAACAGTCCCTTATCTAAGGTGGTAGCCCAACCATCATATCCCTCTGTGGAACTTTAGATTTGTAGCTTTGTGCCCCTGCCTTTCGGACAGGTTTACCTTTTTCACATTATACTCAATTTCGCTACATCCTAGCATAAATGCAAACCTTTGTCAAATTTCCCCTTCATCATCACCATCGACAGATAAAATCTCCTATCTTTTCTCCTTTACTAAAGGGAGATGGTTTGCAGTTCTCTTTCTTGAAGGGAGGAAGATAAAAGTCCTTTTTTAGGAAAGGGGGACTTAGGGAATTATGACAAAAGCTTCTCAGTGGTCATAAAAAGAGGTAAAGCAAGATTCCATGAAGCAAATTTAGTGACCACTTCTCTGTTATAGAGTAGGATAAAAACTGAAAAATGCTGAGCGGTACACCTTTTAATCCTCGAAATGGAGCCAGCGTTTTCAATTGCCGCTTTTTGGATGGTTAATGCTAGCTAGACGCCAGATGGAGAGAATGGTAGAATTAGATTTAATAGAAATTCGGGATGAATATGCCAATGACACAAGTTAGAGTCCGATATGCCCCCAGCCCTACTGGTTATCCTCATATAGGTAATATCAGAACAGCTCTATTCAACTGGCTTTTTGCTCGCCATAGTAGTGAAAGTATTATGACGAAGGGGAGCTTCATTCTGCGCATTGAGGATACCGACATGACTCGGAAGGTAGAGGGGGCAGTAGATACAATCTTAGAAAGCCTGCGCTGGCTTGGACTAGACTGGGATGAAGGTCCTGAGGTAGGTGGAGACTTTGGCCCCTATTTTCAGTCACAGCGGCTGAATTTGTATCAGTCTGCTGCTAAGCAAATGATTGAACAAGGATATGCCTATCCATGTTACTGCTCACCAGAGCGTTTGGATGAGCTACGCACACGGCAGATGCAGCGTAAACAGCCTACGGGATATGACCGTCACTGCCGTGACCTGACTCTATCTGAACGAAGCCATTTTGAGGAGCAAGGAATCATTCCTGTAGTCCGCTTCAAGATTCCTCCAGGTAAGACCACATTCCGTGACCTCATTCGGGGTAATGTAACATTCAGCAACAATACCCTGGATGATTTCATTATCCTGAAGTCAGATGGTTTCCCTACCTATCACCTTGCTAATGTAGTAGATGACCACCTGATGCAAATCTCCCATGTACTGCGGGCAGATGAATGGCTGTCCAGCACACCCCGCCATATCCTCATGTATCAATCTCTGGGATATGAGCCACCATTATTCGCCCACCTCACTATGATTATGGGACCAGACCATACCAAGCTCAGTAAACGGTATGGAGCTACCTCTCTCATAGAATATCGCCAGCAGGGATATCTGCCTGAAGCTATTATCAATTTCCTTGCTCTTTTGGGATGGTCACTGGATGATAAGACTACCATCATCAGCAGGGAAGACCTTATCAAGCATTTTTCTCTGGAGCGCCTCAGCAAGACTGCTGCTGTCTTTGATATAAAGAAACTCAACTGGATGAACGGTGTCTACATACGGCAACTAAGTAGTGAAGAGTTTACCCAACGGGCATTGCCCTTTTTAGAGAATGGTCTACCCCATGAGATGGAACATCCTCTTTATCATAATGCCTCCACTGGTATGGATTATGTTTCCCAGATAGCACCTCTTATTCAAGAGCGAGTCCGTTACTTAGCCGAGGTTCCTGAACTAAGCAGGTTTTTCTTTACTGAGATACTGGAGTATGATACTACCCTACTATTACAGAAGGGGATGGATAAGGAGAGAGCCACTTCGGCATTACAGACCGCTCACGAAAGGCTCTCGATACTGAGTTCCTTCGATGCAAGTTCCTTAGAGGAGCTGCTTCGCCCCCTGGCGGTAGAACTGAACCTCAAAACAGGCGAACTCTTCGGGCTTCTCAGGGTAGCGACCACGGGGCAGACTGCTGCCCCCCCATTATTTCAGACAATGGCAGTGTTGGGGAAAGAACAATGCCTCAAAAGGATTGCCCTGGCATTAGAGAAATTACTGACAGCTACCAGTTAAATTAGTGGCCTCATCTTATGCCACTCTGTTGCCTGTTCATATGCATAAGCGATACGCAATAAGGTCTCTTCACTGAAAGGCTTACCGATAATCTGCATCCCCACAGGTAGACCATTAACAAAGCCAGCTGGAATGGAGATAGCTGGAACACCAGCAATGCTTATCGGTAGGGTGCATACATCGCTGAGATACATCTGCAGTGGGTCATCCATCTTCTCACCTAGCTCAAAGGGCACAGTAGGTGATGTAGGTGTTACTAGTGCATCGAATCTCTTCTTTGTAGTACTTCCGCTAAAAGCCTCATCAAATTCTCGTCTTATTAGGGTTCGCACCTTCTGCGCCTTGAGATAATAGGCATCGTAGTACCCAGCCGAGAGCGCATAGGTACCCAGCATGATGCGCCGTTTCACCTCAGGCCCAAACCCAAACTGTCTGGTCTTCTCCAGAGCATCCCACATACTACCTGCTTCCTGATATGAAAAGCCATACTTAACTCCATCATAGCGCGCCAGATTAGCAGAAGCCTCCGAAGGAGCAATGATATAATAGACAGAGAGGGCATAAGAGGTATGAGGTAGGGAAACATCCCAATCTACCTCTGCTCCTAACTCTGCTAATTTCCCAATAGCAGTTCGTATCACCTCATCTACACCTGACTGGATTCCGGCAACGAAATACTCGCGCGGAACTCCAATCCGCAGACCTTTCAAATCAGGAATAGTATCAGCATTATGGAGAAGCGACTGCGTATAATCCGGTACGGGATACGGTACTGAAGTTGCATCCCTGGGGTCATGTCCGGCGATGACATTCAGTACGATAGCACAGTCAGTCACATCTTTTGTCAATGGTCCTATCTGGTCAAGGGAACTGGCAAAGGCAATTAGACCATATCGTGATACCCTGCCGTAAGTAGGTTTCAATCCCACCACGCTGCAGAATCCTGCTGGCTGACGAATACTTCCCCCTGTGTCAGAACCAAGGGCATAGATAACTTCATCTACTGCCACTGCTGATGCTGACCCACCACTGCTGCCACCAGGAACTCGTCCCACATCCCACGGATTATAAGTGGGGGAGAAGGCAGAATTCTCCGTGGATGACCCCATAGCAAATTCATCCATATTCGTTTTACCCACCATAACCATCCCTGCAGATATTAACCTCTCCACTACTGTAGCATTATAAGGGGGAACAAAACTTTCTAGCATCCGCGAGGAGCAGGTAGTACGCACTCCCTGTGTGCACATATTATCCTTGATGGCAACAGGAATCCCTGTTAATAGTGTAATCTCACCTTTCCTTATCATCTCATCAGATGCCTCAGCCTGAGATATCGATGGGGAACTAATGGAAACAAATGCATGAACCTTCTCCTCAACCTGAGAGATACGCTCCAAAGAGGCTTTGGTGAGCTCTACAGAAGAGATTTCCCTGCTCTTGAGCAATTCATGCGCCTGATGAATAGTTAATTGGCAGAGTTCCAATTTAAGACCTCCAAAATATTCACAGCAGAGAATACAGAAATCGCTGAATAGAGTTGAACAAAAGTAGGGATTTGATTCATCAATCCCCCATGTATTAAGCCACTCTGCATCCTCTACAGTTCAGATATTCACTATACCAAGACAGATGAGCCAGCACCTTTACCGCCCGTTCTGGTGAGGGATAGACCATCATTCCCCTCTCATGCAACCTCTTGAAGGTTAGTGACCTCTGACGGATTTCAGAAACTGCGAGGGAAATGATGATTGGTTTCTGATATTTGTCCATGCACTCCAGAGCTAAATCCAGATTAGTCAGGTCCTCCTCTTCCTGGGACTTCAGTATTTGCTCCACTTTCTCCCACAGGTGAGGGGGAGCAGATTCATTTATGGGAACTATTGGGATTCTCACCCCTATGGCACTGAGAGAGATTATCGCATCTATGTCCTCGCTCTCTATCATTGTCTCAAGACAGGGATAGATGGGTAGACCCGTCCCACCCATATCAATCGGATTGGAATGTGACCAATAAGACGGCAGGATAGTATTTAGCTTGCTGATAGTAGATGAGGAGAGAGATGCTATCTCAAGCCCTAGCTTTTCACAAGTATCAGCGGCGATAACCCCAAAGCCCCCACCACCAGTAACTAGCCCTACTCTTTTCCCCCTGGGTAAGGGCAGACGAAGCAAGGCACCAGCTACATCCACAAGCTCAGTCACACTCTCTACTCTTATTACCCCTGCCTGCTTAAAAGCAGCATCATTTACCGTATCGGTCCCAGCTAAAGCGAAGGTGTGTGATTTTACTGCTCTTGCACCTCCCATTGACCTACCAGCTTTTATAACCACTATGGGTTTCCTCTTTTTTGTAGCTCCCCCACTTGTAATTTCATGAGCCAGTTTAAGGAAACGATCCGCTTGTCTCAGACCCTCAATATACACAGCAATTACCCTGGTCTCCTCATCCTCAGCCAGATACTCCAGGAAATCCTCCAGACAAAGGTCAGCCTCATTTCCACTGCTAATAACCTTGCTGAAACCAAGGCCTGCATCCATCCCATATTGAGTAATATTAGCACCTATGTTTCCACTCTGAGTGATAAGACCTATGTGTCCTCTCTCTACAATGGGTCCAAGTGCCATGGTAACAAGACCCGAAGCGGTATTGATATGACCCATACAATTTGGTCCCATAAGTCTAATATTTCCACTCCTGGCAATTTGCACCATCTCAGCCTCAATCTCAGCCCCCTGCTTATCCATTTCACTGAATCCAGCAGTAATGATGAGAACGTTCCTCACCCTCCTCTCCACACAATCTCTCATTGCTGATAATATTTTATCTCTGGGAATTACCATTACCACCAGGTCTATAGGGGCTTCCATCTCCGGTAGTTCTTTTACACTCTTATAACTCTTTACCCCAAATACTTCCGAACCATTTCCATTTATAGGATAGACTTTCCTTCCTGATGAGAACATCAAGACACGATGGAAGACTGAGAACCCCCATTTACCATAGTGCTCAGAGGCTCCTACTACCGCAATTGAATGAGGATTGAACAGAGAATCAAGCTGTTCAGTAAGTGACTGCTTCGTTAGTGAAGCGTCTGATTGAGTCATCAAGGTACTCCTTGTACTGGACTAGGTGACGCAGGACCTTTACTGCCCTCTGAGGGGTAGGATAGACTGGAATTCCATTCTCCCGGAGGGTATCGAATATTCTGGGATCCTGTGGCAATTTTGATATTGTTTTAGCCATAACCAGAGGTTTATGCCACTTATCAATGTGTTTTCTTATTAATTTCACCCTCTCCACCTCCCTGCCATCTTGAGGCAAGCTATTTATCTCATAAGAGACCTTCAGCATCTGTGACAACAGGGATGTGACACCCAGCCCTCCAATTAGAATTACTGCATCCTCATTCTCATCCTCTATTATTGCCTCCATACAGTCGAAGGTGGCATCCTGCCCCCTGCCGGCACTGGGATTGTCAGTCATATCAGCAGGGTTATGGTGAGACCAGTAAGGTGGCAGCAATTCATTCAATCGCTTCATCGTAGGTGCTGAAAAAGGTGGGACCTCAAGCCCTTCTCGTTCACAGGCATCGGTTGCCACTACTCCAATCCCTCCGCCGCCAGTTAAAACTCCAACTCTGCGACCACGGGGCAAAGGCACTGAGAGCAAAGCCTCCACTACATCGAAGAATTCTTCGTCCGCATAGACTCTTATAACTCCTGCCTGTTTGAAGGCAACATTGTACACCGCATCTGAGCCAGCTAGAGCAGAGGAATGTGACCTCGCTGCCCTGGATGATTGAGGAGTAGTCCCCGTCTTAATTACCACAATAGGCTTCTCTTTGGTAATACGCTTAGCCAGTCTGAAGAATCGCCTTCCCTCCCTTAGCCCTTCAATAAAGATGCCGATTACTCTGGTGCTTTCATCGTCAGCAAGGTACTCTAGATAATCCTCAAGGTGCAAGTCTGCTTCATTCCCACTACTGACAAACTTACTAAACCCGACCCCTCGTGTCTCACCAATCTGAAGCAGGCGCAGACCATAACCTCCACTCTGAGAGATAATGGAAACTGGTCCTGGGAGCAAGCCTCTCTTCATTCCAATTGTGGAAAGTGGTAAAGAGGTATTGGCGTGTCCCATGCTATTTGGTCCAACAAGGCGTATACCTAGTTGCCTGGCAATATTAACAATCTCCCTCTCTATCTCTATTCCACTCGTCCCTACCTCTGAAAAGCCACTAGAAACAATGAGAGCTGTTTTGACACCCTTCAAACTACATTCCCTCAGAACCTGAGGAATATGCCTGGCGGAAATAGCTATCACAGCAAAATCTACCGTACCAGGTATATCAGTAAGGCTCTGGTATGTCTTCAGCCCTAGAATCTCACTGGCATGGCGGTTCACAGGGTAAATCTCCCTTTTTCGTAATGCTGACGCTTCGCTAGAATCCATGAGACTACTCAAAACACCAAAGCCCCAATTTCCAAAAATAGGGGATGCCCCAATCACGGCTATAGAACGGGGATTGAACAGATAATCAAGTTGCTGGCGCAAAAGCTCGCTCACCTTCTCTTCCTTTGCTTCGAAAATAGACTCACCCCCACACCTGTCATTGCGAGGAGCGTAGTGACGAAGCAATCTCGGTGGGGGGAGCGATGATGAGATTGCTTCGCTTCGCTCGCAATGACAACCTATTTTCATGATTCGCTAGTGGGCAGCCGCCCATGAGTGTTTGTTAATAGTTGGCAGTCAGTACCTAATTAACTAACTCTTTCCTAGAACAGATTTTACCCTGAAATAATTACCTTCCCGCCGTGGAGCATTAGCCATTACCTCCTCACAGGGAAGCGATGAATCCACATCATCCTGGCGTAGTATATTCTGAAGAGGAATAGGTTGAGCTGTAGGTGGCACATCGGTAGTATCTACTTCTTGAAGTATGGCAAAATTCTCCAGAATATTCGATAATTGCTCTCTGAACCTCTCAACCTCTTCATTGGATAATCCCAGACGAGCAAGGAGAGCAATATGATTTACCTCTTCTTGACTCAATATCATGTCACAACCTCCAATTGTCAAACATGAGCTATCCACCTTTCCCCATATTACTTCTGTCTTTTCGTAATGCTTACACTAGCCGGAGCATACTTTCTAGTTCCTTTTCAGGGGGTGAGGGACCTACCACTACCAGATTAAGTTTCTCTGTAACCAACAGTTGCTTAGCTATACGCTCCAGGTCTTCCCTTTGGACGGAATCAATCAGTTTAAGCACCTCCTCTACGGTCAGGACTTTACCCAGCAGAAGCTCTTGTCCCCCTAGCCAATTAGCAACATTTTGGGAGTTCTCCATGCGGAGTATAAGCTGACCCTTGGACATCTCCTTCACTTTTGTTAGCTCAGCATCAGAAATATCCTCCTTGAGACGGCGAAGTTCCTGAAGAATGACTGTGATGGTCTCAGTCAGGTGTTTGGGGTCAATCCCGGCACATGCTATGAGGGATCCGGAATCAAGAAGGTGGCTGGTATAGCTGTGGATAGAGTAGGCGAGGCCTCGTTTTTCGCGTACCTCCATAGACAGGCGGCTACTTAGACATCCACCTAAAATAGCACTCAAAAGGTCTAAAGAAAAGCGGTCAGGATGACTGATGGGCAAACCCTTGACTCCTAAACATATATAAGATTGGTCAGTGTTCCTGGACTCAATGCAGAGGCGTGGTGATTCTTGTGTATCATCAGCAGGATACCAAGGCAAGGGGGTACTCCCCTTCCAGTCTTCAAGGGATGCTGATAGCATTGCTACCACTTTGTCGTGGTCAATATCACCTGCAACACTGACTACAGTATTATTGGGGAGGTACTGGTGATTGAAATAGTCAAGTACATCAAGCCTGCTGAAGGATGATACTGTCTCAACACTTCCGGCTACGTCTCTTCCCAACGCCTGGGCAGGCCAGAGAGTCTCGTCTATAAGTGAATCGGCACGGTTTTGTGGAGAGTCATAGTTCAGGTTAATCTCATTTATGACTACCTGCTTCTCCTTCTCCATCTCCTGGGTGTCCATCTCTGGGTATCGTATCAAGTCTGTCAGAATATCTATTGCCAGTGAGGTATAGCCACTAGCTACTTTAGACCAGTAGACGGTTAGTTCTCTATCCGTTCCAGCATTAAGCATCCCCCCCACACCATCAATAGCTTCGAATATCTCTCTTGCTGTAGGTCGCCGTGATGTACCCTTGAAGCAAACATGCTCCAGGAAATGGGAAATCCCTGCCTTATCTGCCTCCTCATACCGGGACCCGGTACCCACAAAGACACTGATGCATACAGAGTGGGTATGTGGCATGGTGCTGGTAAGTATACGCAAGCCATTACTTAGAACTTCTCTACTATAACCATCGCAATCATACATGATACTTATTAAGCCTTTCTACATTTAGGAAGATAGCCCATAATAGATTCCTCTGTATTCTCCACAGGTCATGTGGCGAACAGTGGGTTTACATCTCCTGACGTCCTTCAAGAGAGCGAGTGAGAGTGACCTCATCAGCATATTCCAGGTCACTACCAAAGGGGAGTCCCCTGGCAAGACGCGTAACCTTTATACCCAGTGGAGCTATCTCTCGATGCAGATATAGCGCGGTAGCTTCACCCTCCAGGTTAGGGTTAGTTGCCAAGATTACCTCCTTAACCTCTGTTCCTTGTAGTCGTACCATGAGCTCTTTTACCTTCAAATTCTCCGGGTTGACTCCATCTGAGGGTGAGAGCACACCATGGAGTACATGATAAAGTCCGTCATACTTGCGAATCCGCTCCAGAGTCAGGACATCCGATGGTTCCTCTACTACACATATCTTGGTAGTATCACGGGAACTGCTGTGGCAAATGGGACAGGGATCAGTCTCGGAAATATTCTGGCATAGGGAACAGAGAATCACCTTATCCTTGACTGCTATAATAGCCTCTACAAGTGTTTGAGCCTGCTCATGAGGGGTGCGCAACAGAAAATAGGCTATACGCTGTGCGCTTTTGGGACCAATGCCTGGTAACCGGTTGAGCTCTTCAATCAGATGGGCAACCGGAGCTGCAGTGGGATAGTGGATAGTGTTCAAATATTTCACCTCATCTATCAAGAAGTCCTATAGCAGTCCCGGGATATTGAGGTTACCTGTCAGGGCTCCAAGATGAGCCTGTGCCAGCTCCTGGGACTTTTTGACTGCCTCATTCATTGCTGCTAGTATAAGGTCTTCCAGAAGGGTCATATCATCAGGGTCCACCGCTTCAGGTGATATTTTCAGTGATTGAATATTCTGGTGCCCGTTGATAACTACTGTGACCATCCCACCACCAGCACTCGCCTCTGTAGTCATATCAGCAAGTTCACCTTGGGCTTTGACTAATTTGGATTGTAGTTCTTTTGCCTGTTGTATCAAGTGTTTATTCATTTTTCCTCCACACTAATAATTTGAGCTCCCATCTCCAGAGCAGCTTTTACTAGATGTCCTTCAGTTACTTTTCTTGGTAAGACTTCTGTCTTTTGTAACACCTGTGACTCCAGTACACACTCTATCTTGTTTGGGGTAGTAAATTTCTCTGCCAGCTTCTTCTCTACTAGATGGCGATATTTCGGGTTAGCTATCTTGTCTCTATGAAAGGAGTGGCGGAATCTCAGTACTAATGTATCACCTTGGACATCCACCGGCTCACAAGCACTCCTCAAGAATGCATCTAAGTTCCTGTTGGAACCCATACCTCTCAGTGTATTTACGAAGTCACCCCATTGTGCTCGAACATGCTCAAGAGGAGTTTGAGGACTAAGGAAGCTCTCCCCCTCAGTTTTCTGTGGGTGTGGGGTAAGGGATTCCTCCACACCTTGTTCCTCTTCTCTTTCAACAGGTGCTACTCTCTCTTCCCTTTTTTGTAGTACTTCTGCTGGGGGTATATCCGTTTTCTCAATACCTTGCACAGGTGTGGAGGCATCTCTACTTTTCGTAATACTTATGCTAGCAGGCAGTGAATACTCTACCATTGCTAGCTCCAGTGGCAATGGGGAATATTCATCGGAGCGGAGATCAATCTGAGCAAAGGTCTTAACTGCCCTCAGAATTTCCCCCAGTGGTATCCTACCAGAGACCTCTCTTAGCTCTTCTCGCTCTTCCTGTGTAAGGTTTGTAGTATCTTCTGCTCCTGACTTGATCAGGAGCATGTTACGGAGATATTCCACCAACATTTGGTGGAATTGGCTCAATCCAAGCCCATCACTGACAATACTATTTATAGTGGTTAATCCTGCAGTAATGTCCTTATTGATGACATGTAGTGCCAGTTCTCTTACCCGAAAGTCGGTGGTAATTCCTAAGAACTCCTGTACCTGATGCTCATTGACCTGGTAGTCATAGTGAATGACTGCCTGCTCCAGCAAATTCTCAGCATCGCGCAGACTACCACAGGCTGCTTTAGCAATGAGATTTAATGCTGTAGAGTCAATAGAGACATTTTCCTCTTCGCAAATATGATTAAGCTTTGTTGTTATTGCTGTAATGGGAAGGCGGCGAAAGTCAAATCGCTGGCATCGAGAAAGTATTGTTGGCAATAGTTTGTGAGGTTCAGTAGTAGCAAGAACAAAGATAACATAGGGAGGCGGTTCTTCAAGGGTCTTCAGGAGAGCATTGGCTGCCTGTTCGGTGAGCATATGCACCTCATCAATAATATACACCTTGTATCGGGCGGAGTTAGGGGCAAACTTAACTCTCTCCCTCAGGTCACGCATCTCATCGATTTTTCTGTTACTGGCAGCATCTATCTCAATAACATCCATGGCTCTTCCCTGAGTGATGGCGGCGCACATTTCACACTTATTGCAGGGTTCCCCCCCCCTGCCCTCATTATCGAGGCAGTTCACTGTCTTAGCAAGAATCCGCCCTGTAGTGGTCTTTCCAGTGCCCCGCGGACCACAGAAAAGATAGGCATGAGCCAGATGGTTTTGTTTCAGAGCATTACGTAAGGTCTGTGTTACATGCTCCTGCCCTACCACCTCCCCCAGTGTTTGGGGACGCCACTTGCGATAGAAAACCTGTCTTTCGCAACGCTTATGCTGGTTCATCCTAACCCAATCCTGCCCAATATCTCCCCTTCCAGGGCTTGCATCTCCTGTGTATCGGAGGACTCATTGTGCGTATAGCCCAGAAGATGTAGTGTACCATGAGTAACAAGAGTTGCTATCTCTCTTTCCACAGAGTGACTCAGTTTTGACGCCTGACTTACTGCATCAGGATAGGAGATGACTATCTCACCAAGGTGGAGAACACCGTCAGGTGGCGATACAAAAGGGTGAGCCACCTCCTGCTGCTCTTCCTCATGGAAAGCGAAGGCAAGTACATCAGTAGATGTATCTATGCCTCGATATTGCCTGTTAAGGACTCGCATGGTCTGGTCGTCACTAATTACCAGGCTTAGCTCCACCTTCTCGTAGTGCTTACACTGATTAGAACTAGCGATATCTAAGCTGACATTCACCACACGGCGTAGCCACTCTTCATTTGGGATATGCAGGTTTATTTCCTCGTAATGCTTACAGTTGTTGATAACAGAGTTTAACTCAAGAGCTACCATTTGTTACATAATAGCATACCCTGGGATGCTAATCAAACAGATTGATAGCTAGTAATGCCCCTCTTCACATTCACATAGATAGGTGGTAACCGTTCACCCACTCTCATGTCATTGCGAGCCCTTCGCCTTCTGTCATTACGAGCGAAGCGAAGCAATCTCATCCTCCATCAAATCCCCCTTAGTCCCCCTTTTCTAAAGGGGGAAAAGAATGTAAGCCTCCCCCTTTTCTAAAGGGGGATTTAGGGGGATTACTCATCGCTACGCTCCTCCTAAGGAACTCAGAGTTCCTTTCTGATATAACCCGCCCAGCGCAGCGGCGGGTCGGATGCTCGCAATGACACCGTGTGAACGGTTACAGTTTGACAACATAGCGTCTAATCGCTAAACTCAACTTAGAGGTGATAAGAATGGCAAACAAAGCAAGACTGGGTCTTTACCTTAAAGATGAGGAGATTAAGAGGCTGATCAAAGTGGCGGCGGCCAAACGTGGATTGACCACGACCGCTTACTGTGCCCAGGCCATTGAAGAACGCTTGATGAGAGATGGCGAGATAAGCGCTAAGGATGTGGATGAGAATAAGATGGCTTTATTATCTCGCATGGATAGGCTCAGGGAGGAGATAGGCACCATCGGCGTTTCTACCGCTGAACTTGTTGAGGAAGGCCGGCGGAGATAGAAAATATGCCACAAGAATCAAAGCTGGCGGTTATAGATGCCTCGGTGCTCCTCAAATGGCTTAGATAAGGAGGAGACCAATGGTTATGAAACTTGGTGAGTTAAGAAAGTTACCGAAAAGTAAACTTTGGGAGTTGTATGACCAGAAAGCAGGAAATGTTGTGTCCTCATTGAATCATTACCGAGATGAAATTATGAGGAGGGAACAGCGTAAGCAAACGAATATACTAATCGGGCTAACCATTCTCATGTTTATCGCTGCCATTATTCAGGTTATCGTTCTATTTATCATGACAATGTTAAATTAGGTTACGGACGATGAAATTCTACCTGTCATTGCGAGCCGAAGGCGAAGCAATCTCGTAGTCATCCACTTCGCCGCTATTTCTGAGATTGCTTCGTCGCCACGCTCCTCGCAATGACGGGAAATGGTATGAGGATTTATGCAACTAACTATGAAAGCATTCCCTACCTATATTCGTACTATCGAGAAAGAGTTAGCGTTAGGCAACGCTACCGAGCATACCTATCGTCCTGCACTCAAGGTGCTGCTTGAATCTTTAGGCGACGGCATAGTGGCTACAAATGAGCCGCGGCGTATAGAGTGCGGCGCCCCAGATTTCGTTATTACCAATGGTTCGACTACCATTGGCTATGTTGAAGCTAAAGATATAGGTAAGAGCCTGGATGAGGCTGAGCGCTCCGAGCAACTCCAGCGTTATCGAGATTCCCTCACCAACCTTATCCTGACCGATTACCTTGAGTTTCGCTGGTATACGGATGGTGAACGGCGTCTCTCCGCCCGCCTGGGCACGCCGACCCGGGATGGCAAGGTAAGGCGTGATAAAGCAGGCATAGAAGCAGTTACCTGGCTCTTTGATAATTTCTTCTCACATCGTGCCGAACCTGTAGGCACACCCAGGGAATTAGCCCAGCGCATGGCTCGCCTGGCTCACCTGATTCGTGACCTCATAATTGCTGCCTTTGAAACAGAGCCAGGAAGTGGTTCGCTCCACGCTCAATTTGTCGCCTTCAGGGATAATCTCATACCCGACCTCTCCGTGGGGCAATTTGCTGATATGTATGCCCAGACCATTGCCTATGGACTCTTTGCCGCCCGCTGTAATCACCCTACAGGAATAGGCTTCACTCGCCAGAACGCTGCCTACCTCTTGCCCAAGACCAATCCCTTTCTAAGAAGGCTCTTTAACCACATTGCCGGCCCCGATTTGGACGACCGCATTGCCTGGCTGGTGGACGACCTGGCACAGTTGCTTGCCCAGGCTGATATGGAGGCAATCCTTAAGGACTTTGGCAAGCGCACTGCTAAGGAAGACCCGGTGGTGCACTTCTACGAGACTTTTCTTGCCGCCTACGACCCCAGGGTGCGAGAGATGCGCGGTGTCTACTATACCCCGGAACCGGTGGTTTCTTATATCGTGCGCTCCGTTGATTACCTGCTCAAGACGCGCTTCGACAAGCCCCAGGGATTAGCCGACCCCAGCGTTCTTATACTGGACCCCGCAGTAGGCACAGCTACCTTTCTCTATATGGTAATAAATGAGGTTCACGATGCTATTATCGGTCAGGGGCAGACGGGGCTCTGGAATGACTATGTCGCTGAGAAGCTCCTGTCACGCATATTTGGCTTTGAGATTCTCATGGCTCCTTATGCTATGGCACACTTGAAACTGGGGTTACTTCTAAAAGAGACCGGCTATCAGTTCAGGAGCGACCAGCGCCTGGGGATCTATCTCACTAACACCATGGAGGAGGCCATTAAACATTCGGAGGCTCTATTTGCTAATTGGATAACTGAGGAAGCCAATGCCGCCGCTGAGATTAAGAAAGACAAACCCATCATGGTGGTGCTGGGCAATCCACCGTATTCTGGTCATTCAGCCAATAAAGGTGCTTGGGCAAGGCAACTGGTTGAGCGATACAAGATTGTCGATGGCAAGCCCTTAGGTGAAAAGAACCCAAAGTGGCTGCAGGATGACTATGTGAAGTTTATCCGATTCGGGCAATGGCGGATTGAGCAGACAGGGCAGGGGATACTCGCCTTCATCACCACTCCCGCCTATCTGGATAATCCCACCTTCCGAGGGATGAGGCAATCCCTGATGGATACCTTTGATGAGATTTATATCCTGGACCTTCACGGCAACACCAAGAAGCGAGAGGTTACCCCCGATGGCAGCAAGGACGAGAATGTATTTGACATCCAGCAAGGGGTAGCCATTAGCATCATGGTAAAACTTCCACCGGAGGCAAGTGATAAGACACTCCATTCCGTTGAAGCTTGTCCCGTACCTCGATACGGGAAACGGAATCCAGTTGCTATATGAGTAGCTATTATGTTTATATTCTTGCAAGCAGGCGCAACGGGACTCTCTATGTGGGTGTTACCAGTAACCTTCCGCAACGTGTTTATGCGCATAAAAACGATTTCGCAGAAGGGTTCACCAAGAAATATGGTGTTCACATGCTCGTGTACTTTGAGGAATGTGGTGAACGTGAAGGCGCCATTCGACGTGAGAAACAGATTAAGGAATGGAAAAGGCGCTGGAAATTAGAGTTGATTGAAAAAGCCAATCCGGAATGGCAAGACCTATACGAGGAGATTTTATCGTGACTGGATTCCGACTTCCGTCGGAATGGTTGTGTGGGTGAAGGTTTATTCTTCAACTACAGAGTAAAGGGGTAGCTATCAGCATCATGGTAAAACTTCCACAGGGGAAGGAAAGATAGTTGAAGATTCAAATTGACCCACACACATTAGAGCGTGCCGAAGAGCGGGGCGCAAACGAGGCAGAGATCAGAGATGTTATAGAAACCGGTAGCCTTATAGAGGCAAAGCATGGTCGGTTAGGCAAAGCAAAGGTATATCCCTTCAATCAAACGCGCGGTGGAAGGTTTTATGAGCAAAAGCGAGTGGAGGTCATTTATACTACCGGAGAGGACCCTGTCATAACAGTTACAGTCTACGCATTCTATGGCAAATGGGAGGAGTGAGGATGGAGATTCACTATGATGATAAAACCGATCTACTTTACATCAGGTTTGACAAGCGAAAGCAGCAAGTTGTAAACAGAAGGGTTACAGATGAAATCGTTCTTGATATTGGGGGCGAAGGTAAGATAGTTGGAATTGAAATTCTAGATGCTTCCAGACATATGAATCTTGAGGCTTTATTGCCGGTTCACTACGAACTACAGAAATAGAAGATTCGTGCTGGCTACAGTACCTGATACAGGTTTTGTAGCTTTGCCCAAATTACCTGTGGCCGCTTCGCAAAGTAAAGAGAGGCATTAAGAATGGCAGAGATATATCACGCTGACCTGTGGGGTCTTCGGGGTAACTGGCCTAATCCGCAGCAGGGAACCAAATACTACGCACTTGTCGAGACGGATATTACTTCAACGGATTGGGTGAAGCTAAAACCTCACAGCCCATTCTACTTCTTCGTGCCGAGGCATGAAGAACTCTTGCCAGAATACGAGCAAGGCTGGAAAATTACCGATGTTTTCCCTGTGAATAGCGTGGGCATTGTTACCTCCAGAGACCACTTCGTGCTGGATTTTGATGAAGCCACTTTGCATGAGCGCATCGCCGTTTTTAGGCAGGTTGCTTTTTCAGATGATGAGGTTCGAGAGCAGTTTGGGCTAAGGGATAAAGGAGGATGGACAGTTTCAGAGGCACGCAAAGCTATTCGTCAGGACAAAGATTGGCAAAAGGGCTTCATAAGATGTCTTTACCGCCCTTTTGATACTCGCCCTATCCTCTATCACAACGCTATTATTGAACGCACCCGCCCCGAGGTCATGCGGCATATGTTGGCAGGGAAGAATATGGCACTAATCGCTATGCGCCAGGTAGCTCTCAACGAGCCTTATTCACATTTTGGTGTCACACAGTTTATAGTGGATAACCGAGCGTTCTACAGCAACAAAGGCATTCAGTATTTACTTCCCCTCTATCTCTACCCCAATAAAGGCGAGATGCAGTTTGAGGAAGGTCGCCACCCCAACTTAAACCCTGAGTTCATCAACACTTTTTCAGAAAAGCTAGGGCTAAAGTTTGTCGAAGATGGCAAAGGTGACCTTGAAGAAACCTTCGGTCCTGAGGATATCTTTAATTATGCCTACGCCGTCTTTCACTCGCCCACCCACCGCACTCGCTATGCTGAGTTCCTGAAGATAGACTTCCCCAGATTGCCGCTCACCTCGGATAGAGAGCTTTTTAAGGCGCTGGCAGCCGAAGGCGCTGAGCTTGTATCTCTCCATCTTATGGAATCCCCCAAGCTGAATAACCTTATCACCAGGTATCCTGTCGTGGGCACGAATCAGGTGGAGACAGTCAGATATGATGAAGCTAACCAGCGAGTCTACATCAACAAGAGCCAGTATTTTGAAGGTGTCTCCCCAGAGGTATGGAATTTCCACATCGGCGGCTATCAGGTCTGCCAGAAGTGGCTCAAGGATAGAAAAGGAAGAACCTTAACCTTTGATGACCTGCTCCACTACCAGAAGATTGTCGTCGCCCTTAAAGAAACCATCCGCCTGATGGGGGAGATAGACGCTTTGATTCCCGGGTGGCCGATGGAGTGAAGAGGTGCAAAGGTGAAGCAGTGGTGCAGCAGGACACATAGAGAGGTGACACTATGGTTATGGCTATGAGCAGAGGACGGCTTGACGACTCTGATATGGAGCGAATATCTCAGGAGTTACCTGAAATAGGTAAACTTGGAGAGGTAGTGCTCGGGGTCGCTCCTGACTCTCTCCGCTTCCGACATTTCCCACCAGAAAGCGATATCCCAGTAGCCACGGTCTGTTTTCTGGATGCACTATATACTCTTGAGGAAGCTGAATACGCGCTTTCTGAAGTCCTTGCCCATCAGTTATGGTATCTGGAGAGAGAAAAGCCCCCAAATAAAATGTCGGCTACGTTTTTCGGTCGTTTCTATTCAGATAACGCAGCATTAAGACTCTATTCTGCGGGTGAGCATTTGGCAAACGCAATTATTATGATGCTGCAAATTTGTGACCAACAGTTGAAACCTTATAGAGAGAAAAGAACAAGCCAACAATCAGTTGTAGGTAATTATCTACGAAAGGAAAAAACAAACCATCCAATTACAAAAGAAGTAACCAAGCTTGCAGACTCGAATGAGTGGCAAGCCACAATGAGGTACAGAAATAGGTGGGTTCATGAGCAACCGCCTACTGTAGCAGATATGGGCACCGTTTACAAGCGAAGGAGAAGATGTGAAACTTTGCCTGATGGTAAAGGCCGTATACTCCGTGGGGGAGGCGATGCACCTGAGTACTCTGTTGAAGACTTGGTAGGGTTTATTAAACCCGCTATGTTTAAGTTTACAGATACATTGACTTCTGTGGTTAAGTTTTATATAGAGATTTTGGAGGCTCCCGGAAGCATAAGATTCAACACCCAGCAGGAAGGAGGTAAGCCTTGAAAGTAAAATGCACCAATTGCGGCTTTGAAGACGAAGGCAATTTCTGTAGTCGTTGCGGTGCACTATTTGGTGAAGTGAATGGAGAAGGCTTAGTTGAAAGGTGGTAACCGTTCACTCACTTGATTACTAATGTTTCCTCAAGTGAAAGGGTTTTATTCCTATGTCATTGCGAGCGAAACGAAGCAATCTCGGTGGTGGGGGATGAGATTGCTTCGGCACTACGTGTCTCGCAATGACAGATGTGGGGGTTAGTCTATTTTCAGAGTAAAGTATGCGGCAGAAACCATTGCAGTTTGAGTTTGTTGGGACACATAGCAGACAAGGTATTTTGAAGCCGTATCTCAGGCCATTGCACCCACTGTCATTCCTGCGGAAGCAGGAATCCAGGTGGGGTGGGTGTAGATTCCTGCTGGAGTTTACCCCGTACTTGATACGGGGCGGGAATGACATGGGGCGCTTCATTGTCGAGTCATTTAGGAGACACTACACTAGGTCTTTACACCACTTGCCAAGTTCCTGACCGCTTAACGACAGAATTAAGCTGCTACCAGAGCGATATGCCGACCCGCCCCTAATGAGCGAGAGCCCCCGGTTAGCAGAATAAGACTGGCAAATCGCCGACGCTCTGGTAGTCAGGTGCAGCACCTTATTAGAAGGCTAGCCATTCGTCTACAGAAATGTTAGCCTGCTTCAAGATTTCCTTCACTAACTCGGAAGATATCTCTTTCCCATGAGGACTTGGAATAATCTGTCTGTACTCACCTCGTTTCATATAGCTGTGCCCCCCCACTGAACGGACCTTCAAAACCTAACTTCCGAAGCTTCCCTACTAATTCGCCTCTCGAACAGGGAGGTATTTTAGTCATAAGTAACGTTCCTCGAAGTAGCAATTTGTTCCAGGTGCTCGGCAGCAGTCGCTAACTTGACCCCATTGATTAGAGGCATTTCTTGTCCTTCTCTTAGCCCTACTGTAAGCCAAAGCTCGATAGCATCTATAAGGTTGTCTCGTGCTTCTTCAAAATTGTCCCCCTGAGTCATACAGCCTGGCAAAACAGGAGCGATTGCTACGACACAGCCAACTTCAGAATCTCCTTTATATTCTGCCGTTTTAAGGATTGCCTTTACATACTCTTGGAACCCCACAAACTTCATAGCTTCCTCCCCTCAATTATAGGATTGCACACCGGCACTGTACGGCAGCCCAACTTATTATTATATTGATGTGTGTCTTCCCCTGTATGTTTCCCCAATAGCGGCTTTGTTGCAAACATTTGTTGTAAGATACCCTAATGATATAATATTGTATTGTATTGTATGTAGTATAGTAAGGAGTTCTGTTAATAATGACTCGAAACAGTATGGTTCTCAGCGAATTTGAGCGGTACCTGAGAGAACAGTCTGCCATAATGCCCAACCAACAACCCCACTATGTAAGATAGGTCCAGATGTGTCTCGGTGATAGTCCTTCCTTAGAGGGTTCTGGTAAAGCGGTCACTGTAAAGCAATTCATGAATGACCGGTAAACTACATAGCCGGCAATTGATAGCCACAGAGTTCACAGAGAACACAGAGGAAATGGAAATGAACAAGGGGTTGCAACCCCTTGTTCCAAATCACAAATCCCAAGCACCAATTACCAAAATCCCAAACAGAGAACCACCAGGGTTTGGTTATTGGAACTTGGGTATTATTTGGAAATTGAGATTTGGTTATTGGAATTTCTGCTACTCGGTGTCCTCTGTGGCTGAGTAGTTATGAATGACCCTGCCTCTCGAGGTAGGTTTACTGTGAAGGGAAAGCGCTCGTGCCAAGCTGCGGACAATAGTTTAGGCGGATACTACGTAAGTACGGATATCCCCCAGATAAGCAGGAGAAGGCTACATTAACAGTCCTGGAGCAAGCCGAGTTGCTATGCAAAGATTGGACTAATTGAAAATTAGGAGCGGTGAAATCAGCAGCTACCCACAATTTAGCTGTGAGCCGTAATAAATTCCTTTACCGTGTCAAGATACTCATTTATACCAATCACAAAGATATCATTGTGAGTAGCTTTCGGAATAACTAATAATCGTTTATCCTCGGCAATGGAGTTCTGGTAAAGGTCTTTACCCTCCTGGAGAGGAATGAGTTCATCCCGCTCTCCATGGATGATTAGAGTGGGAATAGAGACAGATTGTATCCGTTCAATGTTGAAAGATACTTTAACTTCACCATGCCCAAACATTTCCATAGGAATTCCTGCATAAGCAAGTATCCTGATGAGACTGGCAAAACCACTCTCTATAATCACTCCCTTAATCTGGTCCTGGTAGTTAAAGGCAAGCTCAATAGCTGAAGAGCTTCCCATGGAACGCCCCATGACGAAAATATTTCCGGAGTACCCTTCCTGCTTCAACATTTGCTTGAAGCCATCAAATATGGAATGAGCATCCTTTATCATATCAATAAGTGTCGGCTCCCCCCCGCTTAGACCATAACCTCTATAGTCGGCTACGAAGAAGTTGATGCCCATTTGAGTAAAAAGTGGAGCGACATCATCATAATCACTGGCTATCTCTCCATTACCATGAAAGAACAAAAGGTTGGGCGATGTTTCATCAGCAGAATAAAAACGGCAGGAAATAGAAATCCCTTCACCTACAGGGATGAGGCGGGCTGTGGCATTGGCAACACTGGGTTGTGGAGAAGAGTCCCTCCTTGGATAGAAGATAATTTGCAAAATTTCAGGGCAGTCAAGAACCGCAAACTCATTCATGGAAAATTCAGGCTTCTCGCTCACTTCAATATACCTCCATACTGGTCGCTCAACCCTCATTATATAATATTTTGGTGTTGGATTGCGCAGTATCTCACATGAGTTTCTCTACCCCAAAAGTTATAGAGGGCAGTGGGTGCTTTCAATCGCCCCTTTTTATGCTAAAGAGTGTGGAGACTGAAGAGACTAGAGCTTTATCTTTTTACTGAAATGTGATAGAATAATCTTAATCATGGTTAGTAGATTTGAGAAGTTTTCAGACAGAGCACGGCGTGCTCTTACATATGCGCAGGAGGAAGCGAATCACCTTCACCATAACTACATCGGAACAGAGCATATCCTGCTGGGGCTGATTCGTGAAAATGAAGGGATTGCGGCTAGAGCACTCACTAACCTTGGAGCTGACTCAACTAAAGTCCGTAATGCAGTAGAATTTATCATAGGAAAAGGGGAAAAGGTAGCCACAGAGGGTGAGATTGGGCTTGCACCACGCTCAAAGAAGGCAATCGAACTGGCAGTGGATGAAGCCCGTCAGCTTAATCACACTTACATTGGTACTGAACATCTGCTCTTGGGGCTGCTGCGTGAAGGCGAAGGGATAGCTGCCGGTGTGTTGGAAAGTCTAGGAATTACTCTAGAGCAGACTCGTACAGAGATTATGCGCCTCCTCAGCCAAAGCAGTACGCGTTCACCTTCGGGGGGTCGAACCTCCTCTCGCACCCCCATATTAGACCAATTGGGGCGTAATCTAACCGATATGGCTAAGGCAGGTAAGCTTGACCCAGTTATCGGCCGCAGGAAAGAAATTGAACGGCTAACCCAAATACTCAGTCGCCGTACTAAGAATAATCCAGTATTGATAGGACACGCTGGTGTAGGCAAAACAGCAGTCGTGGAAGGTCTGGCACACTATATCGTAGGAGGAGAAGCTCCTGAATCCCTCCAGGGGAAACGAATAATAAACCTTGATGTAGGGTCACTCGTGGCAGGCACTAAGTACCGTGGGGAATTCGAGGAGCGACTAAAACGAGTAATCGAAGAGGTCAGGGGAGCAGGCAACTGCATTCTCTTCATTGATGAGATGCATACCCTAATAGGTGCAGGGGCAGCCGAAGGGGCTGTTGATGCAGCGAATATCCTTAAACCCCCTCTGGCTCGGGGGGAATTCCAATGTATTGGAGCGACCACTCTCCGCGATTACCAGAAGTATGTAGAACGGGATGCTGCTTTGGAACGCCGTTTCCAGCCTATTATGGTAAATGAACCTACCATTGAGGAGACAATCGAAATCGTGCAAGGTATTAAATCCCGCTATGAAGACCATCATCACCTGATAATAAGTGATGAGGCGGTACAATCTGCTACACATCTGGCAGCACGATACATTTCTGACCGCTACCTGCCAGATAAGGCAATAGATGTGGTAGATGAAGCTGCCTCGCGAGTGCGTCTCACGCGATCAGGTAGATCCATCGGTCTCAATGAAGCCAGGAATGTCTTAGAGCATGTCCGTAAAGAGAAGGAATCTGCCATTAATGAGCAAGCATATGAATATGCCGCAGAGTTGAGAGACCGTGAGCTTCACCTTGTGGATAAATTGCAAGAGATGGAAATCACTCATCAGTCTGAGACGAATGCGAGTGAGCTTGTGGTAACTGAGAATGATGTCGCTGAAGTGGTAAGTATGTGGACAGGGATACCAGTTTCCCAGCTTGCTGCAGACGAGGTGGAGCGACTCCTTCACATGGAGGAGGTGATGCACCAGCGTATTGTCGGTCAGGATGAAGCGATTACTATTATATCAAAGGCTATGAGACGTGCCCGAGCTGGGGTTAAGGATCCTCGTCGCCCTACTGGATGTTTCATCTTCCTCGGACCAACAGGTGTAGGGAAAACAGAGGTCGCCAAAGCACTGGCAGAGTTTATGTTTGGTGATGAGGGAGACCTTATTCGGCTGGATATGTCAGAATTCATGGAAAAGCATACTGTGGCTCGCTTGGTAGGTGCACCACCGGGATATATCGGCTATGACGAAGGAGGGCAACTTACTGAGGCAGTAAGACGCAAATCTTATAGCTGTATCCTCCTGGACGAGATTGAGAAAGCACATCCTGATGTGTTCAATATACTGCTTCAGATATTTGATGATGGTCACTTAACTGATGCCAAGGGACGGAAGGTTGATTTCCGTAATTGCATCATCATTATGACCAGTAATATAGGGGCTGAGCTTATTAAGAAGGATGCTGCTGTGGGCTTTGCTAGCCGGGCTGATGAAGTAAAGACGCAGGAGCAATCTTATGAACGGATGAAGGGAAAAGTCCTTGAGCAAGTGAAAAAGGTCTTCCGACCTGAGTTTCTTAACCGTATTGATGGTGTAGTCGTATTTCATTACCTTACCAGGGAGCAGATATATCAGATTGTTAACCTGATGCTACGGCCTATAAGGTCGCAATTGCTGGAAAGGGGAATGAACCTGGAAGTAACAGAGGAAGCTAAGGAGCTACTCTGTGAAAAGGGATATGACAAGACTTTTGGTGCCCGACCATTACGCCGCACAATCCAGGCCATGGTAGAAGACCAGCTTGCCGAAAAGCTGCTCCGAGGTGAATTCCAACCTGGAGGTACTGTTCGTCTGGATCGTAAGGGTGATGAGATTGAGATAACTTCATCAACCCTGGTAGAAGCTGCCACTGGCCCCTGACCCCTGAATAAATTATAGCCAGTTATAAAACCCCTTAGGTAGCCGAGAGTTAGTATTTGTTGCTTCTCTCGACTAATGGCAGAGAAGGTGAGCAGGTCCCAGTCAAAGGTAATTTATATTTGCCAGCAGTGTGGTAAAGAAAGCCCTAAGTGGCTGGGGCGTTGTCCTGATTGCCAGGAATGGAACTCTTTTCAGGCAGTTACACCTAAACCTATCACAAGAGACAAAGACCTGCTCACAGAGCTAAGTAAGACATCACTTGAACTCTCCCAGGTAACCACGAAGGATATGCCTCGCCTTGCTACTACCTGTAATGAATTCAATCGTGTGCTGGGGGGTGGAATAGTACCTGGCTCTTTGTCGCTTCTCAGCGGCGACCCCGGGATTGGTAAGTCAACTCTACTGCTCCAAATCTCAGCAACTATCGCCTCCTGTGAAAATAGAGTTGCTTATATATCAGGTGAGGAATCTCTTTACCAAATAAGGCTAAGAGCCGACCGTCTTGGTATCAAGGGTGATGGTTTACACCTTATCTGTGAAACTGACCTTGACCTTATCCTGCAGAAGATGGAGGCAATATCCCCTCGTCTGGGTGTAATTGACTCTATTCAGACAGTCTGCTTGGAAGGTGTTACGGGTGCACCAGGAAGCATCACTCAAATAAGGGAATCTACCCTGAAGCTAATGCATTGGGCTAAGGCATCCGGTATTCCTCTTCTTATTACTGGTCATGTGACTAAAGAAGGTGCTATTGCCGGTCCCAAGGTCCTGGAACATATCGTAGATGTAGTGCTGTATATGGAGGGAGAAAACTCCAGCACCTACAGAATCCTCCGAGGGGTGAAAAACCGTTTCGGTTCTACTAATGAGGTTGGCATTTTTGAAATGCAAGAGAAGGGACTTTTTGAGGTACAAGATGCTTCCCGCTTTTTCCTGCCACAGTGCCCTGATAATACCAGTGGCTCAGCCATAGCTCCTGTTATCGAAGGTACTCGTCCTCTGCTGGTAGAAATTCAGGCACTAACTACTACCACCAACTTTGGGCTACCACGGCGAACAACTAATGGTATAGACATTAACCGTCTTCATCTCATTATTGCTGTTCTTACCAAACGAGCCGGGCTACGTCTATACAATCAAGATGTCACCGTGAATGTTACAGGCGGATTGAAGATTAATGAACCAGCCGCTGACCTCGCTACTGCTCTTGCTATTGCCTCTAGCTTCTATGACCAGAGGATACACCCCAATCTGGTGGCAATCGGTGAGGTAGGACTGACTGGTGAAATTAGGGGTGTGTCCCAATTGGAAAGAAGAGTCTCTGAGGCATCACGGCAAGGATTCACTCGATGTCTCATCCCCTCAGTATCCAGGAACAACATTAACACCGAGACACCTATTGAGCTTGTCAGTCTAGACTCACTGAAAGCAGGCATCAAAATAGCACTGCAACCCTGAGTCTTTATTCTAGAGTCAGGACTCTGGACTTAGTGATTCTATCGATTTCCGAATCTGCTCTATTCTGGCAATAAGCTGTTGGGTAGCACTCTTTCTATCTGCTGCACTGAGAATAGCACTGATGGCAGCTATGCCTGTGGCACCTGCCTTCATAATCTCCTCTACATTACTCAGATTGGCACCACCAATGGCTATAACAGGTAAAGAGGTACTCTTACTGACATCGATAAGCCCTTCTATACCTACAAGCTTGAAGTCCTTTTTGGATTTAGTAGGGTAGATAGCACCTACTGCGATATAATCGGCACCTTCTACCTGTGCTTGCTGCGCCTGTGACACCGTAGTTACAGAACAACCAATGACTTTATCAAGCGGCAGCAGACGGCGTACCTCCGAGACAGGTAAGTCTCTTTGTCCCAGGTGAACTCCATCTGCCTGAGCTGCAAGTGCTACATCCACATAGTCGTTTATGAGGAACACTACCCCATTTTGGTGGCATAACTCTCTAAGGTGCTGCGCCAGCCTCAGCAATTCAGCCCTGGTAGATTGCTTATCTCGCAACTGGAGCGTGGTTACTCCACCCTGAATGATTTCATAAGCGGCAGTAATGGGGTCTTGCTCCTGGAGGCTGGAAATATCTAAGATAGCATAAAGCCCTGCTAATCCCTTCACCTTCTCCTGTCGCAGCAGCCGAGTCACTAATCTCTGCTCCAGCTCATAGATAGTGAATCGGGACTGCTCTAATTTTGTTGGAGATACTCCGAGAGGAGTAAAGGGAAGCTTGGCAAACTCTTCTATTACCCTGAGAGATTCCTGAACCCTCCTGGCATTAGCTATTACTACTGCCTGGAGGTCTTCCCGTTGATTATCTAGAGGAATTTCCAGATGGGGACCTACATCATCCCCCACTCTCCTGGCGAGAACAAGAGATGTTTGCAAACCGGGAGTACCCTTTACCAGCTCATGACGCAGAGTCTTTATCTGTCCACAAAGTTCAGAGTCATCAAGGATGAAGCGCGATATATCTTCGAGCACCCTTAGACCTTCCCCAATGCGGTCGAGGTTAGCGTCTATAAGGCGTATTACCTCCATCATATCTCTGTTACATTGGGCTGGAGGTCCTTCACTGCTGAGGGCATCTCCCCTTCTCTGGATGCTTGAATTGTCTCCCGAATCTCCGGTGGCATTTCAGTGCCCATCTCCCGAAACCTCTTTTCTGTCCATCTACCGATATTACGAGGGTCTTTATAATAGTCGGGACCCTGATTATCAGAGTCCCCCGATTCAAATGACCTGTGATAAGCAAAACTGGAGACAAGACGGGTCAATTCCTTGCTGCCGCAGTAGGGGCATACAGGTGAGAATGATGCTCCGATACACCTGACAAGCATATTTGCCCTATAATGGCATGACTTACACTCAAACTCATATACTGGCATATAACTTTACCACAGAATACGCAGAGAGATTTAATTCACTATTTGAGTTCCTTGTAATAGTTTACTCCTCAGAAGATGCTGGTGGTTCGGGAGAACCCAACTCCTTATCCTGCATCTCGGTTATTACCTTCCCGTAGTCTTCGCCTCTTTCCAATTTCTCCATCATCTCCTGATATTCAGGACCTATATCTTCGGTACCCTCTAACCTCTTCGACCACTCCGCCATAGCACGGGGGTCATTATACATCATACCTTTTACCAGTTGGGAGTCATTCAGGATATCTTCATACCTATCCTTCTCAGTCTTATTGACAGTAAACCTGGAGACCATTCGGCTAAGCTCAGTAGCACCACAATAGCTACATACGGGTGTGGGCTCACTAGAAAATCCCCTGACATATAAAGAGGTTACTCGCCTACAGTTGTCACATCGATATTCATATACGGGCATAATTAGCCCCCTTTTTAAATCTACCGCAAATGCTCACCATGGTGAATAATCATAGCCCACACTCACAAGTCTATTCTAACATGGACAGGCTATGAGGGTAAATAGATAGTAACTACTCAACTGGCAATTGATAGCCACAGAGGAAAGTGTGAAGGGTTGCGCAGATCGCCACGGGGGAACGATGGACGGTCCACGGTTGCGAGGCTCATAGACGGTAACCGTTCAACGACAACCGAAACCAGCAGCGCAGCCGTTCAACGACTATGGTAAGCCACAGAGCTCACAGAGGACTCCGAGAAAATGAACGAGAACTTGAAATCACAAATCCCCTTTAGTCCCCCTTTAGAAAAGGGGGATTTAGGGGGATTACTCCTCTTTCCAAAATCTCAAACAGGGAACCACCAGGGTTTGATTATTGGAATTTGGTTATTATTTGGAAATTGAGATTTGGCCATTGGAATTTCTGCTACTCAGTGTGCTCTGTGGCTGTGTAGTTACAATAGATATAGGTCTATTTCCAAGTGATTGTGTCGTGGCTACGATGCTGGTATAATTTACGGTAACCGTTCACCCAATGTCATTCTGAGGAGCGAAGCGACGAAGAATCTCAGAGACCCTTCGCGGAGTTTATCCTAAGTGGATAGGAGAGGGATGATATAGGTAAGACTAGCTAGAGATTGCCCTCCTGCCAACGGAGGGGTCGAGCGTTCCCCGATAGCTCAATGGTAGAGCGGGCGGCTGTTAACCGCCAGGTTGCAGGTTCGAGTCCTGCTCGGGGAGCTTTTTTCGTATCTGAACCACCAGGCTAACGGCGGAAAGCGTGGGCTATCTGCTTCTAATAGTTCAGTGAATCGCCCTTCTTCGGGAGGTCTCCCGTAGAGGGCGATTTCTATTTCGTCCGCAAAGAGCACAGGACCTTGACAGCTCACCAACAATATGTTACTACGTTACATAGCATTAAAACCAGAGAGGGGAGAAAAATGAAAAACAAATTTATATTTATAGTCCCCAAAAAGCTAGCCAGCTTTTTGGGGACTATGCCTGGGGTTCCCTGGAAAGTAGACAATGAAAAAACTTTGGAAGATTACTGGAATTGGTATTGTTCTCAGCCTGCTGCTGGTGCTTTTCCCGGTGAGCACAGTGTTTGCCGAAGCGGTAACCGTCACCGATACAGTGAGCACTCCGCAAACGAGCGCGGATGCCAATCACACCATTACTTGGACACAGACAACTGAGTGGTCGGCTGATCAAACAATAGTGGTTACCTTTGATACGGGTTTCAATCTAACTGATGTCGTTTATACCGATGTTGACCTCAAAATTGGTGAGTCAGAGAAGACTTTGGTAGACACTACAACGGCAGGTAGTATTCTCTGTACAATCAATACGGGTAGCGGGACGGTAACCTTCACACCGTATAGTGAAGAGTTATTAAATGCCACCACCGCCGCTGTAGAGATACAAATTGGTACTAATGCTGATTCTGGTGTAAACCTGATCGCCAACCCAAGCACTGCTGAGGTGTATACTACCTCAGTTACCAGTGGTTCGGACTCTGGTTCAGACACGGTGAACATTGCTGACCCGGTCTCTGGCACTACCACTCTTGATGCCAATCCGGTGCCGACCATCACCATTGATGCTCCGGTGGCTGTCACCAGTTGGTCGCTCACCAGTTTCGCCGCTAATGGTAACACCCAAGCGAAAGAGGGCGCTAATGGGCTGGAAATCCAGTGCAACACCGCCTGGAATGTAGCAGTGAAAGATGCCGATTCGGCGAAATTAACTGCTGGCTACGCCGCCGGCAAGATGGGTGAGTGGGATGGCTCAGGCTATGTCGCCTCTGGCAATGAGATGGCCAATGCCCTGAAGATAAAAGTTGGCGCGGAGGGGTATGTAACTCTCACCGCCGCAGACTTAAACCTCTATGCCTCTAACCAGGTTAATGGCGACTATAGTGTTGGTACTGGCATAACCACCACCTTTAACCAGGACATTAACTATACCGATGATGTTCTCGAGGGTGGTCATGTTTACCACATTGTGGTCACCTTCACTGCTTCGGTGAAAGGTTAATAGTGGGGGGATTAAGAAGGGGGGGGGCCCTAGGGGCGCCCCCGTCCAAAAAAATGACAATTTGG